>NZ_JAQPOK010000057.1 GCF_030068445.1 Roseofilum halophilum BLCC-M91 | reverse complement strand
AAATAGATTTCTATAGAAGTCGCAATATTCGTCAATTACAGAGAGGGTCAGTTGGGCAGGTCGTGGTGCAATCATCGTTCCGATCAGGCTTTCAGCCTTTTTTCTTTATTATACTCTTCCCAGAGTGACAAAAGAGGGGTAACTTGTAAATACCATAGCGCGCAGCGCTATAATTGGTAAAAACTTATAGGCAATAATGGAAAATAAAAATAAAAGTTCGTGGTATCAAATATTGATTATTAGTGGATTATTCCTTATCTCTGGAGCTGCGATCGCATCTTTGCAACTCCCTAAGCTCAATCAACTCAAATTGGCCCAGAGGCAACGCACAGAAAGCCAACTCCAGCGCGAAGTATCCCAAGAGGCGATCGAACTGAAATTACTTAAAATTATACCAAACTTTGGCTTTGATAACTTAATAGCAGATTGGGTCTATGTTAAATTTTTAATCTATTATGGCGACGATCCCGCCCGCGAACAAACTGGATATGACTTGACCCCAGACTATTTTGACATTGCCCTTAATAAAGATCCCCGATTTATTCCCGCTTACTTTGGCCTCTCTGCCAGTGTATCGTTATACTTAGGGAAACCCGAAGTATCCGTGGCCATGATGGAAAATGGATTACAGTTGCTCTCTCCTCAAGACCCTCCCCGCTCCTATTATATTTGGCGCTACTTGGGAATTGACCAACTCCTCTTTTTAGCTGATGCTAAAGCAGCGCGAGAATCGTTTACTAAAGCGGCTGAATGGGCCAGTGAATATTCTGATCCAGAGAGTGAGAATGTAGCTACGCTTTCTCGCTCAACCGCAGAGTTTTTAGCTCAAAATCCTGATAGTAAACAAGCTCAGTTTGCCGCTTGGATGTTAGTGTATCAGAATGCTGTCGATCAGCAAACCCGCGATCGGGCGATCGAAGGGATAATATCAGTGGGTGGGATGGTTGAAATCACAGAAAATGGTGAAACAATCATTCAACATCCCCCCAATGACTAAACCATTTTTAAAATTGCGTTTCTAGAAATTGTTCCAGAGAATAAGTAGGAACAGACGATAAAAGCTCAGGGATAGAAGACTCGTATTCCAGAGACAAACGCCCTTGCAGTTGGGGGTACAAAGCCTTTAATTGTAAGAAACCTAAAGATCCAGTTAAGCAAATTTCTAGCCCTTCAACGCGATCGCTATCTTCTTCCATGAGTAAACCCATAATCACAGCAGAAATAGCAGCATCCGCATCTTCATCATTAATCTTACTCGTTTCCACTAGCAAAGTCATATCATCCTTTTGCCTGTGGCTCATAACAGCATTCAATGCCATAGCTAAATCCGATAATAGGATATCCTCCGGTTGACTCCAGTCCGGAAAAACAATCAAATTAATCTTTCCTAACCTTAAGTTTTCTTTAATTTCAGAGCGTTGATAGTTCTCAAACACTTCCACTAATCTGGATTCAATTTCAGATGAGTATAACTCACTATCTAGAAAGCAAGGAGTTTTTTGCATTGCTTGCTGTATCTGATAACTATATTGTTCGCGCAATTGGAAATCTTTACCTAGGGCAACTGCTATTTCAAGATAAGCAGTTTCATCTTTACTAATCCATGAACTCATTTCCATTTCTTCTAAAAGTGCAGCACCCAAGCGAGTATGAGAGTGTTTACCTTCCATCACAACCACAGGTAAATTAGTCAGTAAAGGCTCCACCAGGGAGACTAAATCGGTATAGGGATAAGGGGATAGATAAATATCGGCTTGCTTCAAAAGGGCTTGTATGTCCGTATGACTGCGAACATCAGCAACAAAAACAACTCTATCTTCACTGATATTTTGCTGTTTTAAGGTCATCTGTAAACGCTGTTTCCAAGCTGCTAAAAGCATTTTCGGAACAGGTCTCAAAACACTTGAATAGAGCAGTAAAGTCGAGTCAGGAACTTCGCTAAGGATTTTGACCCAAGTCTCTTCTACTTCTGGAGTAATCGCTTGGTTATCTCCCCCATAAACATAGACTAAGGCATTATTAGCAATACCTAAAGTTTCTCGGTCAAAACTCCGGCTGGGAATGCCCCGTTGCTCACAACCAAAATCTATCGTTTTCCCAATTCCTGACAAACAAATCGTTGACTCATCTGTTTTTTCCAATTCCAGAAGATGACCTGAAAGATAATAATCAATAGTGCTTATTTGTGGATTCAAGCCTGAATAACTCCCTATAATTTGGATACGAGCCAACCGGAAATTTGCCAATAAAGTTAGATTGTTTACCTCCTCTGTAGTTGTACCATTAATCCATAAAATATCGAGGTCTTCTTCACGAATTTTTTTGATTGTACTGGGTAAATCTTCTGGAAGTTGTACGCCTACATCAGCATGACCCGAACAATATCTTTCCAAGCGATCGCCTGTAGCTTGAATAGAATACAAAACGATTTCAAATCGGTCTCGATTTAGATTTTTATAACCAGGTAGACTCAAAAAAGTATCTGGTTTTAATCCAAAATTGTCTGCCAAAATTCCCAACCTGATTTTTGCTCTTTCTGGCAGTCTCGGTGCAAATGTGTAGTCTACAGATTGTCCTTGCAGTAAACACCACTTTTCAATCAGTTTAGATCTTTTGGTATAAAGATTTTTGAGCTTAGCATCGGTTTGATACAAGCAGTGAAAATTACTGGATTTCTGGAAATAGTAAAGAATTTGTTGACTAATCTCTGAGTATGGGTTATTTTCAATAATCGAAGAGATATAATTCATCCAACACTCTAGATACTTCAGATATTGGTTGGCTTCTCCAACTTCTTGATATAATCCAGGAGGCATAAATGAAAACTTCAGATAATCAGGTAATAACCATTGAGGAATTCGAGACCAATAATACTGAATTGGAAATTGATGAGGGTAAGCATAAAGCATCGCTACCAGTAAAGATTGTATCTCTTTCGACGAGTTTTCTGTATTAGTCGTTATCATAGTATTAATTTCCTCTCTTTTTTTGTTATCTATAAAACTTGAGACTAGCCACTTAAAATTCCATGAGTTCTTTAATCCTTTAATCAAAGTTTGATGTTTTTCTTCTATCTGGGATTCTGTCCAATTCCAAAAGGTCGTAATTAGGTCTGGAATTAAAACAGAAAAATTTAATTCAAAAACAATTTTTTGAGTCAAATAGTCTACCCAATCATTTCTTTCTACTTCTGTTGGATGTTTTAGAGGAAATCCCATCGATTCATTGGGGATTCCATCTAGTAATCCACTGCTTAATTGGGTATTGGTTCCTTCTTGATTAAATCCCAGGTTAGAAACCAAGTTTTTTTCAGGAACAATGGTTAATCCGTTCCTTCGCCAACAAGCAAATTTCCATCGATAAGCCCAAGAATTAATATACCCTTGATAAGTCGCTTCAAAAATATTTTTCCATTGAGCAACGACTTGAGGTTCTGGGAATAATTCTTCAAGCCAATTTTGTTCTCGCAGTTTTGGCCATTCTTGCATTTCAAAATCAAAATGTTGCCAAGCTCTCCTCCAAGTTGCCCAACCCCAACAATCAATATATCTGGAAAAGTAGTAACTATCCGGAGTGGGTTGATATCCAAAGAAAAAATTTGTCCCAGTAATTACCATGACTTCTTCAGTATAGCGGTAGTACTTTAAAAGTTCTTCGCAAAATCTGAAGAAGGTTACATCAGGAAGACAATCATCTTCAAGAATAATTGCTTCCTCAACTGTTTCAAAAACCCAATCTAAACCACTGGCCACTCGATGTTTAAGACCCAGATTTCGATCGGCATAGTTTTTTAGAATTTCACAATCCCAGTCTACCGTATCAATAATTTTTCGTACTTCTTTACATTTTTTCTCTTCTTCTGGCCGATCCAAACGAGGGCCATCAGCAATAACCAATAGCTTAGGAGGTTGAACTTGACGAACTACATCAAACAGCCTTTGAGTTAATTCGGCTCGCTTAAATATAATTAAACAGACTGGAGTTGTAGTTTTATATTCTAACATAGAAGGTTGAAATCTATTAACATTTACACTTCCTTTTTTATAGAGAATTCAGGGCCGGAATAGCCACACCTCTTAAAGAACGATGCATGGAAATACCAGGTAATAGATCGCTCAAATGATGGGTGATATCTTTCAAGGTTTTGATATAAGGGCTATAGATCAACTCAAAAATAGTTCTTTCTTGCAAGCTTGCTAACTTAAATTCTGGATTTAATGAGGATATTTGAAAGCCATTTTTGTAGTTCTTAAATCCATGAAAATGGAAAAATATTAGAGGTAGTTCATCAATAAAAACTTGGTTTCGACTCTGATAAATTTGATAGTTATTTGTGTTCCAGTGAGAAACATTAGCACCTTTATGCTGTATAACTACTACTTCCGAAAATCTGTCTAACCAATCATCAAGATATTTTTGGTCTGCAAATCTTGTGGGTTCTGGTCGGTCATAACACCATTCTATGCATCGCTCTCGCCACCATTGTAAACAATTTAGAGCTTTCTGATCGGCACGAAATGATAACCATCCTACATTATATATTCCAAATTGCTTGAGTTCTAGGCGATCGGGTGAAAATCGATGTTCTATAATAGCAATGGAGGAATCATCAATTTCTTGATAAATGGGTTGTAAATCAGAGTAGAAAAACAAATCTGAATCTAAGTAAGTAAGTAAATCAATTTGAGGATTATTTTTTAAAATATATAAGGGTAAACAAGGAGTACAAGTAAAATAGTATTCAACAATAGTTCGATTTTGTTTAGCCTGTAGCAAATCTAGATCGCTGCGCTCTAGTTTATCTAGAGGAATTAAATGAACATTAGGATAATTTAATTTTTTCAGGGAATCATAACAAATTTGACTGAGACAGAGTACCCACAATTCAAAGCACCCACAAAATTTTTGTAAGGACTGATAAAGGGCTAATCCTTTGGGTAAATAGTTATGATCGAAGTAGGTACAAAAATAACGCATAATCAATTAAAAATCAAAGCTAATTTAAAGATTTAATTCCAGCAATCACAGCCTGACTGACAGTTTTTGCTTCTTCTTCAGTGAGCTGACCATACATAGGTAAACTAAGAATTTCACGACTGATTTTCTCAGTAATTTCCAGTCCGTTTGAGAAAGTCGCTAATTTTTGGTACGCTGGTTGCTGATGAACAGGTACGGGATAATGAATGGCTGTGCCAATTCCTTTTGCGTTCAAGTTTTTTTGCAGAGCATCTCTAGAGTTAGAACGAATAACATACTGATGATAGACTGGATCTACATTTGCTTTCGTTTGGGGAAGAATCAGAGGTAAATTTTTTAAGTTTTCATCGTAGACTTTGGCTACCAGTTTTCGTTGGTTATTATCCTGGTCAAGAACAGATAACTTGACTCGCAGAATGGCAGCTTGCATGGGATCTAAGCGACTATTCATGCCCGAAATATCGCTAATAAAGCGTTCTTTCCAGCCATATTGCCGTAAGATCAATAGCTTCTCAGCTAGTTGAGAATTGTTAGTAATAATTGCTCCACCATCCCCTAAAGCTCCTAAATTCTTAGTTGGATAAAAGCTGAAAGCGCCCAACTTTCCCCAAGTTCCTGTTTTTTGATGGTTGAACATTGCACCGTGAGATTGGGCACAATCTTCGATGACTTCAAGTTCATAACGATGAGCAATTTCTAAGATGGAGGTCATATCGGCTGAGTGGCCATATAAGTGAACAGGGATAATGGCTTTGACTTTAAAGTGAGAGTGTCTATTTAGTTGAATTAGGGTATCTTCAAGGGCGTTCGGATCAAGGGTAAATGTGACTGGATTGATATCGACTAAAATGGGAGTTGATCCCGCCAGCTCAATGGCGGTAACGGTAGCGACTGCTGTATGGGAAACGGTAAGCACAGCATCTCCCACTCCAATTCCACAAGCCTTTAATGCCAAAAGCAATGCATCTGTACCACTGGCAACACCAACAGCATATTTAACTCCCATATATTGGGCAAATTCTTTTTCAAAAGCTGTTACTTCTTCACCTAAAATGTACCATCCACTTTCTAGGACTCGATGAATGGCTTGATCAATGTCTGCTTTTTGAGCTAGGTAACCGGCTTTAGGGTTGGTTTGAAGGAGCATGAGATTGGTGGGATTGATCGATAAGTTAGAGATATTGAGGCAAGTAGTTACGGTAAAAAGCTAGGGTTTGAGTTAGGCCTTCTTCCAAAGAAGTTTTTGGATTCCATCCTAGACTGGATTTAATTTTGCTGTAATCGGTATAGTAGTCACCGATATCAATCCGTTTTCGCTCTGGTGGAAATTCACGAATTTTGAATTCTCCGCCCTGATTGATTTTAATCAAGAGTTCAGCCGTTTCCCGCAGGCTAATAATGCAATCGCCCCCTAGATTAAAAATTTGCCCTTCTGCTTCAGGTTGAACAGCAGCCATTAACATAGCATCAACAGCATCCTCAACATAAGTGAAATCGCGTAGCTGTTCTCCACCCCACACTTCAAAGGGTTTTTCTTCAACTACCAAACGAACCCAAATGCCCAGAAAGGTTTGTCGTGCATCCTTAACCCGCATCCGGGAACCATAGGTATTGGTTAAGCGCAAAGCAGAAGCCCGAATTCCATAGACATTATTATAGAGGATATGATACCACTCTCCTGCCATTTTGTTAATCCCATTGACATCTACGGGACGGAGTAAATGATTTTCATCTACGGGTAAGTAATCCGGTTTACCGTAGAGTTGACGGGTACTGGCAAAAACAACTTTTATATCTGAGTTATAATTACGACACGCTTCTAAGATCGAAAGCTGCGATCGACAATTAATTTCTAAGTCCGTATAAGGATCGTGCATAGAGTCCAAATGGCTCGTTTGTCCAGCCAGATTAAATAAGAAATCTTGGCCTTGAACCAAATAACGCATACTATACTGATCTCTGACATCAGAAATATTCACTTCAACTTGATCTTCAATACCATCAATATTAAATAGATTTCCTCCATATTCGGGAATCAAACTATCCACTAACAGCACCTTAGCTCCTAGTTGCAGTAACCGTCGAGCCAGGTTACTACCAATAAAACCCAATCCTCCAGTAATTAATACTTTTTTCTGGGCAAATGCACTATCTTTCATCATTCTTTAACCTACTTGGATATAGCCTTTTTATCAATACCTATTCAGAGTTTCGAGCAAAGAGTAATCCTCGACCTTCTCCCACTTCTGGAGCGCCAGGAACAAGAAAACGCTCGGCAATTAAAAAATCTCTAACTTTTTTCATATTTAAGCTTTCTACATAGTTGACTAATTCATAAAGATTTAAAAACCAGCTTAAATACTCCGTATTGTAACCATAATCATAAGCCCTCTGTAAAACCACAAAGGAGGGATTATTCTGAACAACAGGAAGTCTGGTAATATATAAATATAACCGCGTACTTTTGACCATATGATCTATCAACGTTTGCCAATCTTGTGCATATTGCAGTGCAGAACTGCAAAATACTAAATCATATTCATGGGCAAAACAGTCTCGATCTTCTTCATAGAATGTAACGTCAGGTTGAAGCGATCGACCTGCCTCACACAATACAGGCACTTCTGTACAAGAATAATTAATTTTTACATTAGGGAGTAAGGCTTTAGCTATCAGATAATACTCTCCTAATCCTCCACCCCAGTCTAAGATAGAAATTTCCTCTTTTTTCTGAGCAGTTAAAGACAAAACATAGGCAAAAAGAATATAATTATTCTGTTGTGAATAGTCATGAGACAGTAAAGTATTTTTTTTCAGTTTATCAACTAAACCTTTCCACTGATGTATCCGAACATCCAAAATATCCTTAATGTTCCATCCTTTTATTTTTTTATCTCTGCGTAACCACCCTTCTGGGATATACTCCCATTGAAGTTTATGGCTCATTGAGTCTAAAGATTTTAAAGCAAGATTGATAAATTCATTTTCTTGTTCAGTCTTAGGATAATCTTTGACGAAGCTACCTACTAATTGTTGATGAAGCTTATGAGTCAGTGGTAATTGTTCCAGTGGAGTCGTCAACAAAGTTTCGCCAAGTTGTTGACGAACTTGTTTAAATGAGTGAATACAATCCGGGTTGTCTGGTGATTTTTGAAAATGATATCGACTTTGCTCTAGTTGTGTTTGTAAGTCTTCTGTATGAATAGTCAATCTAGCTCTAGCATCAGAAGATAACCGTTGTGGCAATGGATAGTTAACTAAATTATGCTTAGTAGGTTTTTCTGCCTTAGTTAAGGTAGCATAGACTGTCATTATTTCTTGAGGATGGTGTTTTTTGTATAATCCAGGAATTTCTTGAATAACTTCAATTCCTTGATCGGCTCTAATCAATAATCTCCAATCACATTCTAATACTTTGAATCCGGCTTTTTGACTCAAGTTTTTGAGGCAGTCTGCTGAGTAACGCCAATAATCCCTAGGGGAAGGATGATAAGGAAAAGAAAATACAGTTTCAATTATCAACAACCCTTCTGGCTTCATGATTTTATAAAAAGCATCAAATACCTCAAAGGGATTTTCTACATGCTCAATCACATTTAAGCAAACTGCTGTACCGAAAAACTCCGAATATAGAGAAGGAAGCTCTTCAATTTCAGGCGAGTCATTTTCAGGATTAAGAACTAAATATTCCGGATCAATATGATCGAAAGGCCTTTGATTTAAGTAAATGTATCGAGCATACTGTTCTTGAGTTTGAATAGTTATGTTGTAATCTGCTATGGTAGGCCTCTCCAATCCACCTAGATCAACAAAAGGTTTTCTTAGTCCATATTTTTGGACTTGTTCAGTAACAAGTTTTATGTCATCCCAAAACATTTTTTTCTCCAGTTAGTGGTTGATTAATATCTAAGTGTTTTTACATCTGGTCAGGTTATAAACTTAAGAATATCATGCAAGATTCATCAGTTATCTTCTCTATTCGGTTTATTTTCTGAATTAGTATTTTCATTCGCTCGTTCTTTATCTTCACTAGAGCTGGTTTGTTTTTGTAACTCATTTTCTAATTGAGTCATTAATTTTTCATAAGTCTTATCATCAGGATATAAATCGACTAACTTTTTCAATTGAATTCTGGCATTTTGAAGGTCGTTCATTTGTAATCGCACAACAAGTAAACCTTCAAGGGCAATGCGGTTTTCAGGTTCCCGTTGTAAAACTACTTCATATCCCCTAGCTTGTTGAATCAATTGTTGTTCAGGGGTCAATTCTGGACTTTGAGATTGAGAAGCAGGATTACTTTCTTCAGTGTTAATGACACCGCTAAACACTCTTAGCATCCCAAGAGAAGTTCCTCCAAAGAAGGAAATAATTGATACAAAAATTAGTATTTTCTTGAATGTTTTCATCGATTTATAATATCTAATTCTTGGGTTATAATAATCATTGATTGCGATCTGGCTTGCTCGATAACACTCTTCTATAAAATACCACCAATACTCTTCAAATACTCAAGTTTACATATTTTGTCCACATTTGCTCATAGGCTTTTTCCATCTCACGGGCAAACTGTTTTCCATTCCATAAGGGTGCAGTTTTACGAGATTCTTTCAACTGCCAATGAACATGCTGTCGCAGTTCTGGCTCTGTGCCAAAACGAATCCCCCATTCCACATACTCTTCATCTGTCCAAGCAATACCTTCTGTAATGCCTGCATTGATCATCATGGTATAACTATTGCGGGCAGCGAACTGTTGCCCGACTCGCGTCACCATAGGAATACCCATCCATAGAGTTTCTAAAGTTGTGGTAGCTCCATTGTAAGGATAAGTATCTAATACCACATCACAAATACTCATATTGGCACGATGCATAGATTCCGAGGGGGTAGGCATGACAAACTTAAGTCGCTCTTCAGAAAGTCCTTCCTCTTCCGCTAGTTGGAGAAATAACTGCTGAATAGCGATTTGATCGCCGAATCCTTTAATCAAAAAATAGCTATTTGGTACTTCCTTGATAATTTTTAACTGTAACCTAGCCATTTCTGGATGACGTTTATAGCCTCTTTGAGAACTGAAAAATAGAACTGCGTCACTAGGAATATCTAGCATTTCACGTCGTAAAGTAGGGACACCTACTTCAAAGCCATCCACAGCAATATACGTTTGTGGCAGTCGCCAAATTTTTTCACTGTAATACTCATCTGCATTGTCTGGTACTACATAAGGATCAGCAATCATGTAGTCTACGGTGGGAATGCCTGGAGCATCCCATCCTAACCAACTTACTTGAATTGGGGCTGGTTTCATTGCCATGACTGCACAGCTAAGATCCAAAGTCAAGCTATCCATATCTACAAGAACATCTATCTTATCTTGACTAATTTGCTCAACCACATCAGCGTAGTGAATCCCCAATTTCCGAGTTTCTGTAAAATTTTGGATGTACCACTCTTGTAGTCTATCTTTACCCATCCCCCGGTAGTTAACAACATAGCCATATATATCATAGTCTTCTCGATTATGGTGTCGAAATAACCATCGGGCAAGCCAACCTACTGAATGACTAGAAAAACAGTGAGACAAGTAACCTATTTTTAATCGTTTATTCTTATCCTGGGGATAGCTCCAGTTTTGTCGATACTGCTGAATTTTATCATGAGCATGTAGTTCAATTCCTGCTTGACAGAATTGGGCAACATGGTTGTGAATGTGTCGATTTCTTTTGGCATCATCCTGAAAATAGGGTACGAAATAGCTGCTACTGTACATCCGGATATGAACCGGCAATGGATAATTAGAGACATTTATTAGATCAAGGGAGAGTAGGAGTTCAGCTTGCTGACTAAACGTATTGACGGCTTCTTGCCAATATCCACCCGCACCCATGAATCCTGTAATTTGTAGAAAAAGCCCTCTGATTTTCTCAAGGTCATTTTTGGCTAAATCGCACATCTTTTGAGCAGATGCTATACACTGCTGGAAGTCAGGAACCTTAGCGTAGAAACCTGATAAATGTTCCCATACTTGTATATTTTCTGGATCAACCTGTAGTGCAATTTGACTGAGCTTAATGGCTACATCTGGTTTGCGTAGGTTATAATTAATCTTTAAGCAAGATTCCATCAAAATATTAATGAAGGCTTGTGGATCGTGAGATACAGCATAGGATATGCTAACTTCTGCTAGAGTGCATGTAAAAGGGTTGAGAGGCTGCTGATCTAGACAGAGTTGTAATATCTGCAATAGAGCATAGAAGTCTGGCTTGCTTATCTGTGGACTAGCTTCCAGAATTGGGATGATTTCTATCGTGTCAATTTCTTGTTGAGTTAATTGATCTAATTTTAGGTCTAATCCGATGAGTATTAGGAGGTTCTGAAGGTTAGTAGGAGCAATTTCACGGATATGCTGACGAATCATCCAAGCTGTTGTCTGTTCGTTATTTTTTTCTTGTATATCTGCTTCAGTTTGTAGAACACTGACTAACTCAGCTATATATTGCTCAGTTTCTTGTTTACTCCCTTCCCCAATCGCTAACATCCAAGCAACCTGGGCTTCGATTTCTTGTCCTTGTAGAAGTAGGGCTAATCCTAAGTACCAATGGGCTTGCTTCGATGCTGAACCGATTTCTATCTGATGCTGATAGAGTTCTAAAGCCTGGCTATACTGCTTTGACCTTAAAAACTCTAGCCCTTGTTGTTGCCAATTTGGGGTTAATGGAGTCATGATTTTCTCATAGTATCTCTTAAGTGTTGAAATCTTAAAATGAGCATGTTGGCCCAATAGAGATAGGGTGAGATCTATTGATTACTCACCCTTGAGAACTCTGCTGTCAGCTTCCTTTTGTAGTAGCTTAAAAATAGGAATGCTCTACTAATTAACCGTTGATTAACCTTACAGTTCTGACCAATCCGTGGGACATGCAGGGGCTGCTGTTGTCACAAAGGTTAGGGGAACTGGCTGAGTACCGGCATCATTGGCTTCACACAGACTAGCTAGAGTCGTCGATTCACTCGTGTCTATCAGGTTTACTGCTGCAACGCCCCCAATATAAGATTTCAAGGTTGTTGGTTTGGCAGCTCCATAGTTAGTTACAGTGCTATTAGCGGTGATGTCTGCTTGTGTCGTTGTGGTTGTACTGATTCCGTACTGGTAGTTCTCAGTCTCTTCTTCAATACCTAATCCTAGAGTTCCCAGGTCAAAGCTAAAGCCACCTTTTTCCAGGTAGTAAGCTTGCTGCTGACGGTTCATGGAACCTACATACTGTTTGGATTCGGATTGTTTAGCTTTGTTGGCTTGGTTGAGGAAGGAAGGCAGGGCGATCGCCGACAAAATACCGATAATGATGATAACGACCAGCAGCTCAATCAGGGTAAATCCTTCGTCTCCTTTCTTTTGGCTCAGGTGTTGCAGGAACTTGGTTCTAAATTCAGTCTTCATGATGATCTACTTCTCCTTGGGGGTCGATAAACGTAAGGCTTCTAACTCCATTGACTTTATCTTACCCACCTCATTCTGGTTTCATATCACCCCGATCAAAATTTTTTTCTATTTTTCCGGATCGGCTTACGACTCTAGCAATATATAGCCCATCTCGTATAGGGGAATGAGTAGGTCTTTGACCTTTTCAGCCGCTTGGGAGGGGCCGATCGCCTCCCCAGTCACTGGATCAACGGGACAGAGCCTGTGCGATCGCTCCACCAGATCTCTAAAGGCACAAGGAGCCTCAATCAGAGGAAGTAAGATGCTGATTACCCCGCTATCGATCGCAGGGGTCGTCTTTGGGTCTATGGAAAGGTAGTGGTGTAAGGGTAGGGCGCTCATTTGGGTGATAGAGGCGATCGCCTCCTGTTTAAACTGCTCCGTTCTCAATTGGGGATGAAAATGAACCCTTGCCTGATACCACTGTTCCTCTGTCCAGTCTTCAACCCTTACCCTCTGGGAATTCCCTTGAGGATGGCCACACCAGAAATCCAATAACCGTTCTTGAGAGTGGAATAGCTCGTGAATATGCAGTTGTTCCTCCATAGATAACTCGGAAAACTTGATCATTAACTCAATCGGTAATTCGTCCCAATTCTCAAACAAACCCAGAAGATCCCACTGAGAGCCATGCACCATACCCACAAACTCCAATCCTGACTGTCTGAAAAAATCAAACATCTCAGGAATTTCAAAACCTTTGTCTCCCACAAACAGATGGTTCATCGCCAGGTACTCATTAGAATTTACCTGGTTAGTTTTCCAAGCCAATTCTTTTAGAAACACTCCTGATTTTATATTTTGCATAGTTTCTCGAACCAGATTATATTCAGTATCCTGGGGCGCTGAATCCATTAATCCCAGTTTTTTCCATATTCGTTGCGCTCTAAAATAGTGGCTCCGTTGGATTTTGCTATGTAAATTAGATCGAATAATTCCGTCATGTTTCAATACAGATTTGAATAGGGTTAGAGTTTCGACAATATCTGAAACCAAATATAAAACTTCATCACAGTTGATATAATCAAATTCATAGCCCAGAGTGCCAATTCCTTCAATGGGAATTACATAAAATTCAGCATCCTTAAACCCATGTAACTTTAGCCGTTCGCGAGCAATTTCAACTGATTTTTCAGATAAATCAATGCCGATAATTTTAGCTCCAGGATTGGCTTCAGCTAAGGTCAGAGACTTATAACCACTGCCACATCCAGCATCTAAAATCACTTTACCGGCTGGCTCTATAACCTTTTGGTCTCGCCGATAAAAGGCCGTCACCATATTATGAATATAAAGGGAAGAGTAATCTACTTTAGGAGTTGCGGCTAAAGGGGCATTATAATAAGGCAGAGCATTGAATTGATCGCGGATTTTATCAATATCTTCCATCGGGTTACCCCCATTAGCTTAGTCTTTCCGTTTAATTTTAGCCTGTTTATTCCCCTCAACTCACATTTTTACACCTTTCATGCGCTATACTAAGCGTAGTCGTTATGAGTTTATTTAACACATGAGCAACCCCACAGTAGAGAATCTAGTGATTATCGGTTCCGGGCCGGCTGGGTTTACGGCCGCCATTTATGCAGGTCGCGCCAACCTGAAACCCGTGGTTTTTGAAGGGTATCAGATGGGGGGAATTCCGGGGGGACAATTGATGACCACTACAGAAGTGGAGAACTTCCCCGGTTTTCCCGATGGTATCACCGGGCCGCAACTGATGGACAAGATGAAAGCACAAGCGGTCAGATGGGGAGCAGAACTGTATACGGAAGATGTGGTTTCCGTTGACTTGAGCGAGCGCCCCTTTACCGTAAAATCTGAAGAACGAGAGTTGAAGACTCATACGATTGTGATTGCTACGGGGGCGACGGCCAAACGGCTGAATCTTCCCCACGAGCAGGAATTTTGGAGTAATGGCATTTCCGCTTGCGCCATTTGTGATGGAGCGACTCCCATTTTCAAAGGTGTAGAACTGGTGGTCATTGGGGGTGGAGACACCGCAGCAGAAGAAGCGGTCTATTTGACCAAATATGGCTCCCATGTCCATCTCCTGGTGCGACGGGGGGAAATGCGGGCCTCTAAAGCGATGCAAGACCGGGTACTGGCTCACCCGAAAATTACGGTTCATTGGCATACGGAAGCGGTGGATGTCTATGGAGAAGGGGCTAAATTTGGCGGTGTGAAGGTTAAGAATAACCAAACGGGAGAGGAGAAAGATTTACCTGCGGGGGGTTTATTCTATGCTATTGGTCATACTCCTAATACCCAACTGTTCCAAGGGCAATTAGCGTTAGATGATGTGGGTTATGTGGTCACCCAACATGGGGTACAAACCAGTGTGGAAGGGGTTTATGCTGTTGGGGATGTGCAAGACCATGAATTCCGGCAAGCGGTGACGGCTGCTGGAACTGGCTGTATGGGGGCGATGTTAGCGGAGCGCTGGTTATCGGCGAAAGGATTGGGTCAGGAATTTAAGCAGGAAGAAGGGGAGAAGCCCTCGGAGGCGGCTGCACCGGCGACAACTGAAGCGGATACAGAGGAGACGTTTAAGCTGGAGGAAACTCGCCATAAGGGAGGCTATGCCCTACGGAAATTATTCCATGAAAGCGATCGCCCCATCCTGGTGATTTACACCTCCCCCACCTGCGGCCCCTGCCACAGTCTCAAACCCATTCTCAGCAAAGTTGTCGATGAGTTTGATGACAAAATTCACTATATCCAAATTGACATTGAAGCCGACCCAGACATTGCTGAAAATGCCGGTATTACCGGCACTCCCACGGTACATCTGTTCAAAGATAAGGAGTTATTACAAGAACTCAAAGGCG
Source organism: Roseofilum halophilum BLCC-M91 (assembly GCF_030068445.1). Taxonomy (GTDB): domain Bacteria; phylum Cyanobacteriota; class Cyanobacteriia; order Cyanobacteriales; family Desertifilaceae; genus Roseofilum; species Roseofilum halophilum. Next base: position 4,084 of record NZ_JAQPOK010000057.1, on the reverse strand, counting down.
TGAAACAAAAAAGCCAGTATCGCCAGGTGATTGAAACTCATATCAAATCCACTTGAATACCCTCATTAAAAACCTAGGGAGCAAGATGCTCCCACTCCAGTCCGATTTAACCGATTGAGGGAGTGCGGGCATCTTGCCCGCTCGTTATACCCATTTACCGGACTTGATATTACTTTCAATAGACGGTCAATAGATGGTTCCCTCACCGGCGCGATACGGAACTATCTGTATAAAAATAAAATATTAATTTTTAATTTTTAATTTTTAATTCAATGTCCGTTTTGGTACTACAATGCAGCCAACCTTTAAACCTTTATGGTTTCCTCACCTAGAACCATAAATTAGGATCTACACTCAATCACGTAAACTCAACATTCAAGTAAGGGTCACATCATGGGAGATAATGGGCGAACAACTGTGGGTATCGTTGGCGCTTCCGGTTATGGAGGCGTGCAACTGGTGCGGATGTTATGCGAACATCCAAAAGTCGATTTAGTTTATTTAGGAGGCGATAGCAGTGCGGGGAAGTCCTACGGCGATATTTACCCCCATTTAGCCCATCAGGTTAATTTGACTGTAGAAGCCGTTGATATTGATACGATCGCCTCTCGCTGTGAGGTGGTATTTTTAGGATTACCCAATGGGTTAGCCTGTAAAATAGCTCCCCAACTGCTCGATAGAGGCTGTTTAGTTCTCGATCTCTCAGCCGACTATCGGTTAACGGATATGGAGGTCTATAAGGCTTGGTATGGGAGTGCAGACCGGGCTGACCATGAGGTATTATCGAAAGCGGTGTATGGATTACCGGAAATTTACCGCGATCGCATCCCCCATACGAATCTGATTGCCTGTCCAGGATGCTACACCACTAGCAGTTTACTGGCCATCAGCCCCCTGCTTAAACAAGGATTAATCGAACCCGATACCCTAATTGTGGATGCCAAGTCGGGGACATCCGGAGGCGGAAGACAAGGTAAAATTAATTTACTCTTAGCAGAAGCTGATAGTTCCCTGGCAGCTTATGGAGTCACCCGTCACCGACATACCCCCGAACTCGAACAAGTCTGTAGCGATTTAGCCGGCCATGAAGTTAAACTTCAATTTACCCCCCATCTGATTCCCATGGTGCGAGGGATCTTAGCCACGGTTTACGCTACCCTGCGCGACCCCGGTTTAGTCCGGGAAGACCTACGCACCATTTACAGCGTGTTTTATCAAAATTCTCCTTGGGTGCGGGTTCTGCCCAATGGCATTTATCCGCAAACCAAGTGGGCCTGTGGTACAAATGTCTGTTATCTGGGTTTAGAAGTGGATGCGCGTACCAATCGGGTGATTGTGATGTCAGCTATTGATAACCTGATTAAGGGACAAGCGGGGCAAGCCATTCAATGTCTAAACCTGCTCAAGGGTTGGGAGGAAACCTTGGGTTTACCTAAACTGGCTTTTTATCCCTAACTAATCTGGAGTATGGGGGCCGGGGAACGGCCACCCTTCCTCCCGTTAGGCTTAATCAATTTCAATCGATTGCGGCCCAGAAGAGGCATTTGTATCGGTTTCTGGGGTAGTGGTTTGTTGATCCAGCCAGGTTTTAATCGGATCTTCAGATAGGTTGAGTCGTAAAACCCCAGAGCAGAATCCGCCAAAAAAGGCTACGGGTTGTTGGGTCAGTTCTTGAAAAATAGGCGCAAATTGGTCAAACATGGTTCAAGAGCAATAGGCTTTATGGTGCTATTGGGATTGTAGCGTGTTCTTTACCAAAATTTACAAATTCCCAACTCAAGCCATTACCGATTATCCATGTTAGGGAATGGCGCTCTCCGTCATTTTTCTGATATACTTTCCAAGGAATTGACCAAATCTATGATATAATTGCGGTCTAGAACAAATTCCTGCGATCGCTGATTTTTCGATCTTCGGCGACTATTTTGCCATGCAGAAGAGCTGCTAGATCGGGAGTTAGAATGATTTGAGGTTGTGCGAGCCATAATATTGTCCTGAAGTGTTTTGTTATAGGGGAATTTTGAACGAATTAGAGTTGTTCGTTGAAAAACTCCCTACTTATTAGTTTGGCTTATTTTGGCAGTCAATGACCAAACTTGTAAAATAGATTTACGCAATGGACTCCAGGGATTCAGGGAAAACCAGAGCAATGGTCATCTTTGCGTCATAATCTTGTTCTAGGGTACACTCTAGTTCAGCAAAAACCGATTGATAACTGTCTTATGTCTAACCTGAAATCTTCCAATTTTCTCCTCGCTTGTCTGTTGAGTGGTAAGGCCAGCTTGTTGTTAATGGCTCCAGTGCAAGCAGCTTCTACTGTTTCTTCTCCAGAAACAGCCCTGAATACTCCCGTCGAAGTAGAAGTGGTGAACCTGAAAGTCAACTCCACCGAGAAAACTGGTGAGGTCATTTTGATCGCCGATGCAGACTACGATCAAAATGTGGATCAAAATCAGGATGTAGACAACAATCGCAATTGGCGAGCATAGGTAGTCACGGAGGGGGGGACAGGATGAAGCAGAAATCTCCTGTTCCCCATTCCCCATCCCCCATTCCCCTTATGACTGTTTTATCCTCTCTACTCTATCCCTATTCCCTAGAGCAATTCTGGGCAGAAAACTGGACAAAGCAAGCGGTACTGATTCCCGGAAAGACTGGGGATAAATTCGACCCTTTATTCAGTTGGGACGATCTCAACCATTTATTAAATTATCATCAGATCCCCTATCCCCATCTGCGCTTTGCCCAAGATGGGGCATCTTTACCCGCAGCTAAAGCTGAGAAATGGTTAGAGTTGCTTCAACAAGGTGCAACTTTGATTATCGATAGCGTCCATAGTCGGATGCCAGAATTAGAGCAATTGACGGCCCAAATTCGGCAAGAAACGGGGCATCGCAGCCATATCAATCTCTACTGTTCGCCGCGCTCGGAACAGGGATTCACTTGCCATTATGATAGCCATGAAGTGCTAATTTTACAAATTGCTGGGGAGAAAGAATGGTTTGTGTTTCCCGAAACGATCGCCGCTCCCGTCTCCAGTATGCGATCGCGCGATCGCATTCCTCCAGATGTGCCGCCTTACCTACAATGCACCCTGAAACCGGGAGATTTATTATACATTCCTAGGGGTCATTGGCATTATGCGATCGCCTGTGGTAGTCCCTCTGAGGATGACTTTTCCCCCTCCCTCCATTTAACGTTAGGCATTAGCTGTCAAACCGGGTTAGATTGGATCGGTTGGCTGCAAGAAGAATTACAAGAGTCTCCGGAATGGCGCGAAAACTTACCCGTAATCGATCCAGAGAACAAAAGCGCCATTGAAAGTCATTTACAGCAATTACGCGATCGCCTCATCAACTGGTTACAAACCCCAGAAGCGATCCAAAAGTATCTCCATTATCTCGGATATTGCGATCGCCCCCCGCTCCCCCTTTCCCTTCCCCATCAACTCGGTAGCCAAATTTTCGATCGAGGACTCGAAACCCACTTCATCTGCTCCCCCTTGCATCCCGTACAAATTGTCGCTACCACAGATGAGCAAACCCAAATCATTATCGGCACAAAACAAGCCACCGTTAAAGGATTACCCCCTGAATTAGTCCAAAACCTCTTTCGTCCCCAAGGTTTTACCCTCCTAGATTTAGCCGAATGGTCACCCGATCTCGATATCGAAACTGCCGTCATTCCCCTGCTCACTGAATTCGTCACTCAAGGACTTTTACGGGTAGATACTTCCGAGGCAACCGAAGCCTAAAATTGTCCAGTAGGGGCGGGTTTCAAACCCGACCTTGTTGTAGGGGCGGGTTTCAAACCCGCCCCTACAAATCATTATTAATTGAATTCACTCTATAAAATTGTACGTTCATATCAAGCCCGGTTTCCGCAAGCGGACATGAAAATGGGATTCAAGAAGCGAGCAAGATGCCCCCAATCCTGGAATCGGTTGATACAGCGCTTCGCGCGGTAATGAGGTACAGTCAGAAAAGATCCCCCTAAATCCCCCTTAAAAAGGGGGACTTTTACTGCCCCCCTTTTTAAGGGGGGTTGGGGGGATCGAAATGTACCGCATAGCAGCGAAAACTGC
>NZ_JAQPOK010000056.1 GCF_030068445.1 Roseofilum halophilum BLCC-M91 | reverse complement strand
GTGACTTGAATGGGGCAATAAACATAAAAAATAGGGCGGCAGGGCATTGCGTCCTTAAAGCTCGTGGAGTCCGACGCAATAGCGGGACTGCGAAGCGAGAAGCCCACACTATAGCGTCAGCTTAGTGTGGGAGTATGTCACTTCATTACTCTCTTAATCTCGGCCAAAAATAGCAATCAGGAGGCGCAAGATAAACACAAACAAGTTAATGTAGGTTAGGTACATCGACAAGGCAGCCGATAGATATTGCTCATCCTGATAGGTACGGGGAAGAATAAAGAAATCGACTACGGCAACGCCACAGAAGAGGAAAACCCCAAAACCAGAAATGGCAATTTCTAACCAGTTGGGAGTATAAACGCCAAACAGAGCAAAGATAAATTGGGCTAAGATAACGACGACAAAGGCAACTAAGGCCATTTGAATCGTTTGCGTTAAGGCCAAACCATCTTGCTCAGATAGATTTGATCCAATTTGACGGGCGAGAACAAAAGCGACTCCACAACCGAGAGCGGCAAAGGCAATGCCTTGGATGCCTACCCCTTGAGTCCCTAGGGCAACGTAAACTAAGCCACTGAGGGTGTAACCGGAGAGGAGACTATAGGTTGCCAGTAAGGGCAAAGCCGTGCTGTTATTCGCTTTTTCAGCAACTCCTCTAGCGATGAAGAAAAGCACTAACTCAGCAATCATGGCCACAATAAAGGTGGGCATGAAGATACCAGGGTTCGTGTTGATTACGGTTAAACCGCCATAGGTTCCTAGGGCAGTTAAAACCAGACCTCCACCGACATAGGGAAGGGCATTAGGAATCACATTGGGGCCGACAATCAGTTGCCCCTTTGCTTCGCGAATGTCATTGAGAAAGTTGGAACTGTTACTCATGGGTGTTTAGGTTAAACGTCTATCACAAAGCCTCATCTTATATTGTGGCGCAAAGCTCGGTAGAGTTTCAAAAAATCACCCAAGTTTGTTTGTCAAGTTCCAAAAGGTAAGGGGTAAGAGGGTTGATATAGCGCTGTGGGCGAGGCAAGAGGGAATGGGGAATGGGAATGGGACGATCGCCGGTGCTATGATTCTGATGGGTGTATTTTGGGTCAATCAGAGCCAGAGTAAGGTAAACTAAGGACTCCAGCGATAAAAATGATTTTCCCTCCTGCCCATTACCTATTACCCATTATCGCGCGAAGCGCTCTATGTCTACATTCCTCTTAGAAGTTGGTACAGAAGAACTCCCTGCTGATTTTATCGCTAGTGCTATGAGTCAGTGGCGATCGCTCATTGGCCAGAGTTTAGCAGACGAACTGCTTACCCCCACCACTATCGAGGTCTATGGGACTCCCCGTCGTCTGTCTGTTCTCATTCAGGGTTTACCCCAGCAACAACCTGACCGAGAAGAAGAAGTAAAAGGCCCCCCCGCGAAAGCTGCATTTAAAGACCAGAAACCGACAAAGGCCGCAGAAGGATTTGCTAGAAAGCAAGGGGTAAATGTAGAAGATTTCCAGATTCGACCGACAGAAAAAGGCGATTTTGTCTTTATTCGCAAACCAATCCCCGGACGTTTGCTTTCTGAACTCTTGACCCAATGGGTTCCCCAATGGATTTCGGGGTTACAAGGACGACGGTTTATGCGTTGGGGGGATGGTCAGATTCGCTTTCCCCGTCCCATTCGCTGGTTGGTGGCTCTGTTCGATCAGGAGGTATTGCCGATTGTACTCGAAAATGGTTCTACTCAAATTGTCGGCGATCGCCTCTCCTATGGCCATCGCGTCCTCCATCCTCAACCGGTGAGTCTTGACCAAGCATCGGACTATCTACAGGCCATGGAGTCGATTTTTATTCAGGTTGACCCCCAAAAACGGCAAGAGACCATTAAAGCTCAAGTGAAAGCGTGTGCGGAAAAGTTAGGGGGATATGCGCGTATTTCCCCCGATTTACTAGAAGAAGTTACCAACTTAGTCGAATATCCCACCGCAGTAACTGGCAAGTTCGATCGGGAATTTCTGCAACTCCCCACGGAAGTGACGACCATGGAAATGGAGTCCCATCAACGCTATTTCCCCGTGTTTAAATCGGAAACATCAGCAGAACTGTTGCCCTATTTTATTACCGTTTCCAATGGTGACCCGGCAAAATCTGACTTGATTGCCCAGGGAAATGGGCGGGTGATTCGCGCTAGACTGGCTGATGGTCAGTTTTTCTATCAAGCGGATTTAGCTAAACCCCTGGAAAGTTATGTGGAGAAGCTAGAAACGGTCACATTTCAGGAAAAATTAGGCTCCGTTCGCGATAAAGTGGAGCGTATTCGCACTTGTGTTCGGGTTTTGGCCGAGCAACTCCAGTTAGGTGAGTCAGAGCGGGAATTATGCGATCGCACGGCCCTATTATGTAAAGCAGATTTAGTCACCCAAATGGTGTACGAGTTCCCAGAGTTGCAGGGCGTGATGGGAGAAAAGTATGCCCTTGGCAGTGGAGAACAAGAAGCCGTTGCGACGGGGATTGTGGAGCATTATCTGCCCAAAGGCGCTGGGGATAGTTTACCACAGAGTTTGGTGGGTCAAGTGGTGGGAATAGGCGATCGCCTGGACAGCTTAATCAGTATCTTTAGTTTAGGTATGATTCCCACGGGTTCCTCCGATCCTTTTGCCCTCAGACGCGCTGCCAATGCCATCATTAGTGTTACCTGGGATGCCAACTTCCCCCTGGATCTACATCAACTCCTGGTGGATAGTGTAGCCTCCTGTTGGCCCAATAGGGATCTTCCCGATTTAGTCCCCACCTTAGAAGACTTTTTCGAGCAACGCATCCGTACCCAACTTCAGGAAGACAAAGGCATTGATTACGATCTCGTAAATGCGGTTTTAGGGGAAAATGACCCCGAATATGCCAGTCGCTCCTTAGCCGATCTGCTAGACTTGCTCAAACGCGCCCTATTTTTGCAAGAAATCCGCACATCTGGCAAGTTAGACGAGATTTACCCCACCGTCAACCGTTCCACCCGGTTAGCGGTTAAGGGAAGTTTGGACAAAGAACAACTCGATCCCGTGGGAGTCGTCAAACCGGAACTATTCGAGCAAGCCTCAGAACAAGCCTTCTATGATGCCATGGTAAAAATTGTTTCCCAAACTCAACGCTGTCAGGAAACCCGCAACTATCAAGATTTGGTCGATGCTTTAGCGGAAATTGCGCCTACGGTGAGTCGCTTCTTCGATGGGGAAGATAGCGTTCTCGTTATGGCTGAAGATCCAAAGATACAAAGTAACCGGTTGAATTTACTGGGAATTCTCCGCAATCATGGGCGGGTATTGGCGGATTTTGGGGCGATCGTCAATTAAATTCCCAAGTTCAGGAAACCAACCACAGGATAACGGAGAAACCCGATTTCTATTTCCCAGGGGTGGGGCGGGTTTAGCGAAGGATCGACAGATCGACCTTACCGAAGTTGGTACTTAGAGCCACATTCATGTGTTCGAGGGCATGAACCAACCAGGAAACGGTTGACTTTGTGGAGCTTTCATAGTGGTTATAGAGGATGGCTAACCGCTTTTCTAAGTAGGGTTTAACTTTACGGCAGATGAGGACAATTTTCAACAATAATCCAATGGTGGCCGTGGGGCCATTGTTGGAGAGCAGGTCAATAAAGGTATAGTGTTGGGGATTTTTTTGACCTTGAACCACCATAAAGTTGAGCAGTTGACTGCACGTGCGGATCGCTAGGAAGTCGCTCGGTTTTTGGTCGTCGCTGTCGGAGAGGGTGTTACTGAGCTGATTATAGAGTTGGTTGTTGAACTTTCGTTGACCATAGCTGGAGTCAACGGAGGTGGAGAGATATTCATAGAGACTGTCTTTGTAATCTTTGAAGGTTCTCACCTGATGGGTATGGGTGATAAACGATTGAGCGAGGTCTCGATGGGTATACGATCCTTCGACTTTACCCACATAGTGTTTGAGTGCCCCGACTAATTCGCGATCGCTCAATAGGGTCGGATTTTCTTGGGGTTTAACCAGTCGTTTGGCTTTTTCTGGAGAAGCTACACGCAGAATTTGGCTTTGGCGAACTCGATAGGTGACATACTGGGACAGGTTTTGCTCAAATTTCTGCTGCATTTGAGTTTGTACCTGTCTGACTGTATCCTGTTGCTCTAAACTGCTTTGGTCGCTTAACATGCAGTGGGAATATAAATAGGGATAGCGGTGGATAAGCTGTTTTAGAGGAACTTGATCCCCGGCTGGATGGGAGGGGGCACTAAAGACTTCTGCTAACCGAGAAAGGGTCACATATTGCTCGGTTTCGGTAAAATCGTGAACCAAAGAGCGCAGACGACGAAGAGAGCGCATGTGAGTGAAGCCACCACCGGAACCACGGGTTCTCTCGAAGAGGGCAACTAAATCAGGAATGCTGCTCTGATGCTGGGGATGGGTTCGCCACTGGTTGATCAGGATATGACAACACCGGTTAATCACAAACTTGAAGTCTTCTTCTGCTCCTTTGGCGGCCGTGAGCTGGTTTAAGGCCGCAACTACGTCTTTATTTTCGTATCCGAGTCCTTGGATAAATAGTTTCCGAAAGCGATCGACGAGTTGCTCGGGTGTTTCCGCTTGGACACAAGCGAGTAGATGGTCATAGATGACCTGTTCTTGTGCAATTCGATTGGATGGGTTACCCGCAGTTATCATGTCCCTATTCATTGTACATCCCCCTAGTTTTGAGTTATGTGGGGGTTATCCCCTTCGTGTTTGACTCAACCAATATGTTGACCCGAGTTCGTTAGTGATTCCTCAGTCGGCGGGTGAGTTTCCGCCTAGAAGTTACAATAATTTTTTTTTGAGTAAATTATATGACTCTATCTATCCCCTATTTTCCCCCTGAATGGGGTCACCCTGCATCCGTTAAATTTGGGAATTTTGCATCAAAGCCTGTCAACACCCGATCGGGATAAACCATGATAAATGGGTTGAATTGATGGATCAAAATGACCAGTGCTTCTAAGACCTTTATATAATTTACCTGTAATTGACCGATTTTTTTTTAAATTTTTGGTAAAGTTCCTCCTGTTGATCCGGGTTTTCTATAAAGATTGCGTGAATTTATGAGGTATCCTGGAAATTGAGACTTCAAAAATGAAGGCCAGCCTGTTGGTTAAAGGAATAGTTAAGTCGTTATGACATTTCAGGTAACCCTTGCCGAGTTAATTGATGTTTTAGGGGCCACGGTCATCAATGGCCCGGAGTTAGACCCCAGTCTAGAGGTCAGGGGGGTCTCGACAGATACCCGTTCTCTGGCTTCTGGATCGGCTTTTGTTGCCTTGCGAGGGGAAAGCTTTGATGGCCATGAGTTTGTAGACCAGGCGATCGCCAAGGGAGCGATCGCTTCTATTGTTGATACTCCCATTCCCCATCAGGGTCTTCAACTGCAAGTTCAAGATACATTGGCTGCCTATCAAACCCTAGGCAGTTGGTGGAGAGGGCAGTTTCAGATTCCCCTGATTGCGGTTACTGGATCTTGTGGTAAAACTACCACGAAAGAATTAATTGCCAGGGTTTTAGCCTATCTCCAGGGTAGCAATTTTACAGCAAGTATTCTGAAAACGCAACAAAATTTTAATAATGAAATCGGAGTTCCGAAAACATTATTGGAATTATCAGGAACTCATAACTATGCGGTACTGGAAATGGCCATGCGCGGCCGGGGGCAAATTGCTTTGCTTTCGGAGTTGGCCCGGCCGACGATTGGGGTGATTGTGAATGTGGGAACGGCTCATATTGGACTGTTGGGATCGGAGCAGGCGATCGCCGAAGCTAAATGTGAGTTACTGGCAAAAATGCCTAAAGACTCAGTAGCCATCTTGAATGCGGATAATCAGAGATTACTGAAAACAGCAGCTACAGTCTGGTCGGGTGAAACCGTCACCTATGGCTTCACGGGAGGGGACTGTCACGGGAGATTGATCGACACAGAAACCATGGAATTAGAAGGCGTACGCTTACCCCTACCCCTTCCGGGCCGTCATAATGCGTCTAATTATCTAGCGGCGATCGCCGTAGCCCAGGTCTTAGGGCTAGACTGGAAGCGGCTAGAAGGGGGATTGTCCGTGAATTTACCGAGCGGACGAGCCGGACGTGATGTTTTACCGCAAGATATAGTGCTGCTCGATGAAACCTATAATGCCGGTGTAGAATCCATGAAAGCGGCCTTAGACTTATTGGCCGAAACTCCCGGCGATCGCCATATAGCCGTCTTAGGAACCATGAAAGAACTAGGCGAGCAGTCCTTTGAATATCATCGCCAAGTGGGAGAATGGGCGGAAAAACTGCATCTCGATCGGGTAATGGTTTTAGAAGACGATCCAGACTCAGAAGGCATTGCCCAGGGTATCCAGGAGATCCCCTGTGAAAGATATCGCACCCAGGAAGCCTTAATTGAACGGCTCAAAGCATTCATGCAACCAGGCGATCGCATTTTATTGAAAGCCTCCCATTCCGTGGGTTTGGATCGGGTAGTCCAGGCGATCGGCAACTCATTAAGGAGCTAGGGAGCGAGACGCTCCCACGCCTTAATATTAAAGGTTTTAGGAGTGCGGGCATCTTGCCCGCTAGTTACAGCGCTTCGCGCGGCAGAAGGGTAATGGGTAATGGGCAGAAGGGAAAACCATTTTTTACGCTATGCGTGCCCATTCTTCAGGCTTTTCATGGGACAACACTCTCAAGGAACATTTCGATTACTGTACCTCATAACAT
>NZ_JAQPOK010000055.1 GCF_030068445.1 Roseofilum halophilum BLCC-M91 | reverse complement strand
ACAGCGCTTCGCGCGGTAATGAGGTACAGTCAGAAAAGATCCCCCTAAATCCCCCTTAAAAAGGGGGACTTTTACTGCCCCCCTTTTTAAGGGGGGTTGGGGGGATCGAAATGTACCGCATAGCAGCGAAAACTGCTGTATTACTGGAGTGGGAGCGTCTCGCTCCCTAGATTTTTAAATTTCGGACTTGATATCACCCGCTCCACCAACCACCCCCCAAACCCCCGCAAAAATACCATTAAACCCGGACGATTTGCTGAAGGAAAAAGGGCCAATTGTAAAGCCTTAGCCATCTCCCTCTGTTGCTCCGGAAAATAGAGCGCAAATCGTTGAAAACAATAATATAAATCCGGGGTATAACTTTGGTCTTGCTCCATCACTAACTCAAATCCCGTTCTCACCATCCGTCGCATGATCCAACGGCATTGTTTTTTCACTTGAGCTGAAAATCGGCTATTCTGGGGTGACAATTGAGATAAAATATCCAAAGTTTGGGCTAAATCCATTGCCCAAGTGTAGGCATAGTTAATGAGGGAATGTCCCGGCTTAAATTGGGGCAAACTGATGGGGAGATCTTCGCCAGCAATTTTTAAGCTTTTAATTTGGATAATGCTCGGCCAAATTGAGTGCTGCTGCTCAATATCTGCCTGAGTCAAGAGAATCAGTTCTACTTTTTGGCAAAACAGATATCGCTTTTGGAGTTGGCTGCAAATTTGACGCGCAAGGGAGCGATCTAGACCGGAAATTTCCCCGAATAAAATGGCAAAACTATCGAGATCGGAGACTTGGGGAAGGGCTAAACCGCGAGGAACAGAGCCGCGTAAATAGAGAGCTTGTAAGCGAGTTAACCAAGTCTGTTGAACTCTCTCCCGCAGTTCTTCGACTAAGAGAGTCCAGGGGGGTGTAATGTTATCAATATGGCAATCATTAATTAAATATCCAGTGGCATCTTGAGCCAAGAGTTTACCCCAAGGGATGATTTGGGTCATTTTTCCTCCATGACTGATAACGGTATTACTCATAACATTAGGTTAACTTTTGCAAATTTCGAGACGATAACCCATACCATAAACGGTTTCTATCCAGCGATCTACCTGGAGTTTTTGTAACTGCTTTCGCAGCCGCTTGACACGGGCAGCAACCGCATTACTTTCTGGCTCTGCGCCCCATTCCCAAAGGGCTTGTTCTAGCCGATCGCGGCTGAGGACTTGTCCGGGATTTCGCATCAAGATTTCTAACAGTTGAAAGTCTCGACTGGATAATTTCAGGCTCTGTTCGCCTCGTGTTAAGTATAGGGTATCGAGATTGAGGGATAAATCGCCCACTTGTAGGATATCGCCCACCCAAAGGGGCGATCGCCGTCGCAGAGCGCGTACTCTGGCAAAAAATTCTTCAAGATCGACGGGTTTCACCAAATAATCATCAGCGCCAGCATCTAAAGCTTCTACTTTATTGGCGGTAGTATCTTTAGCCGTGAGCATTAAAATGGGGGCGCTTTTCCCCGACTGGCGATAAAATTGGCAAAGAGCAACCCCGTCTTGTCCCGGTAACATCCAATCTAAAATCAGTAAATCATACTCTTTTTCGCCGATTAACCATTGGGCATCAACGCCATCGTTCACGCCATCAACAATATGCCCGGCACGGGTTAAGGCAAAATGTAAGGGTTCGAGTTGTTCGGGATCGTCTTCGACTAACAAAATTCGCATCAGTCCAATGACAGCTACTCAGGTTTAATATCAGGTTCATCACTCCCCAAAAAACCATTGTGTACCCACATGAGCCTCTATACAGCGATCGCCCAAATCATGCCATAACCAACTCATCGCCTTCATTCCCGTACAATGATTTGCGCCAATCCGTTGCACCTGATAGCGCTTCAGGATATCCACCGTCGCTTGCACGCGCTGCTCATTAGCGTTTAAGAGATGCATTCCTCCCATGACAGCATAAACCTGTTCAACTTCAGCAATCTGGGCAATATAATTCAGGGTATTAATTGCCCCCGCATGGGCGCAACCGAACAGCACCACTAACCCCTCCGGACTATACAAATATAACGCTTGATCGTCCCAAAGGGGATCGACCCGATTGTGTTCAACATCTTGCCAAAATGATCCCCCCGTATCCTCTAGGGGATGGGTGCGGGGAATGGTTCCCGTTGCATAGACTCCCGGACAAATTTCTGTAGGGTTTTGAGTCCAGACGATGCGATCGCCATAATCGGCTAAAATTTTCTCAGAGTCAAGCAAACCGATATTCCCTCTGGGGCTATATTTTGGGGCGATCGCCTGGGGATGGAGAAACAAAACCGGGCCATCTTCGGGGAACCTCCCTAAACTGGGCAATCCTCCCGTATGATCGTAATGGCCATGGCTCAGAACAATCCCATCAAGATCCCATAAGGCAATGCCTAAATGTTCCGCATTATGGCGTAATGCCATCCCCTGTCCCGTATCAAACAGAATCTTATAGCCATCTGCTTCGATGAAAAACGAGATGCCATGCTCTCCGAGTAGCCCTCGACCTCTGGCACAATTTTCAACTAAGACGGTTATTTTTAGTTGGCTGAGACGATCTTTAGACATGAGTTTTACTTTACGATCTCTGTGCCTTCGTGGTAAGGAACCACAAAGACACAAAGGACACAGAGAGATTTTCCCTAAACCCACCAAGGCATTTTCCCAGTCCGAGGATCGGTTTCTGTCCAAGGAGAAAGCCGAATATAATCCCCCTCTATTTTCACATGGGTCAGACGCAAAGGTAAGGGAGCTGGCCCCCGTAGCACTCGACCTTCAGCATCATAGAGAGAGCCATGGCAGGGACATTGAAATTGATTCTCATTGGCATTCCAAGGGAATGTACAGCCCAGGTGGGTACAGTTATCCACAATGCCCCAGGGATGTAATTCACCCTTTTCTGTAACCGTTAGATAGGTCGGTTCTCCACTCAAGCCAGCCACCAAAGCACGACTATGAGCAGGAGCCGCTAAAATTTGGCTCCCAGGGATTAGCTTTCCATGGATATCCTTCGCCAAAATTCCACCTTGCTCGTCTGCTTCGGGACGGGGAAGGAAAAATTGACCCGCCGGATAAAGGCCAGCCACCACAGTGCTGGCAACCGTTGCTCCTGTCAGAAAGTTCAGGAACTGTCTGCGAGACATTGAGGGATAAGCCTCTTCCATTTGATTTTCCCTCCTTGGATCGTAATCAGGACTCTTTAGTTATAACATAACTTTCTAGCGATATTAGGATTTGAGATCATTTGTATCTTTTTAAGCCTCGCTTAGTAATACTTTATATAGATTGCTTATCTAAGATCTTTTGGCACTATTCTAAAAGTATGCTATATTTTCATATAGTGATGCTTGTGTCCCAACCAAACCCAGTTGTCAAAAACTGGGCAGGGAATGCCCCCTGAAAGTAGGTTATGGAATGGGTTGCGCCTTTCCATGCCTACTTTTAAGGGAGCTTTCTTAAGCTAAATTTTTTGCATCAGTCAGGAGATAGGAAATCGCCCCTTTTCCGATTAACTATAGCGGTCTAAAAGGGCTTGCAGTCCGCCTCCGTAGCCTGCACCGACCGCATTCATCCGCCATTCTCCATCTTTGCGATACAACTCGGTGATAATCATCGCCGTTTCAATGGAATAATCCTCATCCAAGTCATAGCGTATCGCCTCATCCTTGGTCTTCACATTCACCAGACGCACATAAGCATTATTCACCTGGCCAAAATTTTGTTTGCGTTGTTCTGCCTCATAAATGGTCACGGTAAAGACCATTTTCATCACCTCTGGGGCAATCTTGCGTAAGTCAAGAATAATGACTTCATCATCACCTTCACCCGCACCAGTGCGGTTATCCCCCATGTACTCTACTGCCCCATCTGGGCTTTTTTTGTTATTGTAGAAGATCAGATGTTTCTCAGACACCAATTTTTCATTGGCTCCTAAGAGAAAAACCGAGGCATCGAGATCGAAATCCACCCCCGTATCTGTCGCTTTAATATCCCAGCCTAAACCAACAAAAGCGGCTTCAATACCTGGGGATGCTTTTTCCAGAGAAACTTTTTGTCCTTTCGCTAGAGAAATGGTCATAATTATTCAAGTCAATTGACGACTTTATTCAGCATATCTCACGGATTTGGGAGTAGACAAAATTTGTTGATAAGATTTAACCTTCTGGTCAATTCCCGTGATATCTGTACCGACGACCACGGCTATTGCCCCTAAATCTAAGGCTTTTTGGGCCATTTCTGGGGAACTAATTCCCCCTTCACAGACAATGGGGCAACTGAACTGTTGCACCAGTTGCTCTAGGAGATTGTATCCTGGGGGGGTGAGGTGACGGGTTGAGGGGGTATATCCGTACAAAGTCGTGGCGAGCAGATCTGCCCCAGCATCAAAAGCCAAGTTGGCCGACTCCAGGGTATCGACATCAGCAAACACGGGTTTATTGAGCTGCCGATGAATTTGATCGATCAGGATATGGAGGGTTTCGCCTCCTGGCCGAGGGCGGTTGGTAGCATCTATGGCAATCCAATCTGCGCCTGCTTGGGCCAGTTCTAGGGCTTGGTCAAACTGGGGCGTGATATAGATCTCACAATCGGGGAATTGACGCTTCCAGAGACCAATAATGGGCGCGTCTGTCTGTTCCCTAACCGCTTGGATGTGGGCGGGGGTATCAATCCGAACGGCTGTCGCCCCTTGATTGAGAGCCGCTTTGGCCATCGCTACAATTACCGAGGGGTGATGGAGAGGAGAGGAAATCGGCGCTTGGCAAGATACAATTAATCCCTGTAGGGGGAAGGATTCGGGTCGCTGCATTACTTTGGCGTGAGGATTCGGCTAAGGGTTTGTAGGAGTTCTTCGAGTTGCAAGGGTTTATTCAGATACACATCAGGCTCAGTGAGGGGATCTTGGGATAACTCTTGTTGTTCAGAGGCATCGGCGATCGCCACCACTTTGATTGTATAAGTCGTGGTTGAATTTCGCAAAATAGTAATTAATTCTTGAATCCTCATATCCGGCAATTGAGTTTCTGTAATAATCGCCAAAGGACGCAACACTTCGATTTGCTGAGTGACTGTTGAGCCATTTAATAACCAAATGGCTTGATATCCGGCTGCTGTGAGTAAATCACAAATTTCCCACGCCATCTGTTCATCTTCTTGAATCAAAACTAAGCGTCCTAAAGGGATATTTCCCGCCCAGGGATTAAGTGAACTCTGTCCCGAAGGTTTCAAGGCAACTTTACTTTGGGATTGAGAAGGTAAACTCACCGTAAAAACCGATCCCACTCCTGGAGTCGAATCCACTTCAATCAGTCCTCCATGAAGCTCTACCAATTGACGAGTAAGGGCTAATCCTAAGCCCAGGCCGGGATATTCACGTTCATAAGTTGTTTCCAATTGCTGGAATTTCTCAAACAAGAAAGAAAAGGAGTTTTGGTTAATACCAATACCCGTATCTTCAACCTTGAAAATTGTCCTCTCCTCTTCGCGCCAAACCGTTACAACCACCTCCCCTCCTTCTCCAGTAAATTTGATCGCATTGTTAATCAAATTCAGCAGGATTTGTTGTACTCTATATTGATCTCCGGAAAACATATCTTCTTCTTCAGACAAAGAAATATTCACAATCAAACTAATCCTTTGATTTTGAGCTGTTTTTTGCAAAGAATTTTGACAGTTGCGAACCAAGTCAGTCAAAGAAAATTGACGAATATTGAGAATTGTTTTGCCTGCTTCTAACTGAGCTAGATCTAACAAGTTATTAATTAAATCCAATAAATGTCGGCCACTATCTTGTATTTTTTGTAAATATTTTCTTTGTTTATCTAGACTTAGTTTATGGGCATTCTCTTCAGTAGAAAAAGCCAACCTCAGTAGGGTTGCAGACATGCCAATAATATAGGTCAATGGCGTTCGCAACTCATGGCTAATTGCTGCCAAAAATTCGTTTTTTATTCGATTTTGAATCTGGCTTTTTAAAAGAGAGGATTGCAGATCGGATGCTCCACCTTCAGAATCTTGATTGACAGATTCAGATTCTAAAGAACTCCAATTTAGCTCCTGTTCGAGCTGCGATCGATCGATGGCGATCGCCAAATAATCAGCTAATCGTTTGAGGGCATGTTTTTCTCCTTCCAACCAACGTCGAGGATAGTGACATTGATGGGCAATCATCAATCCCCAAATTTGTTTACGCACCAAAATCGGAACCACCAACTTAGCCCGAATATGATAATGACGCAATAGATCTAATAAACAGGGAGAATCTTGATAGCTAACTTCTACATCTGAAATCGCAGCTACCCAGCCTTGTTGATATTTTTCCCGTCCTTTACATCCATAGGCAAAACAAGACTTTTCCTCCGTTAAATGAAGGACGGGAGGAATTGAATTACCCCCCTTAGCTTCATAGGTAATATAGCCCCAAGTCTTAGGGGCATTAATCGGGTTATAGTCTTGAGTCTTAAACACATCAAATTGATAGATTAACAGGCGATCGACCTGCAAAAAATTCCGCCATTCCTCCACAGCAGTTGATACAATAGTGGGTAAATCAACCCCTTGCTGCATTTGGGCAATAATTTGATAAAATAATCTCTCTTGTCTAGCCGGATTCATAAAAGAACCCGTCAAACACTCTTGCGATCCCGCTTCCGACTGTTCAATCCGGGTTAAAAGTTGCAGGATCAACTCCCCTTGTAAATAAGCTGAATTCACTTGAGGAGTACGAATCACTTTTTTTAAGGCCTGATGAACCAGGCAGGGATCGGATAATTCTTGTAAAAGTTGTTTAAGAAAGACGGTAATCGGTTGAGCATCAAAGGTAAACTCAACTTGAAGATAGGGGACTTCATGAATAGAGGCGTGACCGAGAGGCGTACCAATTAACAACACCCTCAAGGCTGGAGACACGAAAACCAAAAACTGCGATCGCCCATAATTCCAAGAGGAATCGGTCTGATGTAAAATCCTCTCAGTGATACAGATCGCAGCCTCTCCCAAAGTATCGGCCTTACCCTGTAACAAGACATAAAGCTGCTTAAAGGTCTTGTAATCTAAAATTCGATGAGGTAGCATTACTATTGCTTGGCAGGAAGATCTCAAGATACATGAAGATACGGCAGATCGAGGAGGAGAGCGGACACCACAATTATGATAAATCCTACTCCTGTCTCTATACACAGAGGGCTTGCCATTCTCCGATGTCCCTATCCTATGCTGTTTTTGATCCCTACCCCCCTGAAACGTTGGGAAACTTTTAGGTTTTGACCGTTTAGCTTAATATTAGGTTTAGAATTACAATGCATCGAATCGCAGCAACTCCGGGAGGATGGAACCCCGAAGACGAAGGGGTGGTTATCCTCGAACAAACTCCAGCTCCTATCGTGATTCTCACCGCAGCCGATACGGATATTCAAACTTTGGCGGCAATCCTCCCCCATCTCCCGCCTCAGTTTCCCGATATTCGGGTGGCGAATCTGTTGCACTTGGTGCAGCAACTGTCGATTGATGATTATGCAGAGCGGGTTTTACAGCACGCCCAGGTAATTTTGGTGCGTCTGTTGGGAGGACGTGCCTATTGGTCTTATGGTTTGGAAGTGGTGAAGGAGTTAGCCCAAAGTCAGGGTATTGCCTTGGTGGTGATGCCTGGAGAGGATTCCCCGGATATGGAGTTAATGAGCCATTCGACGGTTTCTTTGCAGCAGGTTAACCGATTATGGCGCTATTGGAGCGAGGGGGGCGTGGAGAATATTCGTAATGGGTTGTTGTTTTTAGTAGGGGCGGGTTTCAAACCCGCCCCTACAGGGTGGGAAATCCAAAATATTGCTGAACCTCAACCCGCCCCTACAGGGTGGGAAATCCAAAATATTGCTGAACCTCAACCCGCCCCTACAGGGTGGGAAATCCAAAACATTGCTGAACCTCAACCCGTTCCTAAAGTGGGCGTATTACCGCGAAATCAGGGTTTAGGGCAAAATTGGCCAAAAGTGGGGATTCTCTTCTATCGTGCCCATTATTGCGCCGGAAATACGGCTCCAATCGAGGCCCTGTGTCAGGCTTTGGTGGAGCGCCAGTTAAGGCCCGTGCCGGTGTTTGTGTCTTCGTTGCGCGATCGCCACTGTCAAGAAGAAATTCTACAGCTTTTCCAACCCCCAGACAACGACCCCATCCAAGTTCTGCTCAATACCACCAGCTTCGCCATTCATTCCCTACAAACCAAGGAATCAACACCCTCATTTTTCCCCACCCTAGATGTGCCCACCCTCCAAGTCATCCTCAGCAGCTCCACCGTCGAGCAATGGCAAGCAGGTAACCGGGGACTCTTACCCAGAGATGTTGCCATGAATATCGCCCTACCAGAAGTAGACGGCCGAATTATCACCCGCGCCATTTCCTTTAAGGCGACACAAACCTATAATCAACATCTACAAACCAATGTGGTGCAATACCAACCCGTTACTAACCGGGTTAACTTTGTGGCTGACTTAGCCGCTAACTGGGTGAAACTGCGGCAAAAACCAGCCCCAGAGCGCAAAATTGCCCTCATTCTCGCCAATTATCCCACCCGTGACGGGCGGCTGGCCAATGGTGTTGGGTTAGATACTCCCGCTAGTTGCGTGGAAATTCTGGCAGCTTTGCAACAGGCAGGATATCAGTTAGAGGATATGCCGAAAACGGGAGAGGATTTAATCACTCGCTTAACCGCAGGGGTGACGAATGACTTGGAGGGGAATGAGATCAGGATGGGGAGATGGGGGGATGGGGGGATGGGGGGAATATCCCTCTCTCAAGATGATTATGAATGCATGTTTGGGCAGTTGCCCGTTGAGGTGCAAGAAGGAATTAATAACCGATGGGGTTCTGGTGGTGTAGGGGCGGGTTTCAAACCCGCCCCTACAGAGAAACCCGCCCCTACAGAATATGGGTGTACAGGGTTTGCGATTGCGGGGTTAAATTTGGGGAATGTGTTTGTGGGTATCCAACCGTCGCGGGGATACGATCTAGACCCCAGCTTAAATTATCATGCGCCGGATTTAGAACCGACTCCTGATTATCTGGCGTTTTATCAGTGGATTAAAGATATCTTTGAGGCGGATGCGGTGATTCATGTGGGCAAACATGGGAACTTGGAATGGTTACCCGGTAAGAGTTTGGCTCTGTCTGAATCTTGTTATCCGGAGGTGGCGTTAGGGGCAATGCCACACTTTTACCCGTTTATTGTGAACGATCCGGGGGAAGGTTCGCAAGCGAAACGGCGATCGCAAGCGGTTATCCTCGATCATCTTACCCCACCCCTAACTCGCGCCGAACTCTACGGCCCATTGCAACAGCTCGAAACCCTAGTCGATGAATATTATGAAGCCGATAGTTTAGACCCTTCCAGACTACCCGCTATCGAATCTCGAATCACCCAACTTATCCGTCAAGAACATCTCGACCAAGATTTAGGCTTAACACCAGAAGACTTAACTGGGGTGACTTGCCAACTTTCTACCCGCATTGATGGCTATCTGTGCGAACTTAAAGAAGCGCAAATTCGCGATGGTCTGCATATTTTCGGCCAATGTCCCCAAGGGCGACAACTGCGAGATCTAATCGTTGCCATTTCCCGCTCCCGTCCCCAGGGAATTACCCGTGCTTTAGCAGAGGATTTGGGTTTAGACTTTGACCCCCTGACCACTGAGCCGACGACGCGGTTGGAGCCTCCGGTGGTGATTGAAGATCGGGTTTATCACCAAGTGGGGGATGTGGTGGAGCAATTGGAAACATTAGCCGCACATTATGTAGATCAATTATTGGTAGGGGCGGGTTTCAAACCCGCCCTTACATCTGGGTGCGAAGACGATATGATTGGTGTTTTATGTCGCGAAGTAGACCAAGATGTTGTAAGGGCGGGTTCACGAATATTTGGGTGGGAAGACCAGATGGTTGGTAAACCCGCCCCTACCACGGAGAATGAATTAACCTGGATTGCCGAAACCTTGTATCCTCAACTACAAGCCACCCGGCAAGAAATTACCAACCTATTGCGCGGACTAGATGGGCGCTACATCCCCAGTGGCCCATCGGGCGCTCCCACGCGGGGACGGGCGGAGGTGCTGCCAACCGGTCGTAATTTTTATTCTGTCGATATTCGAGCAATTCCCACGGAAACGGCTTGGGGAATGGCGCGGAAAGCTGCGGAAGCGTTGATTGAACGCTATACCCAGGAAAATGGGGAGTATCCGAAGACACTGGGGTTATCCATGTGGGGAACTTCAGCCATGCGGACGGGAGGGGAAGATTTAGCGGAGGCCTTATGGTTGTTGGGAGTGCAACCGGTTTGGGATGGCCCATCTCGTCGCGTGGTGGATTTTGAGGTGGTTCCGGTGTCGGTTTTGGGACGGCCGAGGGTGGATGTAACCCTGAGAATTTCGGGATTTTTCCGGGATGGGTTCCCCAATTTGATCGATTTGTTTAATCAGGTGGTGGAGAAGGTTGCAGGGTTGGATGAACCGGAAGAGGACAACCCTTTAGCGGGGACAGTGCGACGGGAAACCCAGAAATGGCGAGAGTTGGGGTTAAGTGAGGAGCAAGCAAAGGGGCGATCGCACTATCGCATGTTTGGCTCGAAACCGGGCGCTTATGGTGCAGGGTTACAGGGTTTGATTGAGTCCCAAAATTGGCGCAGCGATGACGATTTAGCCCGCGCTTATCTGAATTGGAGCAGTTACGCTTACACGGGGCAAGGGGAAGGTCAAAGTGCCCCAGAAGTTTTTGCCCAACGGTTGCAAGATTTACAGGTGGTTTTGCACAATCAAGATAACCGGGAACACGACTTGTTAGATTCCGATGATTACTATCAGTTTCAAGGGGGATTAACGGCGGCGGTGCGGTCATTAACGGGGAAAAATCCCACGGTTTATTTTGGCGATCATGCGGTGATGAATCATCCGAGAATTCGCACATTGCAAGAGGAAATTAACCGGGTATATCGATCGCGAGTCATCAACCCTAAATGGATCGCCGGTGTCATGCGTCACGGGTATAAAGGAGCCTTTGAAATGGCGGCAACGGTGGATTATTTGTTTGCCTATGATGCCACGACTCATTGTGTGGCAGATCATATTTATGAGGGCGTAAGCGAGGCGTATTTACTCGATCCGAAGGTACAGGAGTTTGTGGAAAAGCATAATCCTTGGGCGCTGCGAGATATGGCCGAGCGGCTATTAGAGGCGCATCAGCGCGGTTTGTGGACAAGTGCGAGCGAGGAACGGGTGGATGCGTTGAGGGCGATCGTGCATCAAGCGGAAGCGAGTATTGAGTAATTTAATCGGATCGGGAATATTCCTCATTACTGGTTTCTGCGGCTTGTCTCATCGCCAAAAATGCTTCCTTAACGGACTGGCTTACAGCACTTTGGGGTTCGGCTAAAATCAGGCTCTGATAAACCTCTAGGAACCGACCTCTTAAACGATGAAAGAGGTGTAAAAAATGCCGAATAAACCCAATACAATCTAAAATCACAAACTCAATACCTCCCGTTTCGTGATACAAAGATTGTGCATAGGACTGAACTTGATAATCGATTGGCTCAGTAGTGATAAAAATGTAATTATCAAGTCGCTTATTGCTTAAACTTAATTTCTGTAAAGTACGATCTATATCATCACAAGTCACTCGCTTATTTTTCATTTCATAACTGGTGACGATTTTGTCATCACCAAGCAGGGTTATTTCAACATCTCCTAAAGCTCCTGTTTGGATATCCGCAGCATTATGGGCTTTCAAAGTAAGAACTTTTTCTCCCAGAAGTTCTTCAGCCGATTGATAAGCTGCTGCTACCAAAAGTACAGACAGGCGACTTGTTCCCTTAAGACTCATATGTTGGGCAATCAAATTGATCATTTCTTCAGAAGATAAAGGAATGGAATCTTCAGTAGTATTTAAACTGGTGACTAATTCCTGAATCCTTTTTTCCCCTTGGTTTCTTTCAATTAGCAACACTCTAACGATCTCGGCAAGAAGTAGATCGGGGAAAACTTGGTTATGGTGAATCTCATCGAGCAAATGCAGCACCGCTTGATACAATTTTGGTGGTTTACCGACAAGATTCAAGTTTTTAGTGAGTGTTATATTTCGATTTCGTAGAGCAGGAGTCAGGAACGCAGTCGTATGATTACAGGGTAAGTTATGATCATTAATAAAAGATGTAATATAGCGTTCATCATAGCTACGGCCAGAAAAAGAATCTGGATCGCCAATTTCTGTATATGGTTTCCTAATATCTATCTCTGGTCGATGTAATTTAGCCAATAAACAAGCCATCAAAAGCCGAACTCCTGCACGATTTTTAAGGTTACGAGCAACATAGTCAGCAGCCTGTCTAATATTTACATCCTCAATCAATGAGGAGTCTAGGTTGGCATTAGCTTTTCTAAAAGCGGCATTGAGGATTTCGATAGGTTCCGGCATTTGCTTTCCTGTTTTGGAATATCATAATTTGTCCAGAGGACTTCTGTCCGAGGTTGTTTAACGGATAAACATTTTTTGGACGGTGCTTCAATACGATTCCAACCTTTATAAAGATGATCGAAGAGTTGACAACCATAACCAGATATCGCTACTTTGCCCTGAAGCTGGTTCAACACTGCGGCTAATTCTCGATGATCGTTATCGGTCATTTCATATTGATAGGCATGGCGATCGCCCCGTGTATCATGAGGATAGGGAGGATCGCAGTAAAATAAGGTTTCTGGACTATCATATCGCCCAATCACTTCTATGGCTTTGCCCTGTTCAATTTGAACCCGCAATAGTCTTTGCACAATCTCAGAGAGTCCTTCCACACTTCCTAACCAACGAGAAACCGCTCCGGCCATTCCAGCTCGACTGGTGAGCTTACAATGGGCCCATCTTCCAGCACTAGCCGTTTGAGCGAGTCCCGTTCTCACTTGACGAGCGCGAACGAAAAAACGCCTTGCTCTTTCCAATTCTGAGCAATTTTCCCTGGTTTCTTCAACCGCCACTCTCAATTCTTCTCTGGAAAAGGGAGTTAATCCAATGGCTTGAATTAGTTCATCTTTTTGGTCACGCAAAACTCGAAAAAAGTTAACCACTTCTCCATCAATATCATTGTAGGTTTCCACAGGAGAAGGTTTACGATTGAGAAGAACAGCCGCAGATCCAGCAAAAGGCTCACAGTAATGGGTTGCTTCTGGCAATAAAGGGAGAAGCCAGTTAAGATGATTAAACTTGCCACCATACCAACCAAAAGCAATGAGTTTAGACATTCGCCGGTTCCCAAGATTGACTCTGAAGCTGAAGTAGTATAGATTAGGTCATTTTAAGTAGGGGCTTGCATTCTTTTCGCCCCTACCGCCGTTGTAGATGGAATTGACCATTATTTAGCTTTTGAAGAGGGCGAACGACGGGAGTTGAACCCGCGAATGGCGGAACCACAATCCGCTGCCTTAACCACTTGGCTACGCTCGCCATGAATTTAGACTGTAGATCACTATAGCACAGTTTGACACAATTAGCCACCCTGGGCGGCAATTTTTTCTAAGAAACAAGTGGCAATTCTTTGGGATGCGCCGGGTTCACCCATACGCTGCCGTCCGTTGGCATAGATGAGTTGGAGGCGATCGGGGTCTTCTAGGAGGTCTTGGAGGGTTTGGGGTACGGCTTGGGGACTTTCGACTTGAATCACGGATGGGCCGAGGAGTTTGGCTTGTACTTGGGCAAATTGGAGGGTGAATTGGGGGCCTTTTCCGGGGAGGGTGAGGGCGGGTTTACCGAGTCCGACAAATTGCTCGGTGGCGGTTCCGGCCATGGCGATCGCAAAATGAGCTTGCTGTAAACAGGTACTATAGGCGTTTTCGGTTAAGAACACTGTGCCGTTACTGAGGGTATAACAGAGGGTTTCTGGAGAGGGTAAATCCATGCCTTCGGGTGGCTGATTGCGCCGCCATCCGTAGGATTCCAGGATTTGACCAAAGGTTTCTAAGCCTAATCCAGGGGCGATCGCCCCAAACACCTTGATCGGGCGATGCAAACCCTTAAACGGTTGCGGTTCGCCCAGCACTTTTCCCACTGCTGTTAACAGCACCTGCCAATTCTCATAGGCTTCTGGAGCGCGGGAACCGGGAAGCAACACCAAGGCCAAAGATTTCCCTTCCTCCTCCGGTTCCTTCTCCATGGGTAACACATCATCCATCATCGGATTGCCACAATCAAACACGGGCAACCGCTTCCACTGTTGCAGGGTTTGGGCCGTTAACCGATCTCTGGGAAACACCCCCATACAGCGCCGTCGTGCCATTAACCACCGCTCCCAAGGTAAATACACTGAACCCGACCAACCCTGGGCAAAACCCGCTTTTAAGGGGCCATTCTCATCTCGAATCCAATATTCTGATTTCGCGGTGGCTACAAATGCATAGGGTAAACCACTGAGCCAAGCCAACAGTAGGGGCACTATATCCCCAACTGCTAACACTGCGCCCCCCTCTTTCGCCCAGGTGCGAATGGCTCCATATTGCTGCCAAATCAGTTGCAACATTCCTGCTTTCACATCGTTGGCTAACTGGCGACCCTCCATATACACAAAGCCCCCAGAGGGCATGGCTTTCACCGGCCCAATCAGAGGAATATCCATCTGCCGATAGGCTTGACCTTCTCCCACTAGGGACAGGGCAGATAACTCTGGGGGATTGGGTGTGGCTCTCAATTGGCGCAAGATGCGAGTGGCGATCGCATCTTCTCCATGACCATTACTCAAGCATAGGATTCGCATCATGCACTAAAAAACCATTCAAACTAACCCTTCCATCAGTAGCATAGACTGTTCCCGCTTCATACAGCAGTTTTTGCCGTTCTAAAAATTTCCCTGAATTGAGGCTCTAACTCTAGTAAAGACAGTCAGAGCCAACTTGTCAGCAGGTTCGATCGGGAAAAAGGTGCAGGTGAAGCGGTGACTCAAGAATTTCATTTGTCCGTCACGCCAGTGGGTTATGTCAGGGAAAGCGCCAGCGAAAATCTACCCCTGCGTAAAACTTACTTGGTGCGAACTGAATTAGTCGCTCCTGGAGTTCCCCTGGCGGAAGAACAGGTGGAGTGGCCGATCGCCGATTGGCTAGAATTAACGGAGTATTTGATCGGCGATCCTCTCTTTTCGACTCCTATTTCCTCGGAGTCGGTGGATTTAGTCAGTTTCGGGAAAAGCTTGTACCAGTCCCTATTTCAAGGCACGATCGCCCAAAGTTGGCATACTGCCCAAGGAATTGCCCATAATCGCACCCAGCCCCTACGGTTGCGTTTACACTTGAAAGATCCCTTGGTCGCCAAATTGCCTTGGGAAATTCTCCATGCTGGCGATCGCCCCCTCACCACAAATACAGAAATTCTCTTTTCTCGCTATCATCTTAACCCCAGAATCCGACCGTTACAGGACAATCCCCTGGTCGATCCGTTAAACATTTTGATGGTGCTTTCAGCGCCGAGCGATCAACAGGGATTAGCTCTCGATCAAGAAATGCATCGCTTAAAAGGGGAATTGCAACACCATGAAGGCATGGGTTTAGATATCCGTCTGGATATTCTCACCTTTCCCGATCGCGAACAACTCACCCGCACCCTAGAACAAGGACAATATCATATCTTTCATTATTCCGGCCATAGTCAAGCCAATGCCTGGGGAGGCGAAATCTATCTCAAAAACCAACACAGTGGCTTAACTGAACAACTTCATGGAGAAGATTTAGCCGGTTTATTGGTCAATAATGGCATTTTAATGGCCCTATTTAATTCCTGTTCCAGTGCCGGAACCGGAGATACCAGTTTAGCGGAGAGCTTGCTCAAACGGGGGATTCCCAGTGTATTGGCTATGGGCGATCGCATCCCGGATCAGGTGGCGATCACGTTTAGTCAATTGTTCTATCGCAATCTTAAGCGAGAATATGCCATTGATTTAAGCTTAAATCGGACGCGCCAAGGTCTCATTGCTGCCTATGGTTCCGATGCGCTCTATTTTGCCCTACCCATTCTCTATCTACAACCCGGATTTGTACAATTTTTACCTCCGGATCGTCCCTCCTATTCTGCCTCGGTTCCTGTACCTCCTATTACTCCGCCACCGGTTTATCCATCTCCCGTCAAAAAGGATAAAGTCTATTATCAACAGCGAATTCAAAAGAATGCCCAAGATGTGGAAGCCTACCATCGCTTAGGACTCATTTTTGCCGAAGAAGGTCAGACGGAAGATGCTATTTCTGCCCATCAAATGGCTTTATTAACCGATGATAGTTATGCTCCCGCTTATTACCATTTAGGCTGTCTTTTTTATGAACAAGGACAGATACAAGAAGCGATTGAATTCTATCGTCAAGCCCTCGATCGCGATCCCGAACATCCCCAAGCCAATATTGCCCTGAATCAAGCTTTAGCCCACAGTGAAGCGGTTTCTGCTGTACCAGTCGAGAGTCCCCAAGAAAAGAGGTTACCCGACAAGAGGGGATGGGCTTTTCCTTTGCCTCTTGGACGTTTCGGGTTGATCCGTATGGGGATTTTGGGGGGGATGGCTATCCTGATTTTGGCTGTTGTTCAAGCCTACACGAGTTGGGTCACTTTCCGGCAACAGTCTGCAATTGTCTTACCTTCTCCGTCTCCTGTAGAGCTGTCTAATTCAGATAATGAGAATCAGACGCTCAGGAATCGGGCGATCGCCGCGTTTAATCAAGGTAATGTAGAGCAGGGCATTACCTATGTAGAAGCTTTGCTTGAGAGTGATAATGCAGTCATTTCCTATGCCAAGCAAGCCTTAGCAGTCATTCCCCGTGAATTGGAAGATTCAGAGGTGAGTTATATTAAAGGGCGTTTGGCTTGGCAAGCCCTGCAACAGGGAAATTCAGACTATAGTGTGGATGATGCTATTCGCTCTTGGAAGTTTGCCATTCGACAAGACTCTAAACAGGCAAAGTATTACAATGCTCTAGGATTTGCCAATCTTGCTAAACAAGATTGGCATAAAGCTCGACAGAATTTTGTTAATGCAAAAAAGATCGCTGAGGCTCAAAATTATCCAGAAACCTTAACTGCTTATGCGGGATTAGCCTTAGTTTTGGCTCAGGATAATCAAGAGGAACAGGCGGTTGATTTCTATCAGTTTGTCATCCAGAACGATCCATTGGCGTTTCAGCCTCTATATCTGGGAACCCACAATTGGTTATGGACAAATGAGACGATCGCTCAATGGGGAACTTTGGGCGATCGCGTGGCTAAAATTGCGGAGAACAACAATTAGGTAATTGTTAATTGTTAATTGTTAATTGTTAATTGTTAATTGTTAATTGATATTAATACTCAATTCCTGGTTGTGCTTTCACCCCTTGCTCGCGGAACGGGTGTTTAATTAACTTCATTTCGGTGACTAAATCTGCGGCTTCAATTAAAGCTTCTGGCGCACCTCTTCCGGTGAGAATAACGTGGGAATCTTGGGGTTTGTTGCTTAAACCGGCGAGAATATCTTCAACTTGCAAATATCCCAGTTTAAGGGCCACATTAATTTCATCGAGGAATACGAGGCGAAATTCTGGGTTTTGCAAATAAGTGAGGGCTTGTTGCCAAGCTTCTGTCGCTTTGGCAATGTCGCGATCGCGGTCTTGAGTCTCCCAGGTAAACCCTTCTCCCATGGCCTTAAATTCCAGTTGCTGGGGAACCCAGGGCTGTAAAACGGCTTTCTCTGCCGGTTCCCATGCGCCTTTGATAAATTGCACGATCGCCACTTTATAGCCTTGACCGAGCGATCGTAACACCATCCCTAACCCGGCTGTGGTTTTTCCTTTCCCATTTCCCGTATGCACAATGATTAACCCCTTTTCTTTATCCGCTTTGCTAACTCGCTCCTTTTGCACCTCTTGGCGGCGTTTCATCTTTTTCTGGTATTGTTCGTAGCTCAGGGATGAAGATTGGGTGTCCATAGCAGAAATACGGTTGATGTGATGTCTACAGTTTATCAGAGTTGGCAAGAGAGAGAGCTTTACAGCATCTTGAATACCCTGATAAAAACTTAGGGAGCAAGTTTAACCCCTTTACCGGATTTGAGATTACTCTATTGTTCCACAGGGTGAAGATGGGCTTCGAGGAACCACAACCGTTTATCGATGGTGCGGGAAATTTCCGTATACAAATCTGCCGTGTCTGCATCGCCGAGATCGTCAGTTTTGGCAATGCCATCTCTTAAATGTTTGGCATACTGGGCAAGGCGATCGCTCAGGGCAGTTAAATGGGCTTTTCCGCTCACAGCATCTAGGGGATAGGGTTCTAAAATTGAGCGATCGGCAGCAACGCGGGCAGTTCCGAGGGCAACTGCACCCAAGGCGGTAACCCGTTCTGCCACCATGTCTACATATTCTTCCAGTTCGCCTGCAATTTCATCAAACAGTTCATGCAGAAAATAAAAATGTCTACCTTTGACATTCCAATGGGCTTGTTTGACTTGGGTTTTCAAGTCTAGGGTAGTCGCTAGAGTTTGATTGAGCAGTTCGACTACGGGTTGGCGAATCTCCGTCGATAGGTCGATGCGGGTGTCATAGAATTTGGTGTTCATAAAGTTTGTGAGGAGTAAGGTTTAAGCGAGATGTCTTTGCAATACAGCGCGAGGTGCGCGACGCACTCGACATTTAATGGTTTCTTTGCCCAGTCGTTGATGAGCTTCGTAGCGATGGCAACCGGAAAATCCATAGTAGCTACCTTCGACTTCTAGCACATCAATGGGTTCTTGTAATCCGATTTCGGCAATGGATGCCATCAAGGTTTCAACCTTGGCGGGATCGGTTTGCCGAGGAAGGGGACGACGAATCTGGTTTAAGGGAATGTCTGCAATCCGAATCATCCTGGGTTACTTGGGTCTGACCTTTCTTAATCATAGTCGATATGACTTCGTTTTGCAACCCAGATGGGGAATTACAGCGCTTTGGGCAATGTACCTCAAAACTGCTGTGTCAACCAGCGCGATAAAAAAATTGGGAATTGCCTTGCATCCACCCGCAATTGTGCAATTCCCAAACTACTCCCAAATCTGTAATTGTGAGGGTGAATCCCCCCATCCAACTTATTTGCCTTTCATTTGCTTGGCTTGTTCTAGGGCAATTTCTTTAAGCGCCTCAGAGGATTTACTATTTGAGGTTCCTTCAATGGCTTTCACGGCTAAATCTTGTACCTGTTTCAAGGCAGAATCCAATTGTTTGGAGAGATTCTGAATCCGGCTTTCTTGATTATGGATGGTTTCGGATAAGCCTTGTAAGCGCAATTCATAGATTTTCTTCTGGCTTT
Source organism: Roseofilum halophilum BLCC-M91 (assembly GCF_030068445.1). Lineage (GTDB taxonomy): Bacteria > Cyanobacteriota > Cyanobacteriia > Cyanobacteriales > Desertifilaceae > Roseofilum > Roseofilum halophilum. The sequence goes on along the minus strand of NZ_JAQPOK010000055.1, from coordinate 4,548 downwards.
CGATTTCTTGGGCGCGAAGATCCGCTTTGACTTTGACTTGATAGTGACCAATATTACGACCGTTGTCTTTACCCCGCTTAATGTTCTGTTCCAATTCTTGGGGGAAGGCTTCGACTTTGGCTTTGGCTTCAGTATAGGCTTTTTCCCGTGCGGCGATCGCCGTTTCTCGCTCTTGCCAAGCTTGCTCTTGCGTTTCCCTTAGCTCCACCAGCTCTTGCTCTAACTGCTCTCGCCCTTGCTGATAGGCTTCTTCATCCAACTTGCGTTGCAGTTGCACATTATAGTCATAGGTTTCTGCATCCCTGATTTGTTGCGTCTGCGTAGCTTGGTTGCGCTCTTCAATTTCCCGTTGATGGGTTTGCCGCTCTTTCTGCCAAGCGTGCTGCGCTTCGGCTAAACGCTGCTCTAGGGTTTCTCGCTGTTCTTCCCATTCGAGTTCAAAGGTTTTCGCCTGGGTTTGATACTGCTCGATCAGTTCATCTAAAGTCGTCTCGGAAACTTCTAAATCATATAACTGTTGCAATTGCTCCTGTTCTAAGTTTACCTGCTCTTCAACATCTTCGAGTTGGCTGGCTTCTTTTAACAGTTGCTCGGAAAGTTCGTTTAAGGCTCCACCAAAAGTGGCTTGAATTTTTCCCAAGTCTTGCAAGACTTTCTTCATCGGTTCCGCCACTCGATTGGATGAGTTCTGGGCGCTGGGATGTTCAATGACAGGGGTGGGTTTCACGAGGGGTTGTTTTTGGGGTGGGGTTTGGGAAATTTTGTTTTCTAGCTCTTTCTTTTCTTGCAGTAATTCTTGATAAGCTTCGAGAATTTCGGCTTTAGTATTGCGATTTGTGGGTTTTTTAGCCATGGTTAAAATGATAGCGCTTCGGTAATGGGTAAATTAATCTCCTAGATTTTCCTTAGAAATTATCTAAAAATTATTGATTACTGGAACTGGAAAAAGCACGCATCGCCAGTTCTTTCGCTTGATTAACAGCAGCTTGCAGTTGTTCGGAAAGAGCAGTGATTTCTTCCGTTTGCCGTTCAATGGTTTTTTCCAAGGATTGAACTTGCAATTCGTATCCCTGTTGAATACCTGTCCATTCTTTTTCTAAAAGGTCAGATTTAACTTTGCCTTCACGGTTGGCATCTTGAATGGCTTCTTCTTTGGCTTTGGTATAAGCTTGTTTCAGTTCGTCTTCGTAACTGGCAATTTTTTGGCAAAATTCGGTGTATTCGGCTTCTTGAGCGCTGAGGACTTTTTGGCGCTGTTGCCAATCTTTTTCGAGGTGTTGTTGACGCTGGTGGAGTTCGTGTTCGAGTTGCCGTTTGCGCTCTTCATAGTCGTCTGAGTCGATTTGACGCACGCGCTCTAGTTCGTATTGACGATCGGTTTCTTGACGTTGGCGATCGCGGTTAATCTGTTCTCTCTTCTCCCCTAGGGCGCTTTCATAGTCTTGTTGCTCTTTTGACCAGAGTTTCCGCACCGAGTCCTGTTGCTTTTGTAATTCTTCTTCCTGGCTGGTGATTTGAGCCTCAAATGTATTCACTTTAGCGTTATGCTCTTGCGTTAAAAGATGCAGCGCATCGGCCACAATACGGATATTTTTCAGGTCTTGTAATTGTTCCTTTTTAACGCCGATCGCCTGATTGATGTCCTTAAGCTTATCCGTTTCCGTGGATAACTTCTCAGTTAACTGCTCGATAGTCTCCCCTAAGTCTAACTGGAGTGTAGCCAGTCCCGTAACTAGGCGATCGCGACTATAACCCGAAACCTTCGCCAACACCTGCTGATTCTGTTCCCGTTGCGCCTCTTGTTCCTTCGTTTCCACCCGCGCATTGGGCGATTTTCTCTCCTGAACGATCTTCTCAAACGCTTGCATTAACTGACTTTTACTCGATGATGTGGGAGTCATTACCGTAGCCCTCACAGACTTGATATCTTCATCAACATCATCACTATAGCCAGGATTGAATTTTAAGTCAACCCCCATTTTTGAGAGACCACCAAAATAGGAGTGCGAGCAAGATGCTCGCACTCCTAAAGCACCACATTAGATGAAATAGCCTACTAAACTCCTTGGATAATGCCCAGGAGCATCCGCAATAAACTCTCTAAATCTGCGGGAACACGATAGAGATTAATATCCACATGAATAGATTTTTGCTCCCGTTGTAAAAGAGCAAACTTCCAAATATCCCCAGTCGTAACCGCACCATAAAGGTAAGGAACCTCTAGATTTGTCCAGCTATCCATGGCAATCAGTTCTACCGCCAACTGAGTCATTCCCCTAGGCATATCTGCATTTTTGGCTTCAACGACTAATAAATTAGTCTGAGAGATAACCAAATAGTCAAGGGTTCCTTTCAAAAAGTTATTCACCATCATCGGATACTCGATTTTTAACTTAGACCCAGATAAACGGCAAACCTCTAGTAACGTGGGCGCAATCAACACTTCTCGGCGTGCTATTTCACTGGTAAGATCGACACATAGCACATCTTGCTCCAATCGTTCTTTGAGCGCCCTACAGTCTAGATTGCCAGAAAATTGGGGAAGTGCAAGAGCAGATTTTTCTAACCGAAAACCGAGTTCTGTGAGAATATCTTCAGGGTCAAAGGTGAGTTCGGCGTATCGGCTAAAGGTGTAGCTTTCTTGTAGATTGAGAATCGGAGGTCGAGTCATAAGAAAAAGATGGGGGAGAGGGGCAGGATGGGGAGGATGGAGCGGTTTAATCGGACTGAATATCATCTTGAGTCTGTCCCAATTAAGAGCAGAGAATTGAGGCGATCGCCTCCTCCAGGGCTGTCTTCGATAAACTCGTCACAATAAACACCTCCTGCACCGTCTTCCCCTGGCGAGCAATCAGCTTAAATCCGCCCCGAATGGGAACCGAAACCTTCAACTTCATATGAGGCATATGGCTTTTTACCCGACCAATCACCCCTGGCGTAATCGTAGAAACCCCTTCATAGGTCGTTAACTCTTCCAAAATCGGAATCAACCCTTCCAAATGGGTTGAATGATTCCATACCAGGCGACCCGAAGATTCACCAGACTTTGATGGAGCCTCAGATGGAGCCTCAGAGCGTTGTACCTTCTTTTTCTTCTTCTTACCCACGCTCGTTGCTCCCCACTCCTTAAGCCTTTTCCAGAGGAGCCATCGTTAAACCCGCCCGACTCAACTGCTGATGATACAGTTCAGCCGGTTCCTGGGGGCCAACCCAAACCGTAGCTTGTCCCTCATAGTGAACTTGATTGGTCAACTCCCAGGCCAAATCACTCGTCATCCCTGGAATATACTTCACCAAACAATCATGGACATGCTCGAACGTATTCACATCATCATTGAGGACAATGACTTTGTAATTCGGATAAGGCTTACGGATAACCTGGCCCGACTTTTCAGGGGCCTCAATTGGAGCGGCTGCCATATTGCGAATCGGAGGCGAAAGTACCGGATTCATAGACCCTATTTGTAAACTTATCGACAGAAGCAGTTAAAACTTATTTCACTATTCTATTTTATTATAGCCATCATAGGGTAGGCAATGCAAGAATAGTACAAGCGAATCCGATCGCGTCGCCCCCATGCCCTAATTATCATATTAGAAGTTCCTACATCTAAATCCTATGACTTCGTTACTTTGTGAGCCTACTCAAAATAAACTGCCCTTGCAACTGTGGCAACCCTCTAGTTGGGACAACTATCAAGCCTGGCGGGATAGCGATCGCCCGGAACGAATCAAGCTATACTACTACCAACATAAACTCTTAGTCGAAATGGGTTCAGAAGGAATTAATCACTCTAGCATCGGCGATCTATTTACCATGCTCTTTCTTCTCTGGTTCAGTCAAGAGCAAAAGCAAACCTTTAGCACTTTTGGGGGCTGCTTGCTGGAAAAAGCCAACCAAAGCTCGGCTGCACCGGATCTAGTTCTCTACATTGGAGACAATTACCCCACTTGGCATCCTGGTGAAAGACGCTATATTGACTTAGATCGCTGGCCAGTTCCCGATCTAGTGGGCGAAATTTCAGATACCACCTTGTCAAGTGATTTAGATGAGAAAAAGCACTTGTATGCCTCTTTAGGCATTCCTGAATATTGGGTGATTGATGTCATTGGACAACGAGTGTTTGCCTTTCAGTTGCAAGAAAATAACCGATATAAAGAATGCGATCGATCTCAGGCATTATCCGGTTTACCCATCGATCTTTTGGAAAAGTGCCTCAGCCGTTTACAAGAAGCCAGTAATGGAGCCGTTGCTTCTTGGTTTTCTGAGCAAATTAAATCTCTGGATACTGGCGAGCATTCATGATACAGCACTTTGCAAAGTATGTGTTTACAATCTGTAGGGGTGATTCATGAATCACTCCTACATACACCTTTTTTATATTAGCTTCATGTAACTATACTAATGCTCACTGCTATACAGCGCTTTTCGATGTTATGAGGTACAGTAATCGAAATTTTAAGGGTTGAGTGCCTTCCCATGAAAAGCCTGAAAAATGGGGATTATAGCGTGAAAAATGGTTTTCCCATTACCAATTACCCATTACC
>NZ_JAQPOK010000054.1 GCF_030068445.1 Roseofilum halophilum BLCC-M91 | reverse complement strand
TCGATGTTATGAGGTACAGTAATCGAAATGTTCCTTGAGAGTGTTGTCCCATGAAAAGCCTGAAGAATGGGCACGCATAGCGTAAAAAATGGTTTTCCCATTACCTATTACCCATTACCCATTACCGCGCGAAGCGCTGTAATTGTTAATTGAAAAACATTGATCATTGGTAACATTCATGTTACCGTAACTAAGTGTTGATCCCACTCCCAAGTCTATGCCGATTCAAATTCCGATTGACGATCGCCAAATTGCCCAGTTCTGCGATCGCTGGAAGATTACGGAACTCGCATTATTTGGTTCGGTCTTGCGAGAAGATTTCGATCGCGATCGCAGTGACGTTGATGTCTTGGTTTCCTTTGCCGAAGATGCCCGTTGGACTCTGCTGCATTTGGTAGACATGGAAGATGAATTACGGGAAATATTTGCCAGAGATGTCGATTTAGTCGAACGTCAAGGTATTGAACAAAGCCGAAATTATCTGCGGCGCAAAGCAATTTTAAGTTCCACCAAAACGATTTATGCAATCTCGTGAAATCCACTACTTACTGGATATGCTAAATGCAGCCAAGTTAGCTCGAGATTTTGCTTCCGGGATCGAGTGGGAAGATTTTGAAGCGGATCTCATGCGCCAAGCAGCCATTACTCGCGAAATTGAAATTATTGGAAAAGCTGCTCGGAGAATTTCTGAAGAGTCTCAAGCGGAAGTTCCCGATATTCCTTGGCATCAAATTATTGGAATGCGAAATCGGATTGTTCATGAATACGATCGCTTAAATTTAGCGACAATATAGCAAACGGTTCAGAATGCATTACCAGAATTAATTATGATTTTAGAAACTCTGATCCCTCCTGAAGAAGTGTAGGAGTTTGATGCCACTCCTTTGCCAAGCACATTCCCAGAAAAATTGTTAATTGTTAATTGTTAATTGTTAATTGTTCATTGTTCATTGTTAACGGTTTTAACCTCTGAAATAATAAATTCGCCGCCAATTGATTACCCTTTAAATTCCAATGGGTATCCCGCAAAATATAGAGAACTTCGTCTTTCCCCGCCTCTTGAAACGGCTCTAACATATCCAAATAGTCAATACTATGAGCTTCCAGGGTTTCAATCACCACTTTTTGAGGCAGTTCTAAATCATAATTTTCGGGATTGAGTTCGTAAGCGGTAAAAATTCTACTCGCCAAAGTGCGATCGATTTGGTATTCTGAAGGATAAATCGCCACCAAAAAGGGTATATTTTGTTCTTTGAGAATATTGGCCATTTCCACCACAGCTTGCAGGGAATATTCAAATTGAGGCGTAAATTTTCCCGTTTGATAGTCCGGTATATTATTAATTTCTAGCTTCCAGCGTTCAATCTCTAAAAAAGTTTCTTCTGAATACAGGGTTGGAGGTTCTGGACTGGGGCTAGGAGTCGGAGATTCTTGGGCAACTGCTCCTTCTATGAGTTCAAACTTTCCTTGATTTTGCTGTTGAGCTTGTTGCAGTTTCAGTTGCTCTTGAAACATTCGGTAGCGCTGTTGCAAAAACAACCAAACCCTAGATTGGCCGATCAAGGGATATCCAAAGAGTTTCACTTCCTTAGTGCGATCGACATCAATAAACGTATCGTTGAGAACAATCCGTTTTTGATTCACCGGGGTATGTAAATCATTGCCCACAAAAAAGCCCAAAATCACTAAATCGGGATTGAATTTTAGCCCATATTTTTTCAACATCTCCAAATACATGGGCGGATCAGCCATAGGAAACCCCACATTAATCACCTCAACTTTGGGCGCTCCATAATAGGCTTGAAACTGTTTTTCTAAAATAGCCGTATAGTTACCGTCTAAATCTCCAGCCCAGCTATAGGAATCTCCGATCGCGACAATTCGGTAATTGCCTGGCGCTTTCTCTAGGGGATAGTCGCGATCGTTAAACCCATATTGGTTGGTTCTAGGGGTATCCGGATTAACACGAAAACCCAGATCCGGATCGTACTGAAAAAAGCCCTTAAACAGATAGGGTTCTGCCACAATCATAAATAGTTCTGCCGTTAGCAAAGGCACACCAATGTACAAAAGCCCTAAAAATCCCCAATTGATGAATTTACGAATATTGAGTTTTGACGACCTTTTAATTTTATGGTCTTTTTTATTGATTTTTAACATAGTCTAATAAATTTTGATATAAAATATCTGATGCCAATTGATTACCGGCCAGATTCCAATGGGTATCCCTGAGCAAATATAAGGTTTCGGTTTTGCCCATTTGACGGAACCGATGGAGCATATCAATATAAGGAATTCCTTCCCGATCCAGAAACGCAATTAGCAACTTTTGCATCAACTCTAGGTCGTAGTCTTCTCGATTGAGGTCATAAGTTTCAAAGAGTTGGTCGGCTAATGCTGGGTTCACTTGAAACTCATCGGGATAAATTGCTACCTTAAAGTCGATTTGGCGCTCCGCCAAAAGTTGCTTTATTTGGGCAATACTCTCAAACAGATATTCAATTTTATCATCATATTTACCTTCTGCGTGCGCTCTGAGGTTACAAAACTCTAATCTGGCTCGCTGGATTTTTAAGAAGGTCTCCTCTGTAAATGTCCCCTCTTCCTCTGGTGGGTTAGCCCATGCAGGCTCTTCAAGGGTGGCCGTTTCCCGAAAAACTTTGTATTTTTGCTCAATAAACATCCAGAGGCGAGACTTGAAAATAATGGGATATCCTAATATCTGAATTTCCTTGCGCTTATCAATGTCAATTTGCGTATCATTGACCACAATCCGCTTGCGGTAGGGGTCAGCATCAATAAAATCATTACCCACAAAGACACCCAAAACCACTAAATCGGGCTGATATTGCAAACCGAACTTTTGCAACATAATTAACTGTTCGCCCGCATGAGTCATGGGATAACCCGCGTTAATGACTTCTACGGGGGGTAAATCTGGGGTTTGGGCGAATTGGTTCTCTAGAAGGGTTGTGTAGTTGCCCTCTAGCCCCCCAGCCCAGTTGAAGGAGTCCCCCACAATTAGCATTCTCAGGGTTCCGGGAATCCGTTCGAGGGGATAATTGCGATCGTTAAATCCAAACCGGTTAGAGCCTAAAGTATTGGGTCTCACCCGAAAGCCCATATCGGGGTCATACTGGTAGAAACCCTTGAAGAGCAAGGGATCGAGCAAGATCATGGCTATCTCAACGGTAATCCAAGGAATGCCAATCCAGCAGAACAGGAGCAGGGCAATTTGAGAGATTTTATTGACTTTGAGAGGTTTTGTGGGTTTAATCATTAAGAAAGTTTACAATGCGAACACACCTGAAGGTTCTACCAAGCGATCGCAATCATTAAGGTCGTCCAAGATGAGATCGAAATTATGTTCGTCTTTCCTGAACCAACAGAGCGATCGCAGTGCTTATAGAGTAAACCCTAAGTTACAATCTCTATTCATGATCCCAAAAAAATCCCAAAATTGGCTTAAATTCACTGGCGTAGGGGTGAACTAAATATGAAGATCCTAGGAATTTCAGCGTTTTATCATGATAGCGCGGCGGCGATCGTCTGCGATGGCGAGATCGTGGCCGCAGCGCAAGAAGAGCGATTTTCGCGCAAGAAGCACGATCCGCGTTTCCCGAAACATGCGATCGCCTATTGCCTGGAAATGGCCCAAACCACGATCGCCGAACTAGATCATATCGTCTTCTACGACAAACCTCTACTCAAATTTGAGCGTCTCCTCGAAACCTACCTCAGCTATGCGCCCAGAGGATTTCGGTCATTCCTAGCCGCCATGCCCATCTGGTTAAAAGAAAAGCTCTATCTGAAAACCGTATTAAGAACAGAACTCTCAGAAATCGGCCAGTGCAAGAAAACCGAGCTGCCCAAACTGATGTTCACCGAGCATCACCAGTCCCATGCAGCCTCCGCCTTCTTCCCCAGTCCCTTTGAACGAGCTGCCGTCCTCTGTCTGGATGGAGTCGGCGAATGGGCCACCACCACCGCTTGGCTCGGAGAAGGAAACCAGCTCATTCCCCAATGGCAAATCGACTTTCCCCACTCCTTGGGCCTCCTCTATTCGGCCTTCACCTACTACACCGGCTTCAAAGTCAACTCTGGGGAATACAAACTCATGGGACTCGCCCCCTATGGGGAACCCAAATATATTGACACCATCCTCAGTAACCTGATTGATGTCAAAGAAGATGGCACATTCCGGTTAAACATGGACTACTTCAACTATGCCACCGGTCTCACCATGACCAACAGCAAGTTTGATGACCTGTTTGGCGGCCCTCCGCGGAAACCCGAAACCCCCATCAGTCAGCGCGAAATGGATATCGCCAGCTCCATCCAGTGGGTCACCGAAGATGTGGTTCTCCGTCTAGCAAACACGGTGAAAAATGAACTGCAAGTCGAAAACCTCTGTTTAGCCGGTGGGGTTGCCCTCAACTGCGTGGCTAACGGGCGGATTTTACGCGAATGTGGATTTAAAGAAGTTTGGGTACAACCGGCTGCGGGTGATGCCGGTGGAGCATTAGGCGCTGCCCTCTCTGCTTGGTATGAATACCACAGTATGCCCCGCACCGTGACCGCCGAGAAAGTACCGGTCATGTTCGGCTCTGCCAAAGAAACAGCCACTGCCACAGTGGGAACCTTGAGCCAAGAAAAAATTGCCGCTCCCGTACAAGACCAAATGCGCGGGTCTTATTTGGGGCCAAAATTTTCTGATGCAGAAATTCTCGACTATCTGGATTTGGTAAAAGCCTCCTATGTGCGTCTGGATGATGCCGAACTCATGCCCCGGTTAGCCGAAATTCTGGGGAGTGACAATGTGGTGGGATGGTTCCAAGGACGGATGGAATTCGGCCCCCGTGCATTGGGCGGACGCTCCATTATTGGCGATCCCAGGTCGCCGAAAATGCAATCGGTGATGAACCTGAAAATTAAGTATCGGGAATCTTTCCGTCCCTTTGCTCCTTCAGTTTTGGCCGAGCGCGTGTCTGATTTCTTCGAGCAATACAGCCCCAGTCCCTATATGCTAATGGTGGCTCCGGTGAAGGAATCGTTGCGTATTCCCATGACCGAGGAGCAAAAACAACTGTTTGGGATTGAGAAGCTCAATATTCCCCGCTCTGAAATTCCGGCCATTACCCATGTAGACTACTCGGCCCGGATTCAAACGGTTCACAAGGAAACCAACCCCCGCTATCACAGTTTAATCAGTCATTTTGATCAACTCACGGGTTGCGGTTTGATTGTGAATACCTCGTTTAATGTGCGCGGAGAACCGATTGTTTGTACTCCCGAAGATGCCTATCGCTGCTTCATGCGGACTGAAATGGATTATCTGGTTCTGGAAAACTTCTTGCTGGCTAAGACTGACCAACCTGCTTGGGAGAAAGATGAGTCTTGGAAGACGGAGTTTGAATTGGATTAGGGGTTTATAGCAAACCTAAATGAGTTATATAACGACTGCCCCTCATCCCCTGGCCCCTTCTCCCGCAGGAGAAGGGGAGCAGAAGTCCCTCTCCCGTGGGAGAGGGATATAGGGAGAGGGCATTTCCAGTTGCACAATTCATTTAGACTAGCTATATCTCCCCTTAATAAGTAGGGGGATCTTAACCCCTCAGAAAAGCAAGTAAAAATCATCATTAATCACTATGCATCCAATCAAAAAGCTCAATAAAAAAGAACTGCGCCAATTTGGTCTCCTGTTTGGAGTGATGGTGGGTTTAGTTTTCGGTATTATCTGGCCCTTGATACTCGGTCATAGTAGTGCAACCTGGCCCTGGATTGTGCTAGGCATTTTCTGGGCTTGGGCGTTAGTTGCGCCGAACACTCTCGACCCGTTTTATCAGGTTTTTGCCCGCTTTGGGTTGATGATGGGTTGGATTAATACCCGCTTAATTTTGGGGATTATTTTTTATGGGATGATTATGCCGATGGGGTTTCTACGGAGAAAGTTTGGAGGCGACCCTATGCGTCGAGAATGGCGTAAACCAGTGGAGACTTATCGGATTCCTTCCCATCCGAGACCGGCGAAGAGTCTAGAATATCCATTTTAGTGAAGTTTTAATTTAAACCAATTGGAGTGTTGTATATGGAATTTTTTGAAGATCTTTGGGCTTTCTTAGGGGAGCGTAAAAAGTATTGGTTGTTGCCGTTGATTATTAGTTTGGTGATGGTGGGTGCTTTGATTATCCTCAGTCAAGCTTCTGTAATTGCACCGTTTATCTATACCTTGTTTTAGGAAGATTAGGGACGGACTTGATCTTATAGCGCTGGGCGCTATAAGAAGCGGGCAAGATGCCCGCACTCCTCTAATCTTTGAATATTACTGGAGTGGGAGCATCTCGCTTGTAGGGGGCGGGTTTACAAACATCTGGGTGGGAAAACAAGAGAGTTGGTTAACCCGCCCCTACTTAATTAGGGTTGTTTTTCCGGATTTGATATTACTTGGTTTCGGAGAACTCTGCATCAATCACGTCATCATCGGAGTCATCGGAACCTGCGCTACCTCCAGGAGGGGGAGCATCTGCACCGGGTGCGCCAGCTTCATCGCCACCAGCTTGCTGATAGACACTGCTACCAATGCTATAGAGGGTTTGTTGCAGTTCAGTGGTCAGAGTTTGGATGCTCTCGTCATCTTCCTTACCGACTGCTTCTCGCAAGTCCTTAATCAAACCTTCAACCTTGGTCTTATCATCAGCGCCAACCTTATCACCGAGTTCTTCCATCTGCTTCTCCGCTTGATAGCAGAGTTGATCGGCTTGGTTCTTGCGATCGATTTTCTCGCGCCGTTCCTTATCTGCATCAGCGTTGGCTTCGGCTTCTTTAACCATGCGGTCAACTTCCCGGTCATCGAGAGTTGAAGCACCGGTGATACTAATGGACTGGGCTTTACCGGTTCCCTTATCCTTAGCGGTGACATTCAAGATACCATTGGCATCAATATCAAAGGTCACTTCAATTTGGGGAACGCCACGGGGAGCAGCCGGGATACCATCCAAGCGGAAGGTTCCTAAGCTCTTGTTATCGGTGGACATTTCCCGTTCCCCTTGCAGCACATGGATTTCTACATTGGTTTGACCATCAACTGCGGTGGAGAAGGTTTCTGACTTCTTGGTGGGGATGGTGGTGTTGCGAGGAATAATCTTGGTCATTACGCCACCGAGGGTTTCTACCCCAAGGGAGAGAGGGGTTACGTCTAAAAGGAGAATATCTTTAACTTCTCCAGCGAGTACCCCACCTTGAATGGCAGCACCAACGGCAACCACTTCATCCGGGTTTACGGTTTGGTTGGGTTCTTTACCCAGGGTTTTCTTGACCACTTCTTTAACCGCAGGCATCCGAGTGGAACCACCAACCAGAACGACTTCATCAATAGCAGATTTATCTACTTTGGCATCCTTGAGGGCAGTTTCTACGGGGATGGCACAGCGCTTAATTAGGTCGCTACATAAATCTTCAAATTTACCCCGTGTTAGGGTCAAGTCTAGATGTTTGGGGCCTTCTTGGGTAGCGGTAATAAAGGGCAGGTTGATTTCTGCTTGGGTGACGCTGGAGAGTTCGATTTTGGCTTTTTCAGCCGCTTCGGTTAACCGTTGCAGGGCTTGTTTATCCTTACGCAGGTCAATGCCTTCGGTTTTCTGGAATTCTGCGGCTAGATAATCGACAATTTTCTTGTCGAAGTCATCTCCACCGAGGTGAGTGTCCCCAGAGGTGGATAAGACTTCAAATACACCGTCACCCACTTCGAGGATGGATACGTCGAAGGTTCCGCCCCCTAAGTCAAAGACGAGAATGGTTTCGTTGCTCTTTTTGTCGAGTCCGTAAGCGAGGGATGCGGCGGTGGGTTCGTTGATGATCCGCAGCACTTCAACCCCAGCAATTTTACCTGCGTCTTTGGTGGCTTGCCGTTGGGAGTCGTTAAAATAAGCTGGAACGGTAATTACGGCTTGGGTAACGGTTTCGCCCAGGTAGGTACTGGCATCGTCAACGAGTTTACGCAGGACTTGGGCAGAGATTTCTTCTGGGGCAAATTTTTTGTCCGCAGCAGGACAGTTGAGTTTAACGCTGTTGCCTTCTTTGAGGACTTCGTAGGATACTTCTGTCGATTCGGTTCCTACTTCGTCGTAGCGCCGTCCGATGAAGCGCTTAACGGAATAGAAGGTATTTTGGGCGTTCATGACGGCTTGGCGTTTGGCGATTTGTCCGACGAGGCGATCGCCGTTTTTTGCATAAGCGACAACGGAGGGGGTGGTGCGTCCACCTTCTGCGTTAGCAATAACGGTGGGTTTTCCTCCTTCCATTACTGCTACACAAGAGTTTGTGGTTCCTAAGTCAATTCCAACTACTTTAGCCATAAGAGTTTTTGCACTCCAACTTTACTAACTACTAGGGGTTTCGGCCTGGGCCTGAAGCTATCTATAAATGTTTTGCTTTGAAGGTGGGCCGTTCTCAGTATAAAGACCTCTTCACCTATACTGATGGGGGTTTGCCCTTGCGGTGAAGGGCGGTTTACCGAACCTGGGGCAGCCCTGATTTTGGGTTTATGCTGCCCAAGGATCTTCTTCTAGACTCACGGGAGTTTCTAAGGAGATCGGTTCGGTTTGGGAGGGAGTGGATTTACCCAAGCTGATTTTCACGGGTTGGGGTTTTTGTTTTTTGGGGATGTTCAGGGTGAGAATTCCTTGTTCTAATTGGCTCTGAATGCGATCGCACTCAATTTCAAAGGGTAGAGCTACAGAGCGCCGAAATTGTCCATATTTCACTTCGGAATAGAGGGCAGCCGAGTCAGGATGAGGACGGCGAGTCCATTGCACGGTTAGGGTTTTTGCCGTGGCTTCAATATCGAGATCTTCGGCTTGAATTCCCGGTACTTCCACATGCAGCATCAGACCTTCTGATGTGACGTTCCAGGCGATCGCCGGTTTATAAATGGGAGTTGTTTCTGTAGGGTGGACGCGCATCATCATCATGGTTGCCCTCCTGTTAACCTTGGGTTCAGTGATTTCTACTGTTCTTATCCTAAAGCCTGGAACTCTTTCAGACAGGAGGGCAAACCGTATCAGGATTGGGGCATTTTCCCTAATTCAAGTCCATCTTACTCATGACTAGCCCTAAGCGCTGTACCTTCAGCTTACTGCATGGGGAATTGCATATAAATGGGCCCGCTTTTCAATATGCCTGTCTATCAATTACATAGGGCTTGAAGTTTCTTTCCTGATAAATTTGATTGACTTGATTAATTCCAGATTTGATTTTACTTAAAACTGACATGCCGATTTAATGTGTATAAAAAATAACAATAATAAGTAGTCTACAGCTTACCCTTATACTAATATATCCTAGACCTCTACCCGGTCTAGGAGTGAAATTGAAGTATGGAGTTAGTTCTACGGGACTGACGGGGCTCGAACCCGCAACTTCCGCCGTGACAGGGCGGTGCTCTAACCAATTGAACTACAGTCCCTTATTCGAGCCAATATCTATATTTACATGGATTTTGGGTTTTGTCAAGGGGAGGGGGAAGTTTTTTTTGGGAATGGGGGAATGGGGAATAGGCAATCTCCCTATCTCCCCATCTCCCCATCTGCGTCAGGAGACGACTTCGATATATTGGCTATCCATCAGATATGCACCTCCGGCAAAGCGAACGCCCCAATATCCTCCGGGACGACGGTCGAGAATTGTGCCTTCTTCACCGAGTTGAATGACATCGGGAGGGCGAAGCATGGGCATGGGTTCGGCGGTTTTGACGTAGGGAGGAAGGGCAATGACGCGCACGCGATCGCCGACTTGAAAGATTTTGTTCTCACTCATCAGAAAAATTGGGTCTGAAACCCCGTCCTGGAAGGACGGCTTGGCAAGATATTGCTTAAAATCAAAGATTGAAACTCTGCGGTCTAAAGACGCGCAGATTCTTAAGAAGTCCAAAAATGAACTCTTAAAGGTGTACGCGGATGTGAGTGAAGCAGAAACCCAAATCGTGAGATTTGGGAATCCCTTTACCTTTAGGCCAGGGAGGATGTCAAGGTACTTGCCAAATCCGTTGATGGTAGGCTTGAGGATCAGCATAGGGATCGACTGGGGGATGGTCGTGATCGTGATGGTGATGATGCTCGTGGGGGTGATGATGTCCATGATCGTGGGCATGGGAACGATCGCCATCACCAAGGGCAGCTAACCGGAATTTGCACAACTCACAGTTCATCTGCACTTGTCCCAACTGGGTTTCAATTTCGCGATCGCGCACCAACTGCATCAGATGAGGATCGATACCCATCTCAGATAAGCACACATGGTTAATCTCTGGAAATTCTTCCTGTTGTTGGAGAGTAATATCGGCGATTTTCTTCACCAATACCCCAGTGAATAGGAAATAGGATAACACGATAATCCGCTTAGGCTGATAGAGCCGGGCGCGACGAAATCCTTCTTCTAGACGGGGATGGGTAATGCCAATGAAACAGGTTTCCACGGTTTGATACCCGCTTCCTTCCCACACCATGCGGGCTAACTTGTACACATCCCCATTGGCATCGGGATCGCTCGATCCGCGCCCCACAAACAGGAGTACGGTATCAGCGCGGGGATAGTTGGGGGTGTCGAGGGCGGCTAGGCGATCGCGCCACAGGTCTAAAATACTGGGAGTAATGCCAAAATGCCGACCATAGTGAAATTTCACTTGCGGATACTCTAACCGAGCAGCATCTAGGGCATTAGTGACATCAAACTTATTATGGCGGGCAGCAAATAACAAGATCGGTAGAGCCGAAACATCCGTATACCCTTGCTCTACGCAGCGTTTAACCCCCTCTAAAATCGTCGGTTCGGTTAACTCCAAAAAACAAGGAATCACGGGCCGAGAGGGGTCTAGGGCTTCGTAAGCGGCTGCAAAATCGATAAATGCATCTCGTCCTTGCTGGTCGCGACTCCCATGGCCAATCATCAACAACGGACGATTGATAGGCAAGGGAGAGAGTTGAATTGAAGACGGTTTAGATTGAAGTTGCATGATGGCTAGTAAAATACGATAACCCTATGGCATAGTACGTTAATGCTATAGCATCAGGCTATGCAGGGGTGGGGGATATTATTTTTTTAAGGTCAAAAGGTCAACCAGCATGATGAAAATGGGTGAGTCTAAATCCCAAATTAATCTCTTGACGATGTTCCGGTTGGGACTCTTTCAAATGGGGTTGGGGATTATGTCCCTGCTGACGTTGGGCGTGATCAATCGGGTGATGATTGATGAGCTGAAAGTGCCCGCCTTGATTGCATCGGGGGCGATCGCCGCTCACCAGTTTGTTTCTCCTGCCCGCATTTGGTTTGGTCAACTCTCGGACGCAAAACCGATCGCCGGTTACCATCGCACGGGTTATGTTTGGATGGGCACTCTGCTGTTTACCACTACTTCGTTTCTAGCTCTGCAAGTGGTTTGGCAACTGGGTAATAGTGCGGCTACCCTGGGCTGGACTGCCCCCACCTATGGCTGGGCAGCTTTATTGGCGATCGTGTTTGTGTTCTATGGATTAGCCTTAAGTGCCAGTTCTACGCCGTTTGCTGCCCTATTATTCGATGTTTCCGATGAGAGTAATCGTTCAAAACTGGTGAGTATTGTTTGGTCTATGTTAATGGTGGGGATTGTGGTTGGGGCGATTATTAGTAGTAGCTTATTAAAGCAGTTGGGCTTAGATTCTCCTCCGGAAGATCTACAAGCCTCGATTAATCGGCTGTTTGTGATTGTGCCCACATTGGTTTGTTTCCTTGCCATTATTGGAACTTTAGGGATTGAGAAAAAATACTCGCTGTATGGCGATCGCTCCAGTGCTGCCAACCGCGAAGATCAAATCACCCTGGGTAATGCCCTGAAAATCCTCACCGCCAGTCGCCAAACTGGGATCTTTTTCACCTTCCTTCTCTTCATGAGCATCAGCTTGTTTATGCAAGATCCCGTCTTGGAACCCTACGGGGGCGAAGTCTTCCAGATGCAAATCTCGGAAACCGCTCAACTCAATGCCTTCTTTGGTATGGGAACCTTGATCGGCATTGGTTGCACGGGCTTTTTAATTACGCCTCACTTAGGCAAACAACGCACCTGTTTTAGCGGTTGTGTGGGCACGGCATTGTGTTCGGGATTTCTGTTATTTTCTGGGTTTACGGGGAATCCGAAAGC
This sequence comes from Roseofilum halophilum BLCC-M91, assembly GCF_030068445.1. Lineage (GTDB taxonomy): Bacteria > Cyanobacteriota > Cyanobacteriia > Cyanobacteriales > Desertifilaceae > Roseofilum > Roseofilum halophilum. The sequence continues at coordinate 760 of NZ_JAQPOK010000054.1, read as the reverse complement.
CTTGATGTTGAGCCTGTTTTTGTTTGGTTTAACTTCTGGAATTTTGACGGCTGGGGCGATCGGGTTAATGCTCGATTTAACGGCTGCGGAAACCGCAGGAACGTTTATCGGCGCTTGGGGGTTAGCCCAGGCAATGGCACGAGGAGGGGCAACGGTGTTAGGAGGAGCTGTGTTAGATGTAGGAAAAGCCCTGTTTTCTGAGCCGGTATTTTCCTATGGCTTAGTATTTGTGGTGCAAGCGGGGGGCTTGATCTGCGCCACCTGGCTATTGAAGCGGGTGAATATTCGCGAGTTCCAGGAAAACACGAAACAGGCGATCGCCCTAGTCATGGAAGGCGATTTAGACGGATCGTAGAATTGAAATATCTCCTAAAATCGTAGTACATGGGATCTTTGCCCAACAGTCCTTAGTCTTGCAACCCTCAAGTCCCGTTAAATCCCCCTTAAAAAGCAGGGGGTTGGGGGGATCTTTGCCTTTTGTACCTCATGACAGCGCAAAGCGCTGTCATGGGAAAAGAGAAGCGGGCAAGATGCCCGCACTCCTTCAATCCCTTGATATTACTGGAGTGGGAGCATCTTGCTCCCTAGGTTTTTAATTGTGGTATTTCTTACTTATGACTTACAGCGCTTCGCGCGGCAGAAGGGTAATGGGTAATGGGCAGAAGGGAAAACCATTTTTTACGCTATGCGTGCCCATTCTTCAGGCTTTTCATGGGACAACACTCTCAAGGAACATTTCGATTACTGTACCTCATAACAT
>NZ_JAQPOK010000053.1 GCF_030068445.1 Roseofilum halophilum BLCC-M91 | reverse complement strand
CCACCACCAACGCGCACATCCAAAATGTTGAGCTAACACTTGAATTTGTTCGTCTGTGGGGTAGAGCCTGACTTTTACTGCTTGTCGTCTCATCTAATTTTCTCCAAGTATCGACCTATTACTATTCTATACAATTTCAGTGTAAAATGATTGCGGCAATATTTGGCTACTCCTCATATCTCTCCTCTCTCGCCTTGGGGTATGGGTCGGAGATACAATCGTTGCAGCCCGCCTTATATCCCGCCACTGATTCGGAGTACCGAATTCAGTAGGGGACTTACGGTGAATTAGTTAAATGTATAGCGCTTCGCGCGGTAATAGGTAATAGGTAATGGTTAATGGGTAATCGGTTCCCTTATTTCACTTTTTGCTTGACAAAGTTGAAAATCTTCACCACCTGCTGCTTCAAGGGTTCGATTTGAGCCACTTGTTTCTTGAGCGCGTTAATTTCTGCCTGCATTTTGGCAATCTGCTCTTTCAGAGCGGCAATCTCTGCCCCAGATGCTCCAGATGAGGCAGCCCCATCTGAAGGAGTCTGGGTTGGCGATCCGGCTGCTCCTTCGCTTTCTAAAGGCGGCCGCGTCTTTTTGGCTTTGGCCATAGCCGACTTAATCGCATTAACCAACTGTTTTTGTTCAAAGGGTTTTTCAATAAATTCCCAAAATTCAAAGGGTTCTTTAATTTTTTCCGTAACCTCTTCCTTGCGTCCTGACATCAAGACCAAAGGAATTTTACGCAAATGGCCATCATTCTGAATTTGTTGAAACACCTCAAATCCGCTCACTTTGGGCAAGAGGAAATCGAGCATAATCAAGTTAGGCTGTTCTTGGCGGATGCAGTTGAGTCCTTCTTCGCCATCTTTGGCTTCGACGACTTCAAAGTTACCTTTAGGTAACATATCCTTGACTCGCGCTCTGATGACACGACTATCATCAATGACTAGAATTTTATGTCCCACGATGAACTCCTTGAGAGGGTGACGATTGAATAGTAATCCTGAATTGAGCAGTGGATTGAACGGTGGTGTTCAGATTTCGAGGTAAATCCAGAAGAGACACGGAGTGAGTGAACGCTCTTGACTTCTCCCCGGTCTAAAGACGCGGGGATTCCCAATCATCACTGATCGGGGTTTCTGTATGATAATTGAAGAACACAAGGGTAATCACTCTCTCTTCTACCTTATTTATCAATGATAATAGAATTCTGACCCTAATCACTGGAGTCGTTTGAGAACCTTACTTATCGTTAACTATGAATGCTAACAAGTCTCACGGATCGGTTACTGCTCCTGCTGCACAGGCTTCTAGCCAAGAGGAAGTGCGATCGCCCTTAGCGACGCTTCCCCCTTGGTTACGTCGTCCCATTGGTAAGGCCAGCGAGCTGTCCACGGTACAAAAAATCATTAAGCAACGGCAGATTCACACCATTTGTGAGGAAGGGCGATGTCCCAACCGGGCTGAGTGTTACAGCCAAAAAACGGCAACTTTTTTACTCATGGGGCCCACCTGTACCCGTGCTTGTGCCTTTTGTCAGGTGGATAAGGGCCATGCACCGATGCCCCTCGATCCGGAGGAACCGGATAAAATTGCTGAATCGGTGCAATTGTTGGGCTTAAAGTATGTGGTGTTGACTTCCGTTGCTCGCGACGATCTACCGGATCAAGGGGCTGGATGGTTTGTGAAGACTATGGAGCGGGTGCGAGAAGTGAATCCGGGAACGGAAATTGAGGTGTTAACCCCTGATTTTCGCGGCCAACGGGATTTAGTGGTTCAGGTGGCTGAAGCAACTCCGGCTTGTTATAACCATAATATTGAAACCGTGAGACGGTTGCAGCGTCCCGTGCGCCGAGGGGCGAAGTATGAGCGCTCGTTGGATGTGCTGCGCTGGGTGAAAGAGGTGAATCCTGATATTCCCACCAAATCCGGGTTAATGTTGGGCCATGGGGAAACGGAGGCGGAAGTTTTGGAGACTTTGGAGGATTTACGGGCTATAAATTGCGATCGCCTCACCCTCGGTCAATATATGCGCCCTTCCCTGGATCATCTCCCGGTACAGCGCTATTGGCATCCTGACGAATTCGAGAAATTAGGCGAAATTGCCCAGAAAATGGGCTTTAATCATGTCCGTTCCGGGCCCTTAGTTCGCAGTTCCTACCATGCAGGACAAGAGGCCTAGTAGGGAGTGGGAGATAGAGAATAAACGACTATTCTTATATCAAATCCGGTTTCCGCAAGCGGACATGAAAATGGATTAACAAGCGGGCAAGATGCCCGCACTCCTAAAACCTTAATCCAGATATCTTATCTGTTTATTGGTAATGGTAGCAAAAGAATTTCACTGGGCGGATCAAATTCATTGACTCCTCCGATTACCAGTGCCGAGGGCTATAAACCAAAAGAAGGGAGAACATTACATTCTCCCTTCCCTGGTTCACCCTTTAAGCGCTTGCGTAGCATTTGGGTTTGTTTTTTCAGTTGTCGTTGACGGGCCGATCCGCCTTTTCCTTTATCGTTTCTCCCCTTACGGCGGGGAGATTCCCATCGTTTGAGTCTCATAAGCCCTCCGTTTTTTGCTTGGGTATTTTGAGTCAACTTTACCGATCATAGCACACTCATTTCCGGAAAGATATCACAGGACGTTCTTATGTCCTTTTGCCTTTTGTCTCTTGCCTGAACTCAGAGTTTGATACAATAGCTATTTATGACCTCACAATTAGGTCACAGTTTTTGGCGATCGCACATGAGGGACAGAGAACCCCTAACGTGATTGGGTCTCGTGTTTGAGTCCCATGACCGATTGTTCAGGCTAAATTATAAGAAACATGCCCGCCGGTTGTGCAGTAAACCTGGGTGATGCTCTTTCTCCCCTGCGATCGGCTTGCGACGAGCAACCCAGAACACCAGCGAGACAAATGGAATGCGTAAGCTGCTTACCTATTACTGACATGCATAATTTGAGGAAATTGGATGCCAAAGCAAATTATTATCGCCGAGCAGCATAGATTAGCTGCTGTTTTTGAAGAAGATCAAATTCAAGAACTTGTAGTCGCCACAGGAAGTCATCAAGTCGGAGACATTTACCTTGGTAGCGTAGAGAACGTCCTGCCAGGTATTGATGCGGCCTTTGTGAATATTGGCGATGCTCAAAGAAATGGATTTATTCATGTCACCGATCTTGGCCCTCTGAGGCTCAAACGGGGGTCAGGAACGATTACGGAGCTACTGGTTCCCCAACAAAAGGTTCTGGTACAGGTGATGAAAGAGCCTACGGGTTCTAAGGGGCCCCGGTTGACGGGTAATATTACTATGCCCGGTCGCTATCTGGTGCTGATGCCCTATGGACGGGGGGTGAACCTATCCCGGCGGATTATGGGGTCTCAGGAGCGATCGCGCCTACGGGCCCTGGCGATCCTAATTAAACCCACGGGAATGGGCTTACTCGTCCGTACCGAAGCCCAATCCATGGCCGAAGAAGCGATCATGGAAGACCTAGAAGAATTACTGGGTCGGTGGGAATCGATTTTAGCCGAAGCAAGTTCCGCCTCTCCCCCAGCTCTGTTGGGTCGAGATGATGATTTTATTGTCCGCGTTCTCCGGGATATGTACAGCAATGATGTCAATCGCATTGTGGTGGACTCCCATACCGGACTCAAGCGGGTGAAACAACAAATCATGAACTGGAATGGCGGAAAAACCCCGCCGGGTATCCTCATTGACCATCACCGGGAAAAAACCTCGATTTTGGAATATTTCCGGGTGAATGCGGCCATTCGGGAAGCCCTGAAACCGAGGGTCGATTTGCCTTCTGGAGGCTATGTGATTATTGAGCCAACGGAAGCCTTAACGGTGATTGATGTCAACTCTGGCTCCTTTACCAGTTCGGCCACGGCCCGCGAAACCGTGCTGTGGACGAACTGCGAAGCAGCCACAGAAATTGCCCGCCAACTGCGTCTACGCAATATTGCCGGGGTGATTATCGTCGATTTCATTGACATGGACTCCCGCAAAGACCAGTTAAGGGTACTGCAACATTTTGAAGAAGCCCTTTTAGCTGATAAGGCTCGCCCCCAAGTCGCTCAACTGTCGGAGTTGGGTTTGGTGGAATTAACCCGTAAACGCCAGGGACAAAATATCTATGAGCTATTTGGCCATACCTGTAAAACCTGTAATGGTTTAGGCCATTTGGCAGCTCTGCCAGGGGAAGTAGAAGACCCCCCTGCCGCTCTACAGGATCGCTCCTATCCAGTGGGACGGGAAACCCCCACCCCAGATCTGCGCTCCTCAGAAACTCCGGCTCCTACCCTAAAACCCGATTTTGCTAATGAGTTTGACTCTAATGCTGAAGCGGGTTCGGGTTATGGGGAGCCGTCTGCCCTGGGTAGCCCTTCGGGGATGGAGAACCTGGGAGAAGGATTTTCTGCTGATGATGAGGCGATCGCCAGACGCACCCGCCGCCGCCGCCCGGATGCCAAAGATCAGGCAGGATATGGGTATAGTGAGCCAGCCTATGGCAGTGGATCGGATTTTTCTGCCACAACGCTCCATGAAGGGTCACGAACTTCTGATGTTCGCTTTTCCTCTCGGAAAGACTATTGGGATAAACCGACTAACCCGCGTAAACGTATCGGGGGAAGAGCCATAGAAGCTCCTCCAGAGGTGGTTAAGGTTCCGATGACTGCTGAAGAGCAAGATATCTATGCTTTAATGGGTATTTCGCCCTTGGTGTTATTGCCCAATGGAGAAAGCAAAAACCCCAAAGCAACGATTATTGAGGTCAATTCCGTAGATTCCCATGATTCTGAGGGTGGTTCGACTGCAACTCTGGTGTCCCCCCCCCCAGAGACTCAGGAGGAGGCTTCCCCAGATCCGGAAACCGTGGCTCAAGAAGAAGGAAGTTGGGGATGGATGTCTCCCACTAGGTCACAGGAATACCTGAGTACCCAAATTTCACAGCAAGAAGAGTCCGATCGAGGAAGTGTTTCCGAGGATGAGACGGGAGAGGAGATTCCAGAAACTCGTCGCCGTCGTCGTCGCCGCTCTTCTGCCGATTCAGACTAATTCATCATTGTTTTGGATCGGATCATTCGAGTGGCAGGTGTTGATGAGGTGGGCCGGGGTTCGCTCTTCGGCCCCGTGGTGGCTGCTGCTGTGATGCTCTCACCAGAGGTAGCCCATCGGTTGCAGGGTTTGGGGGTGACGGATAGTAAGAGGTTGAGCCACCGAAAGCGAGAGCAGTTATTAGAGGTTATTCAAGAGTTGGCTCTTGATTGTCAATTAGGGGTGGCTTCGGTGGCTCAAATCGATCGGTTGAATATTTTACGGGCTTCGTTGTTGGCGATGAAGCGGGCGGTGCTGAAATTGGGGGAGGTTCCCCAGGTTTGTTTGGTGGATGGCTGCCATGAGATTCCCCAGTTGCCAGGGGTTCAGAGGACGGTGGTGAAGGGAGACCAGACGGAGGTGGCGATCGCCTCTGCCAGCATTGTCGCTAAGGTCTGGCGTGATCGATTAATCACTCGCTTAGATCCAATGTTTCCCCAATACGATCTCAGGAACAATAAGGGGTATGGCACGAAAAAACACCGCCTGGCGATCGCCGAGTTTGGCCCCTCTTGTTTGCATCGGCGATCGTTTAAACTCCAGTAATTCCCAGGTGGATTAGGCTTGATAGGGATTAACCAAGGCTTCCAGGTTCCCAGAATTGGCGGTCTGAGTATTCTGGCTATTGTGTACCCAGTGGCGATAGTCTGATAGAAGTTGGTGCATCAAACGCTGTTTAATAGTTAAGAGGACACTTCTGAGTAATCCATTGCCCGTATTTTCTAGGATATAGGGTGGGGTAAGGTTCAAGGGAGGAGGAAGTTCTACTTGTACGACTAAGTTGGCTTTTCCGTGAAGGGTGGTGCGATCGCCACACTGTTGGGGGCAAAGTTTACCTTTTAAGTCCAGATGAAACCGTTGATTAATATATTCAATCCCTCGAATATGACAACCCACCGATTGCAACTGTACATTTCCGTGACTATCTGCCCAAACCTTCAGGTCTACCGTAGGCTGGAAGGTAAACATCATGAACGTGAGAGGGCGCATTTTTAGCCGAAACAGCTCGTCACTTAAATGTTCAATTTGACTTTGGGCCGTTAAGGCATTGACAAGACGTTTCGGTTGCCGTAGGTAATGCTGTATGGGAATGGGTTGATCGGGAACATTGAGGTTAACCGATTGAGTGGCGCTAAATTGGGTGGTCATAGAGTGGGAGTTAATCTACAAATGTAAATATATTTTACAAAATTCTCAAGATTCTAGCCCGTGGCTAGACCCTAAAAAAACGCTCTCTATTCGATAGAGAGGGGTTCTGGCACTGTAAATGCTGGATTTAAGTTGCGGATATCATACCGTGTTGTGTATGAATAATTTATATTGAATTGTTAATTTTTATGGACTAACCTCAATAATTCTAACGACCCACGATGAAATCAGGAGAAATCATGGTTATTATTGCTTATTTAGGGCCGCGAGGAACCTATTCAGAGGCAGCAGCGATCGCCTGTTGTCAACAGCTTCAAGCTCAGGGTTATGAGGCTCAGTTGCGCCCCTATCCCAGTATTGCCCAAACCTTACAGGCCGTGGCCAAACAGCAGGCCGATATGGCGTTAGCCCCAGTAGAAAATTCCATTGAAGGCAGCGTTCCCATGACCCTCGATAGTGTATGGCAATTACAGGGTTTAGAAATTCAGCAGGCCTACGTTTTGCCCATCACCCATGGACTCCTCTCTCAGGTGAGTGACTTATCTGCGATTGAAACCGTCTATTCCCATCCCCAAGCCTTAGCCCAGTGTCAGGAGTGGCTAGAGCAACATTTACCGGGAGTCGAATTAATCCCCACCAACTCCACCACGGAATCGATTCAGTATCTTCAGGCCAATCGACCGATCGCAGCGATCTCCTCCCAACGAGCCGCCAAACTCTATCAAGTTCCCGTATTAGCCTATCCCATTAACGATCGCCCAGATAACTGTACTCGCTTTTGGGTTATGACCTCTACAGCTACTGATGTGAGTTTAAATCCTGCCTCCCAACCCAAAACCCATACCTCGATCGCCTTTAGTTTGCCCAATATTCCAGGAGTGTTGGTCAAACCCCTGGAAATTTTTGCCCGCCAAGGGATCAACTTAAGCCGCATCGAATCCCGTCCCACCAAGCGATCGCTAGGGGAATATTTATTTTTTATTGATATTGAAGTTGATGCCAGAGAACCCAGCATCCAAGAGACTCTGAAACAACTCGAAGAGTACACAGAAGTCTTAAAAATTTTTGGCAGCTATACCGTTACCGATATTTAAAGAAACTTTTGCCTTTTGCCTCTTGCCTTTTGCCTCTTGCCTTTTGCCTACCCCGCTATTCCTCATTCCTTAAACGTATCCTTAAGTACCGTGCGAGCCGCTAAATGATTACGAGTCGAAGTCAGAATTTCTGTTTCCCTCTCCAATCGTTCGGCGGTATTTTGCATTTCTAATAAAGCTTGTTGTTCTGCTGCCACACCATATAAGTTACTGGCAACCCAGTAAGATAATTCCGTGGGCAAAGTCGGGATATTGTCGGGTAATTCAATGTCCTGACCCGTTAATTTAGAAGACAGGTGAACCACATCTTTAAGCAGTTGTTCCACATCAGTGGCCAAGGATCTCAAATCTCGATCGGTGGATCGATCTTCAATCCATTCCACCAACCCTACGCGATAGGGTTTTTCTCGTACATACTCCAAAACTCGAAACCGTTGTTGTCCCAGGGTGAGGATCTTCATACGGTCATCGGGTAAGCGTTGATAATTTATAATTTCTGCACAGCAACCGACGGAAACAGCTTCATTTTTGAGCGGGTCCCACATTAACACCCCAAACCGACTATCCGTTTGAAGGACGGTATTCATCATCATCCGATACCGAAATTCAAAGATATGGAGCGGTAGGGGTCTCCCTGGAAAGAGGACGACTTCTGGTAAGGGAAACAGAGGCAATTCTCGCACGGCGATCGATGAAGAAGATGTCATAGTGATTTTCCTATTCTGGAGACTCTAAAGAAAGACCTGGAAATAGCACAAACACCTTTTAGTCTATCGCATTGTTCGAGAGTGCAAAAACCTAACCTCGATCTTCAGGATCGATCCTTAACCAGGGAATGGGGAAGGAAGGGTGCTTAAAGCTTCACTTCGATATCGACTCCAGCCGGCAGATCGAGTTTCATCAGAGCATCAATGGTTTTAGAGGAAGGTTGGTAAATATCAATAATACGACGGTGGGTACGGGTTTCAAAATGCTCCCGCGAGTCTTTATCCACGTGGGGCGATCGCAGGATACAGTAGATCCGGCGCTTGGTGGGTAAAGGAATCGGGCCAACGGCTGTAGCATTTGTGCGGTTGGCCGTATCGACAATTTTTTCACAAGAGGTATCCAGGAGACGGCGATCGAACGCTTTCAGACGAATACGGATTTTTTGTTGTTGTAGAGTTGCCATAATTATTTACAGTTGTCAAGGTTCTGTGAAAGTTTTGAGAGAGAAACCCTTCCCCATGGATTTAGGGTTCACTTAGGGAAGGGCTTAATCGAGATGAACGAAGGACTCAGACCCAGCTATTTCAGGATCTTAGCGACCACACCCGCACCGATAGTACGGCCCCCTTCACGGATCGCAAAACGCATTCCTTGCTCAATGGCGATCGCATTGATCAACTCCACGTTCATTTTAATCCGGTCACCAGGCATCACCATTTCAGCCGTACTACCATCATCTGCGGTGAACGACTTAATCGTACCCGTCACATCCGTTGTCCGCACATAAAACTGAGGACGATAGTTCGAGAAAAAGGGAGTATGGCGGCCACCTTCTTCTTTCTTAAGCACATAAACTTCAGCTTCAAACTCAGTATGAGGGGTAATCGAACCAGGTTTAGCCAACACCATACCCCGCTCAATATCCTCTTTCTTCATCCCCCGAAGCAGGAGACCCGCATTATCGCCAGCCATCCCCTCATCCAGAGATTTCTTAAACATTTCCACACCCGTTACCGTCGTTTTCCGAGTGTCTTTAATGCCAACGATTTCCACCTCTTCATTAAGTTTGATTTTACCCCGCTCAATCCGTCCGGTGGCAACCGTTCCCCGACCAGTAATCGTGAACACATCTTCCACCGCCATCAAGAAAGGCTTATCCACATCCCGCTCCGGAGTTGGAATAAAGCTATCCACATTATCCATCAACTCCCAAATGGCATCAACCCATTCATCCTTACCCCGTGCAGTCTTCGGATCGGCAACCATAGCTTCTACAGCTTTCAATGCTGAACCCGCAACAATCGGAATATTGTCACCATCGAAGTCATAATCACTCAGAAGCTCGCGCACTTCCAGCTCAACCAACTCTAACAATTCCTCATCATCCACTTGGTCTTTCTTATTCAAGAACACCACCAAATTAGGAACACCCACCTGACGAGCCAAGAGGATATGCTCGCGGGTTTGGGGCATGGGGCCATCCGCCGCAGAAACCACCAGAATCGCACCATCCATTTGCGCTGCCCCAGTGATCATATTTTTCACATAGTCAGCATGTCCAGGACAGTCCACATGGGCATAGTGACGGTTATCCGTTTCATATTCCACGTGAGCCGTATTAATGGTAATCCCCCGCGCTTTCTCCTCTGGAGCCGCATCGATATCTTCGTAGTTTTTAGCTGTGGCTTGGCCAGCAGCTCCCAAGCTCATGGTAATCGCAGCCGTCAGGGTTGTTTTACCATGGTCAACATGACCAATCGTACCAATGTTAACGTGAGGTTTTGTCCGTTCAAATTTTTCGCGTGCCATAACTAATTAATTGTGCCTAATGTTGACTAGATAAAAGACGAAGTAAACGTTTTCTGACCGTCAGTCAGGACAGTCAAGGGATGAGAACTAGGACATTAGAGTTGATTCCTCAACTGTCACCAACTCTAATTGTCCTAGTGAATTTTATGACTCTCCCTTGCTCTTGGCAATAATGGCTTCTGCCACATTCCGAGGAACTTCATCATAGTGACTAAATTCCATCGAAAAAATTCCACGTCCTTGAGTTTTGGAGCGAATATCTGTGGCATAACCAAACATTTCTGCCAGAGGAACTTTAGCCGAGATCTTGCTCAGACCATCTTCAGAACCCATCCCTTCAATCTGGCCGCGACGGGAATTGAGGTCTCCCATCACATCTCCAAGAAAGTCTTCAGGAACTTCCACCTCTACCTTCATAGTGGGTTCAAGAAGAACGGGAGATGCCTTAGTAACCCCTTCTTTAATGGCCATAGAACCAGCAATCTTAAAGGCCATCTCCGAAGAGTCTACTTCGTGGAATGAACCATCCACTAAGGTAGCCTTGACATCGATCAAGGGGTATCCAGCCAGGATACCCGATTCGCAGGCTTCTTTCATCCCTTGCTCGGCAGGGCCTATGTACTCTTTCGGTACCGATCCACCGACAATTTTGGAGACAAATTCAAAGCCGCTACCCGATTCACCCGGTTCCAGCTCAATCACCACATGACCATATTGACCCTTACCCCCACTTTGGCGGATAAATTTACCTTCAGCCTTGATCGCTTTACGGATGGTCTCCCGATAGGCTACCTGGGGCGCACCCACATTGGCTTCCACTTTGAACTCCCGCAGCATACGGTCTACGAGAATTTCTAAGTGTAGCTCTCCCATCCCGGCAATGACGGTTTGGTTGGTTTCCGGGTCAATGCTGACTCGGAAGGTGGGGTCTTCTTCTGACAGGGATTGGAGGGCTTTGGAGAGCTTCTCCATGTCCTGTTTGGTTTTCGGCTCTACAGCCACGGAAATCACGGGTTCGGGAATGAACAGGGATTCCAGGATTACGGGAGAGCTGCCATCACAGAGGGTATCCCCAGTTGTTGTCTCTTTCAGACCCAGAATTGCCCCTAAGTCACCCGATCGCAGTTCATCGACTTCAATCCGCTCATCGGCTTTGAGGATAATCAACCGAGAGGCTCGCTCTTTCTTGTCCTTAGTCGAGTTCATGACATAGCTGCCTTTTTTCAGCACGCCTGAATATACCCGTGTAAAGGTCAACCGACCATAGGGATCAGACATGATTTTGAACGCGAGGGCAGAGAAGGGCTGCTCATCATCGGCTTGGCGTTCCGTAGGAGTACCATCGGGTAGGGTTCCTTGAATCGCCAGCACATCAATCGGAGCAGGCATGTAGTCAATCACAGCATCCAGGAGCAGTTGTACCCCTTTGTTCTTGAAGGCTGAACCACACAGCAGGGGAACGATTGTCCCGTTAATGGTTCCCTTGCGCAGAGCATTATGGATTTCTGCTTCGGTTAGCTCTTCCCCTTCCAAATATTTTTCGGTCAGAGCATCATCCGTTTCCGCTACGGATTCAATCAATTTGGCATGATACTCTTGGGCTTGTTCCAGGACATCTTCAGGAATGTCAGTTTCTTCAATATCTGTACCGATATCGTTTGTATAGATCTTGGCACGCATCCGCACCAAGTCTACAATACCTCTAAAATTGCCTTCTGAGCCAATAGGAATTTGAATGGGGACAGCATTCGCCCGGAGACGATCTTTTATTTGTTCGTATACCTTGAAGAAGTTCGCTCCTGTGCGATCCATTTTGTTGACGAAAACAATTCGGGGCACTTTATAGCGATCGGCTTGCCGCCATACGGTTTCAGACTGGGGTTGAACGCCCCCAACCGAACAAAATACGGCAATGACACCATCTAATACCCGCATGGAACGCTCAACTTCAATGGTGAAGTCCACGTGACCTGGAGTATCGATAATGTTGATTTGATGGTCTTTCCAACTGGTACTAATGGCGGCTGCTGTGATGGTAATTCCGCGCTCGCGTTCTTGGGCCATCCAGTCAGTCACTGCTGTTCCATCATGCACTTCACCAATTTTGTGAACGATGCCTGAGTAAAACAGGATTCTTTCAGTTGTTGTTGTTTTGCCCGCATCAATATGGGCAGCGATGCCAATATTGCGAATTCGCTCCAGCGGGATATTTCGTGCCACAGATACCTCCTTGGTCTTGAAAAGCAGTCTTGATTGGTTATTTTTCTGCTCTTTTAGAATTGTATACTTTTTTTAAGACAAACGTTTAAGACTTCCTGAAGAAATCTAGTCTAAACCGGTTTTAGACTAGACTTGGCTCCAAAGATTGGCCTTGAGCTAAAGATTTGGGGGCTTAAAGTTTGCTGGAATAGTGGGCTGGATGCCTTAGTAGCGATAGTGGGCGAACGCTTTGTTCGCTTCAGCCATGCGATGAGTTTCTTCTCGCTTACGAATTGTGTTCCCGGTTTCGTTCGCCGCATCCATCAGTTCATTGGCTAATTTCATGGCCATGGAATTGCCTGAACGCTGTCTAGAAAATCGGATTAACCAACGCAGAGCCAAGCTGATTCCCCGATCTGAGCGCACTTCCATCGGGACTTGATAGGTGGCTCCACCGACCCGTCTGGCTTTCACCTCTACCAATGGAGTGGCATTTTTAACTGCTTTTTCAAACAGGACTAAAGCATCAGAACCGGTACGCTCTTCAATAATTTTGAAGGCATCATACAGAAGACGAGAGGCTAAAGATTTTTTGCCACTCTCCATGATCCGCCGAATGGTCATGCTAACCAGGCGGCTGTTATATACCGAGTCTGGAGGGACAGAACGGTGATGAGATACTCCTCGACGAGACATAGGTTTAGGTTTGAGAATTCAATAATGGGTTTACAGTATAAATCTACACGATCGGTGTTACAATAAATAGGAAGCTATAACGGTTGACTTTAATCAATAGAGTGGATCGATTAAACCGTTTTTAGTCCACTATTTAGGTCGTTTAGCTCCGTACTTGGAGCGACCTTGCCGCCGATCTTTTACGCCTGCGGTATCCAGAGTTCCCCTGATGATGTGATATCTTACACCAGGCAAGTCTTTCACCCGTCCACCGCGAATCATGACCACGGAGTGTTCTTGAAGGTTATGCCCAATTCCTGGAATATAGGCCGTTACTTCAAACCCGGAGGTCAAGCGTACACGGGCCACTTTACGCAGGGCTGAATTGGGTTTTTTAGGCGTTGTAGTGTAAACACGGGTGCAGACTCCACGGCGCTGAGGACAGCTCTTTAGGGCCGGGGACTTGGTTTTCCGTTCTATTTTCTGACGTTCAGTACGAATGAGTTGTTGGATCGTTGGCATAAGGTACGGAGGTTTTCTATAAACCGTCTCTGGTTCAACTTTGACGACAATTTTTGACTTTACCAAATCAAGACCCCTTTTGTCAATCCTTTTAGGCCTTAATCCTTCGGGTTTCAGGGGGAGTCAAGGGAAAAGGATTGACCACAACCACAAGTTTGGGTGGCATTGGGATTATGGAAGCGAAATCCTCCACCCATCAAATCATCAGAATAATCGACTTTGAGGTGATCCAGATAGGTTAATTGGGTAGGATCGACGATAATGGCGATCGCCTCATAAGCATACTCTTGATCGGTTTCGTGTTTTTCCGAGTCAAACCGGATCTCATAGCTCAAGTCTGCACATCCCCCTGTCTGCACCTCAAAACGCACCCAAGGCGTAGATTGGGGATATCGGCTTTGCAACCGTTTTAATTCTGTGGCCGCAGCAGGGGTTAAATGAATCATCGGGGGACTATTAAAACATCTCTAATTTAGACTTTACTATCTTTGCCGTTACTGCGGGCATAGTCATCCTGGAAACGGACAATATCATCTTCACCCAGATATTCCCCATTTTGCACCTCGATCAGCACCAAAGGAATCACTCCGGGATTTTCCAGGCGATGGGCGTTTCCTTGGGGAACATAGGTAGATTGGTATTGGTAAACCATGATTTCTTTCTCGCCACAGATTACTTTTGCTGTACCTGAAACCACAATCCAATGTTCGCTGCGATGGTGGTGCATCTGTAAACTCAGGCGATGACCGGGTTTTACTTCGATGCGTTTAATTTTATAGCCTTGTCCTTCTTCCAATACCGTATAGGTTCCCCAAGGACGTTCTCCCACTTCGCAGAGTCCATTGGAGGATGGAGAGGAGCTAGGAAGGGACTCTTCCGGTTTTTCTGAATTAAGGGTTGGGCGTTCTGAGGCTTGTACCATGATTGATTTTTCTCCGTAGAAGATTAGAAATCTTGGGTTGCAGAATCGAAAGGGGGAGAGGTGTGCCCCTTAGCTAACCATAACAATCTTCTCTGTTGAGTGTCATCTGTTAGGGTGTGAGAATGGGGGGGGATAGGGGGATAGGGGGCAAGAGGATAATCAAGAAAAGGATTTGATATTAAGCATTTGCCCAACCTACAACTGTTATTGAACCTGCGCTTCTTAAATTAAGATATATCTAGGATTGGATATTTCCTCCGTGGAGAGCAGAAAATGAAGCGCACTTGTTTTATCGGGGTAAAACATCATCTAATCGCAACTGTAAATCGGGCAATAAAGGAGAAACAATCGCTTCTCCTAATCGATATTGCTGTTGATTGTAGTCCTCTCCATCCAATTGACACACCGTAAATGTGGGTTGCTTCGGTTTACCAATAAATGCGGTTCCCCCTAATCCCCGAAAATCCACAATCCAATATTCAGGAACCCCCAAGAGCGCATATTCTTCCACTTTGCGAGCATAGTCATTTTCCCAATTAGAACTGACTACTTCTACTACCAGCTTAATCGATCGACCCAAAGTAATAATGGGTTCTCTTTGCCATAGGGGTTTGCGATCTAATAGGGTTTCATCTAACACGAGAACATCTGGACGACGAGCTGTGGCAATATCGGCCAACGGTTGAATTAAGCAAGTACGAGGGATGAACCAGGGTTGTTGGGCATGGGTAATAGCAATTCCAATTTTGGTGGCTAGTTTACCACTGGCGGTTTCATGGGGGCCAGTCGGTTCCATATCGATTAATTCTCCATCGGCTAATTCATAGCGAAAATCATCGCCATAGTCAGCGATGAATTGCTCAAAGGTTAGGAGTGTGGTAGGAGTGTAGGTCATAATTTAGCGGTTAACATTTGTAGTGAACTGAAATTTAAGGTTGGAGAAAGACCCCTAATGCGTTATGGATGCGGGCAGCGCTGCGGGGAGAGCGGTCTAATAATTCTCCTCCTAGATAAAGTCCGGTGGAACTGCCCCCATCTAAATTGAGGGCATCGACTGCACCCAGACGTTGCATAATTTGGGCGATTTCGCTGAGGGTGGGGCCTTTGCCGTAGGATCTCTCATGGACGGCAGCGAGGATCAGTTGGCCATTAGAGGTTACACCGATCGCACTCCGGGAGGCTTGTTGACGGATAAAAGCTTGGCTAAAGACTTCTCTTTCGGCATTGAGGACGATACGACCATTTTGCACCAACAGGGGGCCAGCGCCTAGGGTAAAGGGATAATTGGTGAGATCGGGAGATGAGCGAATTTGCAGTTGCAGGGGGCTTCCTGGGGGGATAAAGGGTGGGGGAGTTTGGCCGCGATGGACTAGGAGATATCCTTGGGGAGGGATGGGAAATTGGCCGGTTCCGGCTTGGGTTGCCTGGGTTTGAGAGATGACCCGATCGCCGTTTACAGAAATAATAGTTTCATTATCGCTCAGTGGCGTATAGGTAGTTCCCCAAGCGCTGGTATAGCGGGATAATCCCGGTTTGAGATAACCACTGTTCAGGTAGAGAATGGGATAACGCTGACCGCCTTGGGTGGTGAGGGTTTCGGTGAGGGTTAGGCGATCGATGACAAATTGTCCTCGGTGGTTCCAGGCGATCGCCCCCCGGTTCAGAATCGGGCCAGAAATCCATTCTCCATTGTCACGAATGACTCCCAACGGTAAGCGATTATTACGATTAAAAAATCCGGCATTAATCGCCGCCGCCACTTGAGATTGACGGGCTAAAGTCACTAAGGGAGAAGTCCCCGATGCAGCTTGGGTATTGGTGCGAATGGGACGCAGTTGGATCTGGGGATTTCGGGGGTCAATTTGCAGCCAAAATACCGGAAACTGGGACGATCCCATCGTCACCGTTTGCTGTCGCCATTGAATGCCTGAAGCCCATTGAATTTGTTTAGTAGGAATCGTCGCATCCAAACGGAAATCGATCGCCAACCGATAGGGAGCATTGAGAGTCAGAATTTCGGGGCGCACTTGCTTAGTTTTCAGGTTAATTTCGATTTGTGTGCGTCCAGCTTGCGGAGTAAACTTGATGCTCTCAACGGCATTCGATGCCTTCGATTCAAAGGCATCGAACAGAGCAGGAGAAGCCACTGCCCCCAGAGTAATCACCGTCTTTCCGGGAGCATGGTTCACTTGTACGGGGGTTTCTTGGTTGAGAGCGATGACGAGGCGATCGCCCCAAGTTTGTTTACCCTGACGCATTCCCAACACCCGACTCGAACCCGTTTGTACCCTCAGCACATTCCCCTGGGGAACCATCTGCCATCCCAACTCTTGCACCCACTGTGTCACCTCCACATATCGCCCAGTAGAGGTCACCTGAGCGGGAAGCCTCCACCGAGTTTTACCCGGTACTCCATACCACTGAATCGGTTGTAGAGTAGGATTCGAGGTACTCAGCAACTCTACCCCAAAACCCGACCCCAAACCCACATCACTAATGGCAATCCGGACTTGATTATTCTCTCGCCATTGTTTCCAGGAAATGGGTAAGGTTTGACCATTAACAATAATTTGATTTCCTTGTGCAACCAGATTTTGGGCGAAGAATGTCTCCCTACCCAGAGTCGATACAGAACAGCCTGGAGTTAACCCATCCTCACAACCCTTAACTGGAAGCGCATTCGCACTAGCAAAAATCCCAGCGCCCAACAACAAAGCATAAAATAATGACAGCATCAATTGCACACTCCACAACCCTAACTAAAATCATATCCTTAGAATCGTTATCTTCTCCATCCGGTTTTCACATCCATCCGCATAGATGAAGAAGTTGCTGAACTAATCCCTTCAGTAGCAGTTGATAATAAGAGCAAAACTACCCCTCTTTTGTCACTCTGGGAAGAGTATAATAAAGAAAAAAGGCTGAAAGCCTGATCGGAACGATGATTGCACCACGACCTGCCCAACTGACCCTCTCTGTAATTGACGAATATTGCGACTTCTATAGAAATCTATTT
>NZ_JAQPOK010000052.1 GCF_030068445.1 Roseofilum halophilum BLCC-M91 | reverse complement strand
TGGCACCACTCCGACTCCATCCCGAACTCGGTAGTGAAACACAGCAGCGGCGACGATACTTTGGGGGTCACCCCATGGCAAAATAGCTCGGTGCCAGGTTACTTTTTCTCAAAACCCCTTTTCACACAAAGGGGTTTTGTTTGTTGGTTGATTGTATTATTGTCATATTTTCTGTTATAATAAGAATTTGTGTTAATTAGTATGGAGTAAAGGAAACTATGCCGAAACTGAAAACGAGAAAGGCAGCAGCGAAGAGGTTTAGAGTTACGGGAAGTGGCAAAATCTTACGTCGTAAAGCGAATAAAAATCACTTGCTTGAGCATAAGAGTCCTACTCGGAAGCGTCGGCTTTCTCAAATAACAACGGTTTGTGAGAGAGATGAGGAAAATGTGCGCTTAATGTTGCCTTATCTTTAAGGTGCTTTTCTACCATCGCATCAGAAGTTCAATATCTAATTATGAGGATAAACGATTATGCCAAGGGTTAAACGGGGTAATGTTGCTCGGAAACGGCGCAAGAAAATTTTAAAGTTGGCTAAAGGGTTTCGGGGATCTCATTCTAAACTCTTTCGCACGGCAAATCAGCAGGTAATGAAGGCTTTGCGGAATGCGTATCGCGATCGCCGCAAGCGTAAGCGTGATTTTCGTCGTTTGTGGATTGTTCGTGTGAATGCAGCCGCTCGTCAAAATGGGGTGAGCTATAGTAAGCTGATGGGTAACCTCAAAAAAGCGCATATCGAGATCAATCGGAAAATGTTGGCAGAGATGGCGATTCTCGATCCTCAAGGATTTAGCAAAGTTGTGGAATTAGCCACCCAAAAGAGCGCTTAGATCTTGAAGATAATGGTTGAGAGATGACGATCGCCATCCCCAACGCAATGATCGTTCAGAAGGGACGGTATTCTTCCCTTTTGGACGTTTATAAGGGATCTTTGAGATCTTCAAGCTTGAGACTGTTGCTAAAGGTCTGATGGCTTCCTAGAAGCAAAATCTGCTTAGAACAGGAGACTAGGTATTGGAAGGTGGTGCTTACCCAGTACAATAAATGAGAGAAAACCAACACAGAGTCTGATGCAAACTTCACTGCCGATCGCTTATCTTTCTATATTTCTAGTTCTCTTAGCTGTTTCAGCTTGGTTTATCCTTCGTCAAGTCTTGAAAACTCGGCGTTCTGAAGCTCTGTTTTCCCAGTTACAAAAAAAGCTGAAATCCAATCAAGGAACGGCTGAGGAATACTATGAGCTAGGCTGCCTTTACTCCGATAAGAAACTGTACAGCCAAGCCATTCAATTCTTTCAAAAATCGCTCAAGTGTGATGATATCCCAGAACAAGAGAGTGCTTTAGTTTATAATGCACTTGGTTATGCCTATGTAGCTAAAGAACAGTATGATGTAGCTATACGACAGTATAAAGAAGCCTTAAAAATTGCCCCTGATTATGTGGTTGCTTTGAACAACTTAGGGTTTGCATATGAGAAAAAGAATTTGACAAAACAAGCCTTAGAAAGCTACGATGAGGCCTTAAAAGTAGATCCAAATAACAAAACGGCTAAGACACGGGCAAATTCCTTAAGAAAACGGTTAAGCCCATCTACATAAAGGCGACTTTGGCTAATGGGAAAAATCTGGGTAGAATCTAGAAAGACAAAGAAGACTAAAAAACTCGTTGTCTAGTGAGTTTTAACTTAAATCTACGAGGATAGATGGTTATCTAGTCCATAAATTGGGAGAGTGAGCAGTGGAAAATTCCCTCGATCGCCTGTGGACTCAAGTCCTTGATCGACTTGAAAAAAAACTAAGTCAGCCAACATTTGAGACTTGGATTAAAACCGCAAAAGCAATTGACTTGCAAGACAATTGTCTGATTCTGGAAACTCCCAACTTCTTTGCTCGGAACTGGCTTCAAGCGAACTATATTAACATTATCAAAACAACAATAGAAGATATTTTAGGCCATTCGGTGACTCTTAAAATCACCGTTGCTAATCAAGAAAACTCTTCTGAAAATTCAAGTCCTTTCTGGTCTTCAAATCCAGCTATTCCCAAAACTTACACTTACCCCAAGCCGACTGAACTGAACCCTAAATATGTATTCGAGCATTTTGTGGTTGGTTCCAATAATCGCATGGCTCACGCCGCATCTTTGGCAGTTGCTGAATCTCCAGGACGAGAAAATCCTCTCAGTTTTAACCCTTTGTTTCTCTATGGGGGTGTGGGGCTGGGAAAAACTCATTTGATGCAAGCGATTGGACATTATCGACTCAAAATTCGGTCGGATGCTAAGGTATTTTATGTCTCTACGGAAAAATTCACCAATGATTTAATCACGGCTATTCGTCAAGATAGCCGTCAAGGATTTCGCGATCATTACCGAACGGCAGATGTTTTATTAGTTGATGATATTCAATTTATTGAAGGTCAAGAATCGACCCAAGAAGAATTTTTTCATACGTTTAATACTCTCCATGAAGCAGGAAAACAAGTTGTTTTAGCCTCAGATCGTCCTCCCAGTCAAATGCCGCAACTGCAAGAGCGTCTGTGTTCGCGGTTTTCGATGGGATTAGTTGCGGATATCCAACCCCCGGACTTAGAAACACGAATGGCAATTTTACAAAAAAAGGCCGAGTATGAAAACTTAGACTTACCCCAAGCTGTCATTGAATATATTGCGACCAACTATACGTCTAATATTCGAGAATTAGAAGGAGCATTAATCCGAACCGTGGCTTATATGTCAATTTCGGGATTATCGATGACTGTCGAAAATATTGCCCCTGTGTTGAATCCCCCAGCAGCTCATGCAGAAGTTTCGGCAGATGTGATTATTGCTGTAGTTGCAGAAGAATTTCAGGTGACTCCAGAGGATTTAAAAGGTAGTTCAAGACGTAGGGAAATTAGTCAGGCTCGTCAAGTCGGTATGTACCTGATGCGTCAGTATACAGACTTAAGCTTACCCAAAATTGGAGAAGAATTTGGAGGAAAAGACCATACAACGGTTATGTATAGCTGCGATAAGGTAGGGCAGCGACGGGAACAAGATCCAGACTTGTCAAAGGTTCTGCGGCAACTGGGCGATCGCATTACCCTGGTGAGTCGTTCCCAATAGCATGGGAAAAATTGAGACTTTTGACTGAGACATTGCTATCATTTGTGGAGTTTGATCGTGTGATATTGAAGCCCTCTATAGTCTCTCTCCTTTTCTTGTGGTGATGATGAAAACCGATAGCCTCTCCCAACAACAACAGACCCTCTTGCGTCAACTGCTCAAAGCCATCCATAATAATCCAGGCGATCGCCAAGTCATCTACCCCCTGTTAGAACGTAACGCCAGCCTACTCAACGCCCAGTTTGCCCAAGAATTAACCACTTGGGCTACGGAAAAAGGCACGGCTTCCAAACCCAGCACCGCCATCAGTTTAGCCCAAACCCTCTGTCGCTTTGCTGAACTGATTGCTTCTTGTCCCCAAGGGGATCATCGTCTCTATTGTGAAATTGCGATCGCCAGTTACCAAGTCGCCCTGAAGCTCTTCTCAATCGAACCCCACCACCCCCAATACAGCGAAACCAAAACCCTACTGACCGAACTCGAAAACCATTATCACACCCTACCGGCCGACTCAACAACCCACTCTTCACAAGCCTTTCCTAACTCACGGGATGGCCTATATCTATCGAGTCGAGTTGAAGAAAAATCCTATCAATTACTCCAATGGGGAGGATATAGTTTACTCCTGCTGACCCTATTCAAAGCACTAGAATACCTGATTCACGTTAATCCCGCCTCCCTGCTCGATCGCCTGGATCTGGCCCATCACTTAATTGATATCGTTTGGATGCCTCTCATCGGACTCATCCTCGTCTTTTACCGTCAGCAAGGCTATGTTTCTCGGCATCACCTCTATTGGTTACGATTCCTTTCTTGGGGATCTCTGGTACTCGCCAGTTTCTATGGCGTTTTAACCCTGTTTGGCTTCGGTGCTGCCCTGAGCATCAGTCAAGGCAACCTTCAACAATGGCCAACCGCCCCAACCAACAACCCAACAACCCTAACCCTAGGCGCACAACGCACCCTAAAGGTGAATTCCGCCACATCGATCGCCCAACCCTTCCTCAGTGCCCCTCCGATTTCTAATCCACAACCCGACCCACCCCTAGGACTGCTCGGAGGCATTTGGGGCGTATTAGGTTTTACCTTTATTTGGCGGCTGACTCGCTGGACTCGATCCTTTCGCGGATAGGATCGCCTAGGGATTGCTCGTCGATAGAGTAGAAGGGGGAATCTTCTCCATCGGAATCAGGGCTTCCATCACCGATTTAACAATTGGAGCCGATACTGTACCCCCAAAGGCTCCTCCACCTTGCGGTTCATCCACCACCGCTACGACTACATAGGGGCCATCCGATAAAATACCGACAAAGCTTGTAATTTTAGCAGACTCATAATACCCACCACTGGCAGCCGCCTTCTGAGCGGTTCCCGTCTTACCTGCCACCCTATAATTAGGAATATGGGCCGCCTTGCCGCTCCCTCCATCCACCACCGCTTCCATCATGGCCAACACTGCTTCAGCCGTTTCTTCAGAAAACACCCTACGGGGCGGTTCAAAATTGGGGGTATAGTGCAATTGTCCTTGCACATCCCTGAGTCCTTTAACCACATGGGGAGTAACGAGAAATCCCCCATTGGCCAATGTGGCATGGAGTTGGGCCAACTTGAGGGGAGTCAAAGATAATCCCTGACCAAAAGCAGCCACGGCTGGCTCAATGGCTGAATTCACAAACTGTTCTTTGGGTTTGAGATAACTGGCCGTCTCACCCGGTAAATCGACTCCCGTGAGCGATGAAAGTCCCAGATTTTCCAGCCCGTCATAAAAGACTTCTGGCTTCATCTGTTGGACAATTCTAACCATGGCGACATTACTGGAATATTTGATAATATCAGTCAGATTTGAGACTCCTCTGCCGCCATTATAATCAAAGTCATAATTTTGAATCGGCCATTGACCAATATAAATCTGTCCTGGATCGTAAAACCGATCGCCAGGTTCAATGGCATCTGCTTCTAAGGCGATCGCCACATTAATCGGCTTAAAGGTTGAACCCGGTTCGTATAAATCCGTAATCGCCCAATTTTTTAACAACCCTAAATCCGCTTGCCAATAACTATTGGCATCAAAAGACGGATATTGCACCAAAGCCAACAGTTCTCCATTGGATGCATTCATCACAATTACCGTACCGCGCTTGGCATGGTAGTTTTTCATTTGCTCAGAAAGAGCTAACCGAGCCACCCGTTGCAGGCGAGTATCTAGGGTTAATTGTAATTGTAGGGCATCCCCATTCAACAGGGGGGTTGAGCCTTGGCTAGGTAAAATATCTCCGCCCCCGGTGCGAGTTACTTCTACCGACTCACTAGAGCGCTCCAGAATATTGCCATAGGCCGCTTCTACCCCTGTTTGGCCCAGACGATCCATATTCACATAACCGACGACTTCAGATACCAGGTCTTCTTGGGGATAGATCCGCTCTTGATAAGCCATGAGATCTAAGCCATCTAAGGATAAATCTTGAATCCGACGGGCGGCATCTTCGGGCACACTATACTGAATTTGGATACCGCTTTCGCCTTCAAAAAAGCGTTGCATGAGTCGATCGACCGGTATACCCAAAATTCCAGAGAGTTGACTAGCAATCTCTGGGGCCGGTTTTTTAAACATAATGGGATGGGCATACAAAGTAAATCGGGGTTGATCGACGGCTAAAAAATGGCCTTGGCGATCGACAATAGAACGGCGGGGTGTGATTTGATATTCCTTACTGCGTTGTTGTTCTTGAGCTTTTTGGCGCAACTGTGAACTCTCAATCACTTGTAAGGTTAAGAGTTTCAGGCTTAATCCCAATAAACTAGCAATCAGCACTCCCCAGACGATCACCGATCGCATCTGAGGGACACTGGCCATTTTTCTCCTGGGCTTTCTCGAAGAAAAACCAGAAGCAATTACCTGATGTGGACTACGTTGGCTCGGCGGAGAAGTTGAGGCCATAATTTATGTTTAGAGGCTTAGAGTTTCAGAGCGCAAACCTTAATATCCTAAAGGGATCGACGATAAAGGTTCCGGGGCTACATTCGCAGGCAGTTGAGACCCCGTAGAGTGGGGACGTTGTTCAACCGGATCGAGGAAAATCGTAGTTTCCGGATTTTGAGGAACTAATCCCGTATCGGTGGTTTCTGCTTGAGAGGCCATACGATTTTTTAAGATTTCACTGGCGGTTACCAATTGACGCTCATAGCGCTGTAGGTTTTGTAGATGTTTATATTTTGCCATCCATTGTTGTTGGTTTTGCACCGTTAAACTATAGATCCCCAGGGTAGCCGCTCCTAAACCTAGGGTACAGACAAAGACGATTTTTTCGATCGCCTGTAGAGCGACGACACTTTTCGGTAAGCGGTTGCGCTCTGGATCTAGGCGTTTAACCTGACCTGGTTCAGGGATTGACCCAGGAGCAGGGTTGATCCGACCGGAACCCGGGCGACGGTTTTTGTTTATGGAGGGAGCAACGACAGCAGAGGCTTTACGGCCAGTGGTTGCCGGGAGTTGAGAAGGTTGGGAAGAGACTAACCGCAGTCTGGAACGATTGGGGTTGTGTAAACGGGGTCTCTGGCCACGAGGAGAGGAATGGGGGAAAGATTTGAGAGCAACCATGAATTGAATAAGTTTGGGAGGTGTTCAGTAATCTCGATCGCCATGCGATCGAGCCAAGCATGGGTATGTTGGTATTAACCCATGGGTTAATACTTCCATTTAGTCATATTATGGGCGAAACGCAATAGCACTGTCTCGCTTTCAGACGTTGATGGAGGTTGAAAATAGGGCATTATGGAGAGGGATTCTGGAAAGGATCAAAAACATCCCCGTGAGGATCGCGATCGCCTGGTTGTGGATCAATTGCTGCAACATTCTGGAGAGCCGACAGATTTTCATTTAACTGAGTTAGCACGGTTGCGCATTCGTTACCAAGGTTTTCCAGGAGCGAGAGAGCTGCAACAGCAGTTAGACCTGGCTTTGCAACAGTGGAACCTGAGCGAGGAAGCTTTATTTGAGCGAACCCGTGCCATTCATAGCCAAGGATGGGTTTATAAACGGGGAGGAGATCAACAAGAAGATTGGAGTTAATGTTACTCACTTCTTGCTTTGCGCGATCGCCTCCGGCCCAAGCACGATCGCGCAAAGCAC
This sequence comes from Roseofilum halophilum BLCC-M91, assembly GCF_030068445.1. Classification (GTDB taxonomy): domain Bacteria; phylum Cyanobacteriota; class Cyanobacteriia; order Cyanobacteriales; family Desertifilaceae; genus Roseofilum; species Roseofilum halophilum. Next base: position 27,070 of record NZ_JAQPOK010000052.1, on the reverse strand, counting down.
TATACAATTAAGGGGTGTTTTTGCTCTTTTTTTTCACATTTCCATGGCCGATCAACTGCATTTACGTCAACTGCTCCATCAATTGAACGATCGCAGTTATAAAGCATATAAAGATATTCGAGGTCGTTACCAGTTCCCAGAGTTCCTGCTCTGTATTGACCGAGTGCAGGGCGATCCTTTTGCTGCACCGAGTCAGCTACGGGTGTTAGTCTCCTACGAGGTGGCCGGTTTTCCCCTACAAACCTATGAAAACCGCAGTCGGGCGATCGCCTTCTGTGATTATTTAACCCGTCAATTTGGTCAAGTCTGTCATCAGGTTAGCGATCGCCGAGGGACGGGAAATAGTGGCCTGATTCAGATGTTGCGCGTCGGTCAAGAGGTGTTATCTCGCACTTCTATAATTTTAACTGAAAAAGGGATTGAAGCCCGTTTCACCGTAGGCTTACCAGCCCAGGGTCGGCGAATTTTGGGCTATCAGGCGGGGGAATTGTTGTGTGAAGATTTACCAGAAATTGTAGCACAATCCCTGAAGTATGAGAACTTGTCAGCCGAGGAATTACAAGGGCATATTGAAACCGTGGAAGATGCAGAAGTGTTGCGATCGCAGTTAAGTCCAAATCACTTAGTCGCTTTTGTGGCCGATGGGGCGATTTTACCCCGTCGTAGTGGGGTCGATCGACGGGCTTTGGCAGATGGAGCCATTCCTTTTCAGTCTCCGGAGTCCCTGCGAGTAACTCTGGAGACTCCGAACCGGGGAGCAATTACGGGAATGGGAATTCCCCAGGGAGTGACCTTAATTGTGGGGGGAGGATACCATGGGAAATCGACCCTATTGAAGGCGATCGAATTGGGGATTTATAATCATATTCCCGGAGATGGTCGGGAATATGTGGTCAGCGATCGCCGCTCGGTTAAGATTAGGGCAGAAGATGGCCGGGCTGTCACTGGGGTGGATATTTCTCCCTTTATCCAGGATTTACCGCAAAACTTAGATACTCGTGCCTTTTCCAGCACCAATGCGAGTGGGAGTACCTCCCAAGCAGCGAATATGATCGAAGCGCTGGAAGTAGGCACGAAGTTGTTTTTGGTCGATGAAGATACGGCTGCCACTAATTTTATGATCCGCGATCGGCGAATGCAAGCCTTAATTGCCAAAACCTCCGAACCCATTACCCCCCTCATCGATAAAGTGCGCCAACTCTATAGCGATTATGGCGTGTCTACCCTGTTGGTGATTGGCGGTAGTGGAGACTATTTTGACGTTGCCGATACCGTCATTGCGATGAATCATTTTGTCCCCAAAGACCTGACGGAAGCAGCCCAGGCGATCGCCGAAAAACACCCCACAGAGCGGCAAATCGAAGGCGGAGACCATTTTGGGCAAATTTCCTCTCGCATCCCCATTGGAGCGAGTGTAGACCCCAGTCAGGGACATAAACCGGTGAAGCTCAAGGTCAGGGATGTGAATCAAGTTGTCTTTGGTGCAGACTCCATTGACTTAGCCGATGTAGAGCAATTAGTAGAAGTCGGGCAGTTAAAGGCGATCGCCGAAGCCATGGTTTATGCTAAAGAAAACTATCTCGACGGCCAACACACCCTCGCAGAAACCCTAGAAGCCATTTTCGCCGACATTGACCAGGGAGGGTTAGACGTGCTAACCCGGTTTCGGGAAGGCAACCTAGTCGAATTTCGCCCCTTTGAATTAGCAGCAGCCTTTAATCGACTGCGCTCTTTATCCGTGAAAACGATTCATCATTGACATACTCACCGTCCTAAAGGATCTGTAACAGTTGCAGTGACTTACAGCAACTGGCCATCCATCGCACTTCGTCAAACTCAGGACTTTTTCATATCAAGTAGTTTATTGAGTATTTTTTCCAAGTTCTTCACATCATCGGTCATTAACTTACTCCATTGTCACCAGAAAAAGTCCGACATGTTTCTTAGAAATATCCAATGTCTTAGTCCTCTCTAAAGGTATGGGTTTACTCCTCCCCCCTCCTCCCCCATCTCCCACCAGCCGCGCATTTTTCCTGGGTTTAATAGTCCATAGGGATCGACTTTGCGCTTAAAGTTCACTTGCAGGGGATTAATCGTTCTGCTGCCCCCATCCTCTAAAATATAGGTATGGGGATTGAAGATGGCAATACCATGATTCTGGAGATCGCCCATAATTTCCTGCAACCGCTCCTCAGTCGTAAACCGCACCACCTGCAACCCACAGGGAGAAACTTGCCCTTGGTAACGGACAATTTCTAAATGGATCATCACTTCTTCCCCATAATGCTCATAGAACCGTTGCACTAACTCCAATTTGGGATCGGAGGGAAAGCGACTTTGTAAATAGGTTAAATTGGGGTCGGTTGCACGAGCATGGAGAGTCGTATGATTCCAGGTAAATTCGCCCAAGTTGAGAACTTTATTTGCCCTACAAGAAAGAAACGTAATTTTTCCCTCAAATTCATTCACCAAATCTTCTAGAGGTTCCATCGCATTTTGATCGAAAATAACCAAAACGGCATGATGTTCGTCCAGTAAATAGGGTTGAAGAGCAGTAAAATAGGAGGGAATCGGCCAAGCGTGAATACTAATGAGTTTAGCGATTAAACCATCAGATTCTCCCAACTGTTGGCCAAACCGTGCTGCTGCCATAAACTCAGAGAAAACAATAATACCTTCAGCCCAGGGATAACTTGGCGCTAAGGGCATTTCTAGTTCAATGATAATGCCATTGGTTCCATAGGCGTGATTGACTTGTTGCACTTCATCGCCTCGCAATTCCAGCACTTGCGGTTCCTCTTCGAGGGTGACGACTTTGGCGGCGAGGAAATTGCCGCGATCGCCCAACCATCCGTATAAAATCGAGCCTATTCCCCCACTCCCCCCAGCAATAAACCCCCCCAGGGTTGCCGTCCGATAGGTTGAGGGTAATAACCGCAACTCCCAACCTATTTCAGAAGCTAACTTATTAATTTGGGCTAACTTGGCTCCCGGTTCCGCTCTCACCCATCCCGGTTTGATTTCCAGGATAGTTTTCATATTTTTTAAATCTAAAACTACCCCTCCCTCTAGGGGCACACATTGGCCATAATTTCCCGTTCCCGCCCCCCTAACCGTCACCGGAATTTTATACGCTACACAAGCCTTAACCACCCGTAAAACTTGCGCTTCATTTAGGGGAAACACCACCACATCCGCCCGTTTTTCCCCTAACAACGGCTGTAAAACTGGGCTAAAATGAAAATAATCCTGGGACAATTTCGCCACCTGATTCGGTTGCGTCGTCCACTCGATTCCCTCCAGCGCCGACAGAAATTCATCCCAGTGGTTCTCAAGCTGTCGTGAAATCATCAAAAGGGGTTCATAAACCGCCCCCTAATTCTACCACAGCCTCCGTGAATTTTCTTCCACAATCAACGGGTGTGAAGGCAGTGGGAAGCGCGAGGGGATGGGGAGATAGGAGAAGAGATCCTGAATTGGGGGTTAATTCCTTGGAGGATAGAAGTATAGAGCATTCTATTCCCTATTCCCTATTCCCTATTCCCTAATTCCTATGATGTTGCAAGATAAAAATTGGCAAACCTACCGCGACTTAAAAGAAGCATTAAGCTTAAACTTGCGTCGCCAACTGTTTTTAGCGGTGTGCGACGATCCAAATTTTTGCCAGTATTTGGTGAAGAGATTGGATATGGAGAGTCGATGTAATGGAACGCCCCTAGATTCAGAGATTCCGCGATGGGTAACTCTAGAATTAGAAGCGGACGATCCGAATTTAGTTCACCAGATCGATCGCTGGTATGATACGGTCAATCATCACGAAATTCAGAACTCTCTGCCTTCAACCCCGAATTCGCCGCCCAGACGACGCAAAGATGACTGGATGAGGGTTTCGCCTTTAGATCTCTCTCCCCATGTTCCCCGCGAGTTTTCCCCTGGGTTCCAATTTTTTGGGGTACAGCGTCTTACCCAAAAGTCGCCAACCCAACAATGGTCTTTTCTGCAAAATTTGGAATATATTGCCCAACGGTATCTGGATTTAGCCTGGGACTGGAGTTTGTTACTGTGGATACCTCGCCCGTGGTTATTTTCTATTCAACAGTCGGTTCCTCGATTTTGGCATTGCCATACGGGGTTGTTTGAGTTTGCCTCTGAACCCCTTCCGGCAAATTCACGGGGGGGAGTGGCGTTAAATGGACGGGTAAAGGAGTTAGCTGGACTGCCTCCGCAAGAAGAGGAAGCGGGCACAGCAGTAGGGAAAAAGCCGCGTCCGGTAGTGGTCAAAACGGATACTGTTGAAGAGGTGCAAGAGGCTTTAGCCTCCCAAAAAGAAGCGCTAGAGCAATTGGAGGAAGAGGCGATCGCCCGGTTAGACTTACTGAATGATTTAGGCAATCTCTACTGGATTTTATCGCGGAAAACGACGAACCGGGAAGAGGGGTTAGAAGCGCTCAAACAAGCCATTCAAACCTATGAACAAGCTTTATGCCATCCGGAAATTCAATCCCAACCCCAAGGTTATGCTCGGTTGCAGAATAATCTGGGTATTGCCTACGGGGAATTATCGCGTCATGAGAACCCGATAGACGGCTTAGAAAAGGCGATCGCCGCATATCAGTCAGCCTTATCCTATCGAGGAGAACCGGGAGAGCAAGCCTATGAGCAACTGTCGGAGCAAGACTTACAGCACTATGCCTCGACTCAAAATAACCTGGGAACTGCCTATTGGAACCTAGGGCAACATCAAGAACCAGCTAAGAATTTGAAACAGGCGATCGCCGCTTATCAAGAATCCCTCAAATATTATCATCCCGATCGCGATGCCCTCAGTTATGGCATGATTCAAAATAACTTAGGGACTGCCTATTGGAATTTATCCCGATATCAGAGTTCTAAAGACTATTTACAATTAGCCATTTGGTCATATCAACTGGCACTCCAATATCGTACTGTAGAGAAAAATCCCAGTGGCTATACAGCCACGCAAAACAACTTAGGAACCACCTATTGGCATTTAGCCAATCAACCCAATGCACCCGTTGAGCAAAAACGCGAACATCTACAAGAGTGTATTAAAGCCTATCAAAAAGTGATTGAAGCCATCGAAAACACTCAACCTCAAGGATCGCTTAACCTCACCTTCGATCCCATTTCTACCCATAATAATCTCGGTGTGGCTCTCTATCAACTGGCGATGACTGCCCATCAAGTCGGTTCTACAGAAAAATCCGATATTCTTGAACCCCTCGAATTAGCCCTAAACCATCATATTCAAGCCTGGTTAGGATGGCAAAATAACCCGCAAATGGCGAATACGGCGCTCAATTATTTACTGCAAGCGGTGCGATCGCTCTACAATGAAGGGGGGATTGACGCTCAAAACCGCGCCCTAGCCCAAGTTCCTAGAACTTTATTACCGGAAATTCTCAATCGACTCTGAGACATTTGGCGATCGCGGTTTATTTTTATCCTTTTATAGGGCTTCGTGCTAGGGAATAGGGAATAATTGAGGAGAATGGGATCGTGCGAACAAAAATAAGGGATGAATCTTGTGATTCATCCCCATCAACAACAATATCAGTGAACAGTTAGGAACAAACGAAGAGCTAATGCTCAGGTGTGATTAAACAGCAGCCGCTTGTTTAGTGGTGGCGTTTAACTCACCTTTGCCATATTTAACGGCATAAACATCTAAGGTTTGTTGCTTGATCTTGCTGGCATTACCGGCAGTCCAGAACTGTTGATACCGATCCAAGCAGACTTGTTTCATGTACTTGATAGAAGGCTTCATGAAGTGGCGAGGATCGAAATTAGACGGATCTTTAGCCGCCGCTTCGCGGATAGCAGCCGTAATCGCTAACCGGTTGTCGGTGTCGATATTAACTTTACGCACACCGCTCTTGATCCCTTTCTGAATTTCTTCAACGGGTACACCATAGGTTTCAGGGATGCTACCACCGTATTGGTTAATCAGAGCAATTAAATCTTCAGGTACAGAAGAAGAACCATGCATTACCAAGTGGGTGTTAGGCAGACGCTTGTTGATTTCTTCAATGCGGCTAATAGCCAGGATTTCACCTGTGGGTTTACGGGTGAATTTGTAAGCACCATGGCTGGTTCCAATGGCAACAGCTAAAGCGTCTACTTGAGTTTGTTCTACAAATTGAACCGCTTCGTCAGGATCGGTTAACAACTGATCGTGAGAAAGAGTTCCTTCAAACCCATGACCATCTTCTTTGTCACCTTTTCCAGTTTCCAAGGAACCTAAGCAACCGAGTTCTCCTTCAACGCTAACCCCAATGGAGTGAGCGACTTTAACCACTTCAGCCGTAACACTAACGTTGTACTCAAAGCTGGCAGGGGTTTTGGCATCCGCTTCTAAGGAACCATCCATCATGACGCTGGTGAAACCATAGCGCATGGCGGTATAGCAGGTGTCAGGAGCATTCCCATGGTCTTGGTGCATGGCAATGGGAATATGGGGATAGGTTTCAACTGCGGCTTGAATCAGGTGACGGAGGAAGTTTTCACCGGCATATTTTCTAGCACCACGGGAAGCTTGCAGAATCACAGGGCTATCGGCTTCATCAGCGGCTTGCATGATGGCCAGAATTTGCTCCATGTTGTTTACATTGTATGCTGGGATACCGTAGTTGTTTTCGGCTGCGTGATCGAGCAGAAGTCGCATGGGTACGAGGGCCATACTATACTTGTCCTCCTAAGATGGTTGTGGTTATCAGCAAGTTGTCTAATGACAAATCCAGTCTTGAAACAATATTAAGATATTTTTGGGATTTTAGGAAATTAAACCGGGATCTTGCTACGATTGTCAGTTTTTATTTTATGCTGGGCGATCGCCCCGATCTCGATTGAACAGCTCTAGGGTTTGGCGGCAAAAGTGCTTTAGCTTGTTCTCGATATCTCGATTGGGTTGGGTTTCCCCCTCAAAGCGCCAATTCTCCACCGTTGAGAATCGCCATTGTTGTCCTTTGTGGCTGTATCCAGTCGCCTCAATCCCAATAGCGCGAAGTTCCTGTTCTAGGGGATCGCGATGAAAACGAATTTGGAGCAGCACAGAACGACTTTGGAACGAGCGGCTAAATCCGGGAAAATGGAAACCCAGATCAATCGAGTCCGGATCGACCAATTCTTGGGTACAGGGGTCATTCATCCAAGGCTTCATATCCACTCGCACATCGGGAAACTGAGCTTTGAATAAATTTACTGTACTGGCAATTTGGCTGGCCATTTCAAAGTTAGTTGCTTGTTCGGCTGCATTCACAGGCAATCCTCCTTGAATCGTGATGACAATTATTCACTGATGAGCAGTTGTTCTGTTGTATCCGCAGTTACGGCAAATTCCCTTAAGGTTAAGGATTTGTAAAGGTTTATGAAGTTGACAAGATAATCAACATTTTTGTAAAATTCAGGGACAACGTTGAAGCTGCTGGAGTAAAGCAATCGTGAAACCTTCAATTCTTGACCCTGCCGCAAGTTACAGCTTTAGCCAATATGCCGCTCTGCCCTTTGACACCGCCGATATCCTAGCTGAATTCGGGGTGGCTTTCCAATCTGCTTCTCTCCAACTCCCAGAGCAGCAGCCCCTAGACCCCAACCCACTGATCCAGGAGTTGACAGAAAACTTGGCGTTAGTCGATCCCAATTCAGAAATTGCCCGTCGAGAATCACTGATTTTTCCGGTGCTGAAAACCGTATGCAAGTTTATCCAGTCGCCTCTCAAGATTGAGTATTCGATCCAAGTTAGCAACCAACTGAAGGGAAATTTAGATTATTTTATTCCCACACCTCAAAACTGTGTCATTATTGAGGCGAAAAATGCCGATCTGGGGAAAGGATTTACCCAACTGGCAGTAGAACTGATTGCCCTAGATCGGTGGATTGAGGCTCCTATAGACTATCTCTACGGAGCAGTTACGACAGGAGATACCTGGAAATTTGGTCTGTTCCATCGCCAGCAAAAGTTGATTCAAAAAGATATCAATACCTATGGCGTACCCAATGATTTGGCCAAAGTTCTGGCTATTCTGTTTGGCATTACGCTGCAAACACCGGGAACGATTTAATGGCCAGCGAAAGTCGCTGGGTGCGATCGCAGTATTGCCGAATTTCAGCTAAAGAAGGTCGTTAAGATTTATGTCCATTACATTACGGAGTATACAAAAGCTCCTCCGAGAGAATATCTCTGGAGAGAACCCCCTCAACGTTGACCCCGAAAAGGCTAAAGAGGTGGCGGAAGACTTGTTGACGCGAGTTGAGCCTCTCCCTGGCGCAAAGCGGAACGATAACTGTTACTGTTTCCACCGTTCCCAAGTGGTGGGGTCAAGCGCAAACCAGCCCCCCACCCACACCCTCTGTTGTTGCGTTCTGCTCGAAGATTCAAGCGATCGCTGGTATCGAAATGAGACCCATTTACATTTGCTCAGGAGTTCGGAGCAAAAGCTCTGGGTAGAGTTAGGGTATCAGCGATCGCCCGCCCCCGTTTCTGACATTAGTGAGGTAGTGTCTCTGATCCAAGCCTTTATGCAGCGCGTTGAGCGGCAAAAGGCCCAGGCTGCCAAGCGCAAAAAACAGAAAGACTTGAAAATACAAGCGATCTTGGCTCAGGTGCGTAAAATTGCCAAGGAAGATAAATTTGACTTTGCCACCGAAGTCGATAGTATTAAGCTCAAACTGATTATTCGTCTGTCTGACAACGACTACTTTGCTATTTTGATTCCCTTTAACCGGTTCAAGGAGGTACTACCCAAATTGCGCACGGCAATTCAGGCTCTGCGCGAAACTTACAATAGCGGCGTTCGCTTTAAAACCCATATCAAGCGGGGCTATCGCCGTTCTGACTGGATTCGTCATCAGGATTTGTAGAAAAAGGCAGAATGAACAATCGCTTCGCCATTTTCCGCTATTGTTGGGTTAAACGAAGTAGAAACCCAACGCCAACTCAATGTATTGGTTCGGTTTCACGCCTCAACCCCCCCTTATCCTTTCGTGCTAGAGATGAATTATCAACGCAAACACGATTTCTACCACTATTCTTCGCTGCGTAGAGAGCCTTATCGGAAAGTTCCATAAGTTCATCAAATGTAGCCAAATTCTTGTTTTTTTTGTATATTGATAACCCAATACTCACGGTCATGGTTATGCAGTCTGCACCCACCGTAATTGGCGTTTTTTCAACTTCAATTCTTATTCGTTCAGCTAATTTCTTACCCGCTTCTAATGAAATTTCTGGAACTACTGCCAAAAACTCTTCTCCACCAAGCCTTCCGAATATATCATTGCTCCTAAGATTCTTGGAGACAACTTCTGAAAAAGCAATTAATGCCATATCACCAGCCTTGTGTCCATATTTATCATTGATGGATTTAAAGCGATCGATATCGAACATCATACATAAAAGTGAAGCCTGGTCTTGCTTACTACGCATAAACATTCTTTCGGCTAGTCCCAATAAATGCTGCCTTGAATAAACTTGCGTTAAGGCATCAAATTCAACCATTTCGCGTAGTTGTTTTTCCGCATTTTTGAGTTCGCTAATGTCTATCCATTGACAGACTACATTCTTCAACTTTCCTTGTATATCCAGTATGGGGAACATATAGACATCGATATACATATCCCGTGCTGCTTGAAAAGCAAAATCGTTAATCCTGGTCGCCTGCCAAAAAATTGTAAAACGCGCCGGTTGATACTTCTCGAAAACAGCCTTCACTTTAGGCATAACACCTTGCGCTTTCAGGTTATCATCCTTAAAGACGTTATATTTGCCGACGATTCGATCGTCGGTTAAATTCATGGTTTCGCATAAAACACGGTTTACCTGTATGACTGTCCCTTTGCGATCGGATATCCACATACCGAACATACTTAAATCAATCAGGGTATTTAGAAATTCCCTGGCTGCCTGAATTTCTGCTTCAGCCTGTTTGCGATCGGTAATATCATTATTTGTCAATATCAGGTGGCCAGAAATCAATTGCGCGTAGATCTCGCATATTTTGACAGACCCATCCTGGCACGTAATGTGATACTCACCAGTATTCACGGCTGTTTCCGAGTGTTGCGCTCTTTCGAGATACAGCTTCGAGCGGTCGATAACCTCCTGGCGGTATTGGCGATCGGGATAAGCAAGGGAAAACCATTCGGCAGGCGTTGTTGGCCGATGCCCAAACAGTTCTTGTGCGCTTTTACTCCAATGCAGAATGTTTTCACCTGCCGTATCCGTGACAACAACAGGGAATGGGCTTGCATTAACGAGGGTGCGAAACTGTTCTTCGCTTGCTTTGAGAGCTTGTTCCGCTTTTTTTTGTTCGGTAATATCCCTGCTGATTCCAAGTACACCAAATATTTGATTATTCTCATCTTTCAGAGGGATTTTTACGCTATTTAGAAAAAGAGTTTTACCGGAAACGATCGCTGTATCCGTGTTTTGAACAATCTTTCCGTTTAATGCTTCAAGATCGTATTTTTCGTATCCTGTAATCCCTTTATCAGGGTTTCCTTTCACCAGTTCAGCATCCCAACCGTTTTCAATATCTGTTTTGCCAATTAAATCGGACGGTTTTTTGTTGACTGCTTGGGCGAATGTTTGATTGCATAAGATTGTCTTTAAGTTCTTGTCTTTTACAAAAATATAATCAGTTGAAGAGTTGATGATATTGCTTAATAACCTTTCGCTTTTCTTTAATGCTTGCTCTGCTTTTATTTGCTCGGTGATGTCATTAAAAGTTCCCAACAGGCGGAATATTTTCCCTTCATCGTTTTTTTCTGCCCTTCCGCGGGAAATACAAATTCGTATTTCGCCGTCTGAACGTATGGCTTGCACTTCAACTTCGTAAGGTGTTCCGTTTTGAACACAGGTTTCTACTGCCCTACTTAATTGTTCATAACTTTCTTTTTTATAAAACCCTGACTGTTGTGCCCATTCTGGTGCGCCTTCTTTAGGCGAACGTTGAAAAATTTTAAATAAACCATCTGACCAATACGCTATATCGTTTTCAATATCCCATTCCCAGCTTCCCATATCTGCAATTTCTTCAGCCTGGGAGAGGAGCTTCTCACTTTTCTGTAAGGTCATTTCAGCATACTTGCGATCGCTGATGTCTGTCCCAGTGCTCATGAAATATTCCCCAAATGGAACACTGGTCATGTGGTAGAACTGACCCGTTGGTGGGAAATAGGCTTCCCATGTGTAGGGTGTGCCTTCTGAAAAAATCTTTTTCACAATGGGCATGAACTGTTCCGTTGCATTGTATGAGAAGATTTCATCGGTTGTTTTGCCGATAATTTCAGAACGGGTTTTGCCCCAGGCTTTGAGAGTAACAGGGTTGATCTCTACCAATCGCCAGGTCTTAATCGCACCTTGCCGATCGCGAACGAGCTTCCAGAGGTGTATCTCCTGCATCGTATTCTCGAACAAGTTCCGATATTGTTCCTCACTTTTTTTAAGCGAGCTAATGTCCGTAAAGCTGGCAACAATTTGGGTGATGTGGCCGTTTTCGTCAAACTCCGGGATTGCTGTGGCAAGAACCCAAATCGGTTCGGCTTTATCGCTGCGCTGAATGCCCCTTACTATGTTGTGGACGATTTTTTTTGTAGCAATAACCCGCGACACAGGATATTCCTCAACTGGCAACGGGCTGCCGTCCTCCCGCAAAAATGTCCAAGCAGGAGCGATTAACTCCTTTCCGAGCATCTGCTCGTGTGTTAAGCCAAGCATCATTTGCGCTGTCGCATTACTTTTAATTACGGTTCCGTCCCTTCCATGAACCACTACCCCGGCCTGTATATTTTCGACCAATTCGCCAATACGGCTTTGTCCTCGGAGCGTTTTGCTCGCCTCTAGCTCCCGGACTCGCTGCTCCAATTCTTGATATGTCAATTTTTTAGACATTGCGCTTTTTTAAAAATGTTCTTAGCCGCGTTAATATCTCTATCTTCCACATAGCCACAATGCGGACAAACATGAGTTCTAGTTTATAGCATAACCTAACTTAAGAAATGTCAAGAGAAAATCAGATATTTTTGTTAAAATACTTAAAGTCACGACGACTGAAGTCGCTCGTTCGCTTTTCATCCACGAGTTTCAACTCGTGGATGAAAAGCTCTCGTCCTTTCTCGATAAAGCTCGAAGAAAATGATTCGTATTGATGCTCGCGAACTTTATCTAGTTCTGGAACTAACCCCACGGTCGCAAAATATTCTCCTGGTGGGCAAGCATGGGATTGGCAAATCAGAAATTATTAGCCATTTCTACCGCGATCGCCAGAACCTGCCCGTGATCCCGTTCTTTTTGGGTCAAATGAGCGATCCGGGGGATTTGATTGGCTTGCTGCATAAAGACGAGAAAACAGGGCGATCGATGTTTTTACCCCCCTATTGGTGGCCCGAACCCGATCGCCCGGTGGTACTCTTCCTGGACGAGCTGAACCGTGCCCGTCCAGAGATTTTGCAGGCGGTTCAAGACCTGACCCTGAACAAAACTTTGGCCGGTAAAGCCTTACCTCCGGGCAGTATTGTCATTGCTGCGGTGAATGGGGGAGAAGAATATCAACTGACAGAGTTAGATCCGGCCCTGGTGTCGCGGTTCAATGTCTATGAGTTTGCGCCGACGGTGGAAGATTGGCTGCTCTGGGCTGCCGATCGCGATATCGATTCGCGGGTGCTGACGTTTATCCAACAGCATCCAGAGTATCTTGATGGTGACAATCCGGATGCGGATGCGGCGATCGCCACCGCAGGTCTCATCAAAACTCCCGATCGCCGCGCTTGGGTGAAAGTGGCGGATTTTGTTCGCGATCGTACCAAGCTCGAAGATATTCACTTCAAACTGATTGCTGGTATGGTGGGGAGTCGGGCTAGTATCGCCTTTCGCCAAAGCCTGGCAACTCAACGGGGTCTGAGTCCGGAGCAACTCCTACTGCAATATTCTAAGCATTCCAAACAGCTTAAAGACCTGGAGATTCAGGATTTTGCTAGTTTAAACGAACGGGTCTTACTCTGGCTCAATGCCGGGCGTTGCCCCGAAAATAAAGCGGAGAATGCCCGCAAAAATCTGTTGAAATATCTCCAGTATCTCGCCAAAGCCAAACAACTCGAGGCGATCGCCCATTTTTCCTCCCTGGTTCAAGGCCCCAAATTTAGTGATGCGATGGCGTTTGTCGCTGAATCGATGGAGCTGATTGACTTCTTGTCGGAGTATTTGGAGGCGATCCAGATTTGAGCCAGAAAAGCCCTCTCTTGTCTTACTCTCTTGTACTGAATAACTATGATTGCAACTCTAACGACACCGATATCATTCGATGAATTTGTGGACTGGTATCCAGAAAACGCGACCTGTAAGTATGAACTACGCAATGGAGCGATCGTCAAAATGCCTTTAGCAACTGGAGAACATTCTAACGTGATCGGTTTTATTGCGAGCGAACTGCATTTTGAGATTCGGCGATCGCAATACCCTTGTCTAATTCCCGGTGATTGCTTGCTGAAAGCGATCGATGACAAGTCCGGCTACCAACCTGATATTATTGTCCTCAATAAAGCCCAACTAGCCGAGGAACCCGGTTGGCAGAAAAAATCGGTGATTACCAAGGGAGATTCTGTGCGACTGGCGATCGAGGTTGTCAGTACAAACTGGCAAGATGATTATCTGAGGAAAGTCGGGGACTACGAATTGATGGGTATCCCGGAATACTGGATTGTGGATTATCTGGGTTTAGGCGGTCGGCGGTTTATCGGCAATCCCAAAAAACCGACTCTCTCTATTTACCAACTGGTGGATGGGGAGTATCAGATCACGCTGTTTACGGGAAACGAGAGGATTGAGTCTTTGGCGTTCCCCCAATTGCAACTGAGCGCCGCAGAGATTTTTGCCGCTAGAACTATAACAGACCGTTGACTGAAGTGGGCCAAAATCGATCGCTGGATTTACTCAAGATATAGCTTTGATATCGAACAAGCTATCGATTGAAAGCCGATGAGATTTTTACGGTGCGATCGCTAGTCATCATTCATGAAAACGGTAAAATACGAATTCTTAATTTAGATTCATTAATCGTTACCAATGCTCCGGATTGCAATAAATCTCGGCTTTTCTCAATAGCTTGAATAACGATATTTTCCAAATGAATCGGTAACACATTTTGTGTGCGAACTTGGATAACACTCGGTTTATTGTCCTGCGTTATTGCCAGTAATGCACCAAAGTCTAAATCATGGGTAAAAACAATATAGCCCTGGTCACTTGCCCATTGCATAATCTCTCTATCTGTTGCATTTGGATTGCCCACCGATGACCAATGTATTGCCTCAATTTCATACTTGACAAAAACATCAATCCAATCGGGTGAAAGATTCATATCAATCACAATCTTCATGAGGCACTTAAAGAAAGTTCTATCTCTTCAACACGCCAGGCAGCATAAGCTAAAGATTCTCTCAAATCTTCAGGTTCTAGATAAGGATAAGCCTGTAAAATTTCATCATGAGAAGCACCGGTTGCCATTAACCCTAAAATCATCCCTACCGTGACTCTCATGCCTCGGATACAGGGTTTTCCTCCCATCACTTCTGGGTTAATTGTAATGCGGGTAAGTTGATTCATCGATCTTATTCCTTGATTCCTTATTTCAGTTCCATTTTATCTGGTTCTAGATAAAGGGCTATAGCCTCCCGAATATTCTCTAACGCTTCTATTTCTGTTTCTCCGGCTGAGACACAACCCGGTAATTCTGGATACCAAACCGCCCAATCATGGGTTTGGGGATCTACTTCTAACACTACCCGCCATTTCATAGGGTTTAACTCTAAAACTTAATTTTGGGGGTATTTTACCATGATAGTAACGGCATTTATTCACATAAAATATATGATACCATAGATTTACCTCCTCACATGAACTGAGTAACACATATAAAAATCCTTATGAACGATCTACAAAAAATCTACGATACTCTTCGTTGTCTTCCTTCTGATGAACTGTATCAGCCCGATCTCATGACTCCAGATCAAAAAAAATACTGGTTGCAACTGCGATCGATGTATCAATTACAAGCTGAAGCTTGGAAAAGTCACTATATAGTCAAAGGGGATTATCCCCTTGACGAGAAAGTTGATCGAGGAGAAATTACTGAACAAAAGCAAGCTTTATTTGAGTTATCTGTTCAAGAAATTCATGCTCGTTTACAACTTTTTAATGCACTTTATGCCCGTCTTAAAACAGCTAATACTATCCTTGATATAGCAAGAAAAGGAGGTTTGTCTTGTGGTCTATTAATTGTAGATCAAATGATCAAATCAGTCACTCAAAATACTGATGTAAATTCTGGATGTGATTTGCTGATTCAGTCCCTGACAGATGATGCGAATAGTGACTTTAAAGATTCACTACTTGATTATAGCTCTTTTTCGATAAAAAAGTGGAGTGATATGTGTGTATTTTTAACTGAATATCTGGAAGATTACCATCTCGGAAGATTTTCTTTGTCTAACAAATTCGAGCAAGAACTACGCCACAAAACTTCTCACCTTCATTTCTCAAAACCAGGAGTTACTTTTTCTTCCTTATTGCAATGTTCATTATTGAGCTTGGTTGATCGAGACTTGAAATCTGAATTCAACCAATATATTCCTAGAGTTGTCGAAGCTGTAAAAGTAGCCAGTAGAGCAAGTCGCAAAGTGCGTAGCTATGAATGGCATCACGGAATCCTCAAACAAGGTTGTAAGCAAGGTGGTACATACCATTAAAGCTTAACAAAACTTCACATCTCTAACAAGATTAGCTATGCTCACTATTGTAAGGGTTAGGTTAGAGAAGTAAGTTATTTATAGGTAAGTTCAATGAACACCTTTATTCTTCATGTGATGCTGGCAATCTTTCTCGCAACAGGATTTTCCGTTGGTAAGTATAGCCAAAACGGGTTGTGCTTATTGAGCTTTTTGTTCTTGTTTGGAGTCTATCTTTTTTGGGCAGCATCCCAAATTTTACAAGAACTCCTCAACCTCTTGAGTGTCTTGGGCGCTTAACGTCAGAAAATCGGTATCGTTTCTAAATCGAAGGAGCTAGGGAGCGAGACGCTCCCACTCCAGTAAGATCAAAGGATTGGAGGAGTGCGGGCATCTTGCCCGCTAGTTATACCCTCTAACCGGATTCGTCGTCAGCGAAAAACTTAACGGAACGTTACAATCGTTAATGTTCCCTTGTTCACGGCTCAGATCATGGCTCAGTCTCAATCCTCCTCTCCGCCTCGCTGTATCGTTGTTGGTGCGGGTATTGGCGGCTTAACCACAGCCGCACTCCTGGCTCGTCGGGGGTATTCGGTGCTGATCCTCGATCAAGCGATTGTGCCGGGGGGATGTGCTTCGACGTTTAAGCGGCGGGGGTTTACGTTTGATGTGGGAGCAACTCAGGTAGCGGGTTTGGAAGCGGGGGGAATTCATGATCGGATTTTTGAGGAATTGGAGATCGCGCTACCAGAGGCAACGCCTTGCGATCCGGCTTGTGCGGTGTTTTTGCCGGGGGAAACTGAACCGATTTCAGTGTGGCGAGATCCCCTGAAATGGCAACAGGAACGGCAGCGACAGTTTCCGGGAAGCGAACCCTTTTGGCAGTTGATGAATACCTTATTTCAAGCGAGTTGGCGGTTTCAGGGGCGAGATCCGGTGCTGCCTCCGCGAGATTGGTGGGATTTGTGGCAATTGGTGCAGGCGATGCGCCCGGATACTCTGATTACTGTGCCGTTTGCGCTGTTGACGGTGTGGGATGCACTGAGGTTGATGGGGGTGGGAAAAGACGATCGCCTAAAAACCTTCCTCGACATGCAACTGAAACTCTACTCCCAAGTCGATACCACGGAAACCGCCCTCTTGTATGCAGCAACGGCTCTAGGTGTTTCCCAGGAACCCCAAGGCTTGTATCATTTGCAGGGAAGTATGCAAGTTTTGAGCGATCGCCTCGTCGCATCCCTAGAGCGCGATGGCGGTAAACTGCTCATGCGCCACACTGTCGAGCAAATCGAAACCCACAAAGGGCGAGTTACCGGCGTGGTTATCCGCAACCTGAAAACCGGGGAAACTTGGCGTGAAAAAGCAGATCATGTCGTTGCTAATGTCACCATTCATAACTTAGTGCAACTCTTACAGTCCGACGATCTGGCAACAAAAATATACGCCAATGGGTACAGCCAGCGCCTGAAGCAAGTCCCCTCACCGAGTGGCGCATTTGTGGTTTATCTGGGAGTCGAACAAGCCGCTATTCCCGAACATTGCCCGCCCCATCTGCAATTTCTGTATGATTATCATGGCCCCATTGGCGAGAATAATTCCCTATTTGTCTCCGTCAGTCATCCGGGAGATGGACGCGCACCGAAAGGAAAAGCTACCATTACTGCATCTTCTTTTACGGATACGGAGCAATGGTGGAACAGTGCAGATTACGAGCAACTGAAGAAACAATTTACCGAAGCGGCGATCGCCCGTTTAAGTCACTATTTCCACTTAACCCCAGAAACCCTTATTCACGTGGAAGCCGCCACACCGAGAACCTTTGCCAACTATACAGGGCGCGATCGGGGCATTGTCGGCGGTATGGGACAACGCCTAACCACCTTCGGCCCCTTCGGTTTTGCCAACCGCACCCCCATCAACAACCTGTGGCTCGTCGGAGACTCCACCCATCCCGGAGAAGGAACCGCAGGCGTATCCTATTCCGCCTTAACCGTAGTTCGACAGATTAATAAAGCACAAAGCGCTGTAATTGTTAATTGTTAATTGTTAATTGTTAATTGTTAATTGTTAATTGTTAATTGCGATCGGATTTTAACCATTTTCGTCATCCGAAACCAATCCGGTTGAGAGAGATCGTTAGCAATAATCGTTAGTTTCACCCGATCGCCACTCTGGATTTGCTCATCCCCCTTTTGAGTCGGATGAATAAACTTGAGAGTCTCCACACTCACCTGTTCGGCAATCTCGGCTGGGAAAACTTGCTCCGGACGCACCGTAACATAGGTTTTTAAGTTTTTCACTCCTGCTCTCTTGCTCACATCCGCGATCGCAATCTCCACAACTGTGGCGATCGCCTCAAACGTAATCGGTTTAGCACTCATGATCTTGGAGTTAACCTCTCACTAATCTCTATGTTTTCTTAGTCGAACTTTTCTTACCCGTTTTTTTATCCCCTTTCTTATCATGGGCATCGCCCTCAGCTAGGGGCCCTAACGTCACATCAGTATCCCCAGAGCGAGACAAGTCTAATAAATTCTTGTACAGAGCATTCGGAAGCATAATGTCTCCATACTGACCCGATCCACTAGGCGCAGACTTACCAATAGATTGAACAGCCTCTACCGCAAAATTCGTGCAATTATACTTAAACAAATTATATTGAGCATCTTTCTTCTGTTCCACATATTGCATCAAGCCATCCACTTCCGGCTGGGTTAACACATAAGATTTTTCACCCTTAGAAGCATGGGATACATCCGGTTCTTCCACGCGCCCAGGAACCCATTTTTTCGGATTCAATGAAAATCCAGTATGACGGCGATCGAGACTTGTGCCACTGCCAGGAGTTTCTAAACGCTTCATACGTTGGGCGCTATCATAAGTCCAGGTACTGGCTCTGTAAATCAGAGGATAAAAACCAAACGAGGAACCTGTGGGCGACTGTAATAACCGTTTGGTTGGTTGACGCATGGATTCAGGGACATTACTAGTATCATTGTAACTAAGTTTCAAAAAAGTATGGCCCACTTTCGCCTGAGCCAGGTCAACTAACCCCAATTTACTCCGATCTGCCGTTTCCACATCCGCACAGAGCTTTAAGGTAGCAACCGGTACAGTTCCCGTTGTATCCTCAGTCGTTGTTGTCGTTGTGGTGGTGGGGGTTGTGGGTTCAGGTGTAGTGGTTTGATCTTCATCATCCCGTTGAATCGAAGGTTTAGCCGATAGACTTCCATGGGGTTGTGAAAACCATAAATTATACTGGTCTCCTAGAGGATAGCGCTGGATAGGAAAATTCAATGGGGATTGAGGCTGAAGGGAAATCTGCTCTGAAGTTTTCCGTTGTGTAAGCGGTTGCTGAGAATGAGGCGTTTTGCTTTTCCACGACCGATCAATTTTCGCCTGCATATCCAGTGCAAGACCTTGAGAGGGCTGATTAGTGATTAACTCAAAAGGTGCGCCAGAGGAGGTGGGTTGAGGGAAGGGCTGATGCTCAGAATCTCTTGCGGTTTGTATCGGTTTGGGTTTTTGAGACCCTAAAGGACGAGGGCTAAACCGAAGGGTTTTACCATTCATGCCTTCATTTGGAGAGGACTTCCGACGTATCCGCTGAGTAGACATACTCGTAGCTTCCCTCTGATCTAAAATTTAATTCTTTAATCTTAACAGAAAATTTCTTCATGATTGAAATCGATCGCGCTTGTGTTACCTTTAATCCCGGTACGGCTCTGGAAACTCCAGCCCTACGGCAGCTTTCTCTTCAGGTTCCCGCCGGGCAGTTGATCGCCGTCATTGGCTCGAATGGGGCGGGAAAATCGACGCTGTTAAATTTAATTAGTGGCGATCGCCTGCCGGACTCTGGACGCATTCATATTGCCGGTCAAAATGTTACTTCATGGCCGACGCAAAAACGAGCTAAATTAGTCGCCAGAGTGTTTCAAAATCCCCTTTTGGGATCTTGTGCGAATTTAACCGTAGAAGAAAATATGGCCTTAGCGGTTCAACGGGGAGGATTTCGCGGCTTAAAATTGGCCCTTCCCAACCGTCGTCGCGCCCAGTTTCGGGAACAGTTAGCCAGTTTAGAATTAGGATTAGAGCGCAGATTGGGCGATCGCATGGGATTATTATCGGGAGGACAACGCCAAGCGGTAAGCCTGCTGATGTCTACCTTGGCTCCTACAGAGGTCTTATTATTGGATGAACATACGGCAGCTCTCGATCCGAAAACCGCCCATTTTATCTCCCAGCTCACCCGCAAAATTGTTAAAGAGCAACAGTTAACCACAATGATGGTTACCCATAGTATGAGTCAGGCCTTGATGATGGGCGATCGCACCATTATGTTACATGAAGGACAAATTATTTTAGATATTGCGGGCGAAGAACGGGAAGGGTTAGAAGTAGCGGATCTACTCGAGCGCTTTAATCAGCTTAAAGGGGAAGAGTTATCCGATGATTCCCTATTATTAGGGTAATATCAATTCTTGAGAACCAAGAGATCGGGATGGAGAAAGTCATGCAGATAAACATCAGTCAGAGTTGGAAACAGAAGATTGCCAAGATCGCCAGCGATCGCCAGAAAACCTCACAAGAGGTGGTGCAAGAGGCGATCGCCCTCTATTTAGGAGAAGTTGCCGCTAATTCTGGCGATCGTCTCGTTGCCTTAGAACAAGAAGTGATCCTTTTAAGGCAAATGGTCAATCAACTACATACCACCACTACCGTCATGCGACAACACCAATTGAGTACCCCATCTAGCCAGCAAACCCCAGTTTCTGAAACCCTATTTATGCCAGAAATCGATGACGATATCGAAGATGAACCCGATGAAATCCTCTATGACTTTCTCGAACCAAGCTAAACCTCTGAAATTATGATTAATCTCTCTAAACCAACTGACGATGATTTATTTGACTATCACTATGATGAACCGGGAAGTTTGCCGGGAACCCTAGAGTTTGAAGACGATGCGACTCCCTCTAAGCTCCTTCTCATTGATTATACGGGAAAGAAAACGGAGCGTACAGAATTGACGACTCCGGAAGAGTGTTTATCCTACTTAAAGAGTCCTTCGGTGTCTTGGGTGAATGTTTTGGGACTCGGTTCCCAGGAGATTTGGCCAGGGGTGAGTCAAGTGTTTGGGTTACATCCTTTAGCCTTAGAAGATGTGGTCAATGTCCCCCAACGACCCAAAGTAGAAGATTATGGCAAGTATCTGGTAATTATTACGCAGATGGTGCGCTTAAAGGAGCCAGGTAAGGGATTTTATATTGAACAGGCAAGTTTAATTTTAGGCGATCATTACTTACTGACGGTGCAAGAGAACGATCGCCCGGAGGGGTTGCGTCAGGTGCGCGATCGCATTCAAACGGGGAAAGGCATTATTCGTACCCAAGGCGCAGACTACCTCATGTACAGTATTTTAGATGCGATCGTCGATGGATTTTTCCCCGTTTTAGAAGCCTATGGCGATCGCATTCACGATCTCGAACAGGAAGTGGTCACCTCTCCCAGTCACCAAACCTTAAAGACCCTCTATCGTATCCGACGGGAATTACTCGCTCTGCGTCGGCAAATTTGGCCCCTACGAGATGCCATAAAACTGTTAGTGCGTAATCCTAGTCCCCTGATTGGCCAAAACGTGCAAATTGAATTAAGAGATTGCTATGACCATACCCTACAAGTGATGGATTTGGTGGAAACCTATCGAGAATTGACCTCAGAGATCATGAATGTTTACTTGTCTTCTGTGAGCAATAAGACCAATGAAATCATGAAAGTCCTAACTGTAATTGCCACGATTTTTAACCCGCTCACCTTTGTAGTCGGGGTTTATGGCATGAATTTTAATCCCGAAGCCTCCCCCTGGAATATGCCAGAACTCAATTGGGCCTGGGGATATCCCATGGTTTGGGGAGTCATGTTGAGTATTTCTGGGGGGTTAATTTATCTGTTTTGGCGCTGGGGTTGGTTTGAAGACCTCTCTACCCATTTGGATATGGAGGACGACCATTAGGGATTGATTAAAACCCCCTATTCCCCATCCCCCCAGAGCGGCAAAAGTCGATACAATAATGTAGTATGGCGTTGAATTATAGAACACGAGTGATCCAAGACGAAACCCTAGAGCTATTAGAATGGTCGCGGTTGTGCGAGCATTTATCGACGTTTGCAGCGACGAAAATGGGGGCGATCGCCGCCCAGAATTTGCCCATCCCCCAAACTGAGGCGGAAAGTTTAACCCTGTTGGCGCAAACTCAGGAAGTGTACACCCTGGAACAAACCCTCACTACAGAGCTGCCGTTTGGGGGGATTCGGGATATTCGCAAGATTGTTAAACGAGCGACACTCAAAGGGGTACTGTATGGGGATGAACTGCTGGATGTGGCGAGTACATTGGCGGGGATGCGACGACTGCGCCGGTTTATTGAGGAACAGGATGATGTGCCAATTTTGCTGGAGTTGATTAGCACAATCCGCACTTATCCGGAATTGGAACAGGAGATTAATCACTGTATTGATGAGCAGGGAAGGGTTGCCGATCGCGCCAGTGTGAAACTGGGTAATATACGCCGTCAATTGAAAAATCAGCGCGATCGCATGATGCAAGCGCTGCAAAATATCCTGCAACGGAAATCCCACGCCATTCAGGAGAATTTGATTACCCAACGGGGCGATCGCTATGTGCTGCCAGTGAAAGCCAATCATAAGGAAACGATTCCCGGTATCGTTCATGACTCGTCCACCAGTGGCGCAACCCTCTACATTGAACCCCATGCGATCGTTTCCCTCGGTAATGACTTGCGACAGTTGCAAAAGGAGGAAACTAAGGAAGAAGAAGCCATTTGTCGCGCCCTCACGGAGAAAGTGGCGGAGGTTTACGACGATTTAGAACATTTAGTCAAAATTGCCACAATTCTCGATTTAGCCACGGCCAAAGCGAGATACAGTTATTGGTTACAAGCAAACCCGCCCCGATTCACAGAATCTACGGAAATGATCGTCCTGCGGCAACTGCGCCATCCCTTACTCGTGTGGCAACAGCGCCACGAACAGGGGCAAGAAGTGGTTCCGGTGACCGTGTGTATTGAGCCACCGATCCGAGTCGTGGCGATTACGGGGCCGAATACGGGGGGCAAGACGGTAACGTTGAAAACCTTGGCGCTGGCGGCACTGATGGCAAAAGTGGGCTTATTCGTGCCAGCGCGGGAACCGGTGGAACTGCCTTGGTTTAGCCAGGTTTTAGCCGATATTGGCGATGAACAGTCCCTAGAGCAAAGTTTATCCACGTTTTCGGGGCATATTCGCCGCATTTGTCGGATTTTGGACAGTGTTGCCGCTTGTAGGGGCGAACGGCCGTTCGCCCCTACATTGGTACTATTAGATGAGGTGGGTGCAGGAACCGATCCCTCCGAGGGAACCGGGTTGGCGATCGCCCTGCTCAAGCACCTCGCCACCAACGCCCAACTTACCATTGCCACCACCCACTTCGGGGAACTCAAAGCCCTCAAGTATGAGGATGAGCGGTTTGAGAATGCCTCCGTGGAGTTTGACGAGGTATCCTTGCAACCCACCTATCGCCTATTGTGGGGCATTCCGGGGCGCTCTAATGCCCTTGCCATTGCCAGCCGTTTGGGGTTAAATCCAGAAGTGATCGAAGAGGCGCACGAGTGGGTAGGCACGGGTTCAGAAGAGGTAAATCAGGCGATCGCCGGTTTAGAAGCCGAGCGTCGTCGTCAGGAAAACCAAGTCCAGGAAACCTCCAGCCTCCTTTCAGAAACGGAACGACTGCATCAAGAAGTCGCACTCAAAGCGCAGCAACTGAAAGAGCGGGAGCAGCAGTTACGCCAACAACAGGAAATCGAGATCCAAAAGGCAATTTCTCAAGCCAAAAAAGAAGTCGCCCAAGCCATCAAACGGCTACAACAAGGCACAGCCCAAGACACCCACAAAGCCACCCAGGAACTCGATCGCATTGCCGAGCAATATCTCCCCTCCAAAGTCAATCCCCCCAAACCCAAACCCAGTTATAAACCGCAAGTCGGCGAACGGGTACGCATCCCCAGTTTAGGACAAACCGGAGAAGTCCTACAAATCGACGAAGACGGGCAAGAACTTACCGTGCGCTTTGGCTTAATGAAAATGACCGTAGGATTAGCCGAAATTGAATCCTTAGACGGCAAAAAAGCCGAAGTTCCCACGAAGGAACCGAGCAAAAAAACGGTCACAGAAAAAGAAAAAACGCCCCCTCCTCCCCCCAAATCCACTGCCCCAGTCATCCAAACCTCTCGCAATACCCTAGATATCAGAGGTTTGCGCGTCGTCACTGCCGAAGCCGAACTCGATCAAGGGATTACCAAAGCCTACAATGCCAATTGTACCAATGTCTGGATTATTCACGGCAAAGGCACGGGGAAACTCAGAGAAGGAGTCCATGAATTTCTCCGGAGCCATCCCCAAGTGGAGCGCTTTGAACTAGCCGATCAAAAAAACGGCGGCACAGGCGTAACCATTGCCCATTTAATCGGGTGACATCATGTCCGGTTAAATAGATGTCATTGCGATCGCAGGGAAGCAATCGCTACAATTAGCGAGATGATCGAGATTGCTTCATATCAAGTCCGGTTCAACACTTGTCATTGCGACCGCAGGGAAGCAATCGCCAAGTTTACCGGGATAGGCGAGATTGCTTCATTCCACTTCGTTCCATTCGCAATGACATGCTATAACTGATCCAACGGACTTGATATCACCCTTATCTCCGAATTATTACTTAGAAGTGACAGTAATAGTCATTTGGTAAGGGGAGCGATCGCACTCAATTTGCTCGACGACATAAGAAGAGCTATGTTGATCCCTATGATAGTTTTCAATCTGGTCTGCATTCAATGACGCGATCAAGCTTAAGTCAATTTCTAAGTAGCCTTTGTTTGCGTCAAGAATTTTCAAGGCACTTGCGGGGACATTATGAAATTGATCGGACTGATTTTCCTTAGAACCGCGATAGATAGGCTTGCCATTGGGAAGATAGACAATTGACCCTTCTTCAAACTTAATCGAAGCGATCTTTTCCCATTTAATTTTGGTAAGTTCTGAGGTTCCAGTATACAAAGATAACACTTGCTCATCAATATCCGTAATCCGTCCTGATTTCTCTTCTCCATCGGCTAGAGTAATAATCG
Organism: Roseofilum halophilum BLCC-M91; assembly: GCF_030068445.1. Classification (GTDB taxonomy): domain Bacteria; phylum Cyanobacteriota; class Cyanobacteriia; order Cyanobacteriales; family Desertifilaceae; genus Roseofilum; species Roseofilum halophilum. Next base: position 2,153 of record NZ_JAQPOK010000052.1, on the reverse strand, counting down.
CTTGCAGGGGTAAGGAGACTTGCAGGGAGTGAGGATTGGAGGGGATTTGACTGTAGGAACGGCCCATACTTTCGGCTGGATGCGATCGCCAGAAGGAGAGTTGAGTCGTTGTACATCCTCCAGCCGCGATCGCCAGCCCTACACTCACCAGAGCCATCCCAATGACTTTCTTCATAGTGCTAATATAAAGCTCAACACTGAATCTAATCCTAGTATAGCCAATCTCCACACTGTGCCTGTCTCCTCTGACTCTGAACCCGGAAACGAGCCGAGTATCCTGCGACGTTTTGCCAGTTTAATCGGGTTGCTTGGTGTCTCCCTCTTCTTTACCGGTTGGATCTATCGCTGGGTTTACTATCTCAAGTTTCATCTCGAAGTCACCACCCTGGAGTTTTCTGTAGAATCCTTTCTGATTGTGCCCATGCAGGTGCTGTTTGCCGATGGTCGAGCCATAGTCCGCAGTGCGATCGCCTTTTGTCTGACGATATTCCAAATCTACATGACTCTTCTAGCGATTCAGTCCCTCACCGAAATCGCCCAATTCTACTATCAGCATCTCCAGAACCATTGGTCACGAAAAAACACTTTTATCTATCGCCTATTATCTGAACTTCTCCAGTTCAAACCCTTGAATTTCGATTCCATTAAAGTCCTGCGTTCCCTAGTCGATGAAGCCGTTATTGTCAGTTGGGTTTTGATTATTTTATTTCATTTAGCCCAGAGTCAAGCCATTCAGGATGCTCAACGGGATATGGGCATTAATTCCACCTTACCCGTCGTTACGTTTATTGTGCCCGAAAATAGTATTCCCCTCGGTAGTAAACTGAATGATCCCGGATCTCTTAAGCGTCCTGTAGAAGGATTTCGTTTTTTTGGGGATTTCCAAGGATTTGAAGGCTTTAAGGGGGACGAAAATAATGAGGTTTACGATCCAGAAAATCCTCTACGAGTCTGGCGGTTGCTCCTAGAGCGAGACGGTTGGATCTACCTGCTGCCAACCACTCCGGGAGAAGAAAATCCGAATACATCGCCCCCAGTGATTGCCGTGCCCAAAAGTATGTATGGCGACCAATTAATGATTCTAGCGCCCACGTTTCAGCCACCAGAATTACCCAATGAGAAGGATTAAATCATCTCCAGCTCAGTCATTGCGAACGGCACGCAGTGCAATAACAGAGAAAACGTCATTGCGAGTGGAGCGCCAGCGAAACGAAGCAATCCCAACCATCTGGGAATCAAAGCGATCGCTCCCCTACACTCACCAAATAAACAGTCATTGCGAGTGGAGCGCCAGCGAAACGAAGCAATCCCAACCATCTGGGAATCAAAGCGATCGCTTCCCTACGCTCACCAAATAAACAGTCATTGCGAGTGGAGCGCCAGCGAAACGAAGCAATCTCAACCATATGGGAATCAAAGCGATCGCTCCCCTGCACTCCCCAAATAAACAGTCATTGCGAGTGGAGCGCAGTGGAATGAAGCAATCTCAACCATATGGGAATCAAAGCGATCGCTCCCCTACAGTCGCAACGACAGAGAAAACGTCATTGCGAGTGGAGCGCCAGCGAAACGAAGCAATCCCAACCCTCCCCGAATCAAGGCGATCGCTTCCCTACGATCGCAATGACCGATAAAATATCATTGCGAAGGTCGCGCCAGCGTAATGAAGCCATCCCAAGACTTATGCCTCAACAGTATTTTATTTACTTAATGACCAATCCCAACAATACAGTCATTTATACCGGAGTCACTAACGATCTGATCAGAAGAGTCTATGAACATAAGAATAAGCTAATTGAGGGATTTACCAAAAAATATAATGTCGTCAAGTTAGTCTATTACGAAATTTTTGATGACCCCACCAGCGCTATCAGTCGAGAAAAGCAGATTAAAGGGGGTTCAAGAAAGAAGAAGGTTGACTTGATTAATAGTATGAATGAGCAATGGCAAGATTTGTATGATGAGATTTGTTTGTAATCTCATGGCCCTTTGAACCCTTGTCATGGCGATCGCCTTTACCCTTGTCATTGCGACCTCCGGGAAGCAATCGCCAAGTTTACCGGATAGGGAAGATTGCTTCGTTCCACTGCGTTCCACTCGCAATGACTGAACCCTTGTCATTGCGACCTCCGGGAAGCAATCGCCAAGTTTAC
>NZ_JAQPOK010000051.1 GCF_030068445.1 Roseofilum halophilum BLCC-M91 | reverse complement strand
AGCGGGCAAGATGCCCGCACTCCCTCAATTATTTGATATTACTGGAGTTAAACTAGCGGGCAAGATGCCCGCACTCCCTCAATTATTTGATATTACTGGAGTGGGAGCATCTTGCTCCCTACATTTTTAATTATGGTATTCAAGCGGATTTGATATGAGGTACAAGAGGCAAAGATCCCCCAATTCATCGGGGGATTTTCTGCAAGCGGACATGAAAGGGGGATCAAAATGCAGGGCAGAATAGCGAAAACGGCTGTATCATGTCAGATTAAACCGTTATATCAAATCCTTAAGATTTTCCTTAAGATTCTACGGCTGCGGGTTCTAGAACATGCTGAAAATGCACCACATCTTCCCTGGGATCGGCATAAGTAACCTTAAGCTCGATATAATCGCCAAGAGAAACTGGGTTTGTAAAGCGAATCGCCATTTCTAGACCCAGTTCTTCTAATAAAACCAGAGCCAAATTGTCATGTTCCCGCAACCAGCGCAGCACTAACCCTTGCCAGACTTGATCGGGATGGCGACGCAGAAATTCTAATCCCCAATAGCGGTTGGTTTGGCGCTCGACCCAGTTGGCTTCTTGGGTGCTTGGAGCAATGGCAGCCATGAGTTCTTGCAGCTTGGCTTCTGAGAAGGGTAGGGGGTCACCCCGCAGATGGGCTTTGAGTTGGAAGTGGGTGAGTAAGTCCATGTAGCGGCGAATGGGGGAGGTGACTTGAGTATAAAAATCAAGCCCTAAACTGGCATGACGGGCGGGGGTGATGCTCATTTCACTGCGAGGCATACACCGGCGCAGGGCGCAGGATAGGACAGGGCCGGGTGGCAGTTGCATGAGTTCTTCGGCGGGGGGGAGTTCGGGTTGGGGTTGGGAACGGAAGGGAAAGGGGAGTTGATGGGTAGAACCATAGCGTCCGGTGACTTCTCCAGCGAGGATCATCATTTCGGCCACCAGTTGCCGGGACATGGCATCTTCGAGGAGGGTGATGGTTACTTCGTCATCTTTAACCTTGATGGAGGCTTCGGGCATGGAGATGTTAATTGCGCCTTGGGCCGTGCGCCAGGCTTGTCGTAGCTTGGCTAGTTGGGCGAGGGTGGCGATTTCCGGTTCGGCGGGAACGCCTAGATGGAGCATTTCTTCTACATCGTCGTAGGTGAGGCGATAGGTGGGCTTGATGGTGCTGGCGTGGATGGTGTAATCGGCGATCGCCCCTTCTGAGTCTAAGATTACGCCAAAGCTGAGGGCGCAGCATTCTTTCCCTTGAATTAAGCTCATGGGGCCGGTGGCCAATTCTGAGGGAAACATGGAAATCATGCCGGTGGGGGTATAAATGGTGGTTCCCCTGCGTCTGGCTTCTAGGTCTAGTTCATCCCCTGGGGTGAGCCAGCGTGTGGGGTCGGCAATGTGAATCCAGACTCGAATTTGATTGTCTTCTAGGTATTCGATACTGAGTCCATCATCGATTTCTTTGGTACTTTCATCATCAATGGTATAGACCTTAAGGTGAGTGAGGTCTAGGCGGTTGGAGTCTGGGTCATCTGGTGGATTGTGAAGACAACCTTGAGCCACATCGAGTACCTTTGTTGAGAATTGTGTTGGAATTTGACTCCGCCGCAGAAATAGGTTTTCATGGGGACTCCATAGACCCAAGGCTACTAGGAGATCGAAGCAAGCTTGGGGGGTATCTGGACGATTGAGCGCTGTCAGGGTTTCTGGAACGATCGCAGAGGGTTTGAAGCCTTCTGTGCTGTTACCATGGATAGCGTATTTTTCGATCGCCTCTAAACGGCTGCGATCGCTATTCGTCCACTCTACCACTTCACCGGATAGGGCCCGATTGATGCGATCTAGAAAATCTAGAGCTTCCTGTTGTCGTTGTTGTTGAACTTCCTGTTGATGCTGGATTTCCGCCACTAAACTACTAGAGCGGGGTTCATAGCGATCGCCTTTTTGCTTAAAGTAAACCTTATCTTCCACCAATAGGCAATGGGCTGCATAACACTGAATTGGAGTTCTATCGCTATAGATCAGTTGGGCCAGGTCTTCGGGGGTTACCGCTTCCCCCGCTTCGACCAACAATTCCCAGGCTACTTCTAAATTGGATGGGTCTAGATAGGGGTTTACTTCTTTGAGGAACTGGGCAATGTCGGAGGGAGTATAGCTTTCTCCCGCCACTTCATAGGTCACCTGCTGGCGCTTAATCGTATAACTATGAGCGTCTCGATCGATCACTACCCAATTTTTCTTTCCTTCTGGGCGATCGGCCACCGCCAGTCGCCGTTCCCCATTGAGTCTAAATTCGATTAGCCTTCCCTTCTCCACAGCACTATCCTAGGCATTGATTTACAAATATCACAGCCTTAATGTACCAGCCTTTGGCAGAGTTGACTTCCCTAGGGGGAGACTCCTCTAGCCAACTTTTTCTGCATTATCTGTGCTGATAGTTACCCATACGCTGCCACTGCTTACCCCTCTTGATTGACAAAAGGTAATAGGGCCAGAAGCCGTGCCCGCTTAATGGCTGTGGTTAGGGCACGCTGCTGCTTACAGGTTAAACCGGTGATACGGCGTGGCAATATCTTACCCCTCTCAGTGATGTATTTACGGAGTAAATCCACATCTTTGTAATCTATTTGCTCTTTGGGTTGAATGGGGGAAACCCGTTTTTTGTAGTAATTTGCCATAGTTTTCCTCTCGGTTGATCGTTAGGGAACAATAAGGGTTATTTAATTTCCTTGTGGATGGTATGGGAGTTACAGTGGGGGCAGAACTTTTTCAGCTCTAACCGCGCCGTGGTATTCCGGCGATTTTTTTTGGTCGTATACCGAGAGACTCCCGGCGATCGCTTCGCTGGGTTGCTCCGACACTCAGTGCATTCTAGGGTCACAGTGATGCGAACACCTTTATTCTTAGCCATGGCTTTATGGGTGCTAGAAGTTTTTCGAGTTAATTAAACACAATTTACTATTGTCTCATACGTTTCTGTAATTGTGCAAGTATCTGTTTCAATTTCAAATCTAAGGAATAACCGCGACGACTTTGAACCATCAATGTCCCTGCTACTTGGTCATGAAAGGCTTGTCGCCAGTTGGTTTCGGCAAACGCCCAGCCACAATCGACTCCGAGGGGTAACATCAGCAGGAGTGACCAAGCATTGGCAGGATTGAGGGCATTCAACCCCCCTAGGGCTAAGATCGATCCAACACCAAGAATTGCTTCGCGTTTCAAGAGGTCAGAAAACAAGGGGGTGCGCCCCGTTGAGTCTACTACGCGCAGATCGAAGGCGTAGCGTCCCAGGCTTTGGCCCTTATTTTTGAGAACCACAAAGATGCGAGCGGTAAACCAAGCGAGGACAAAGGCGGGTAAAAACAAACTTCTACCGGCGATCGCACAAAAGAGCCAGATCAGTGTTAAATCCATAGCAAAGGCCGCTGTCCGTCGCGACAGAGGCGCTCTGGGAAAATAGCGATCGGGGGGCGCACTGAACATGAACAGTCACAAGAAACAACAAGCTTAATACTGATAGTCTAATTGAGAAAATCCCGGATATCATGGAGAAGTGTTAACATTTTTTTGGCACTCCTATGAATGTTTTGCAAATGTTCTAACTCTTTAGGACGCGATCGTGTATGACATCTCAACTCTTCCGTCAGCAGTTGACTCAATCCCAGAATGACATTTAATGGTATTTGCAGTTCATGGCTTATTCTCGCCAACACATCAGTTTTTTCCTGGTTCGCTCTTTCCGCGACTTCCTTAGCTTCCTGAAGTCGTTGTTCCCTTTCTTTCAGGTCACTAATATCCGTATTCGATCCGACCATTCTCACCAAACGATCTTGTTCATCCCAGATCGCTTTTCCTCTACCCAAAATCCATTTATAACTGCCATCTTTACACCGCAAACGATGCTCGCCCACATATTCAGGAACTGCGCCATCTAAATGTTCTTTGAGAGTGGTCATGATTGGGCCCAGATCGTCCGGGTGAATTCGCTGTTTCCACTCATCGGGATGATTAGAAATGTCATCGTCTGCATAACCAAGCATCGATTTCCATTTGGGAGAATAAAACACTTGGTTCCGGGTCACATCCCAATCCCAAATTCCATCATTATTGCTCCAGAGGGCCAGTTGCCATCGTTCTTCGCTGGGTTCTTCACGTTGGAGTAAAGCTTCTTCTGTAGTTTTCAGTTGATACAGGTTATGAACCAACTGTTCTAAGTAGGGACTCGAAGGCGCTGATGAGGACTCAATACCGTCTGGACAACAGGCAAATAAGGTTTGTTCGAGGGTATGTACTTTTTGTTCCAAATATTTATAGTGCGATCGCCGGATCAAATGTTTCTCCAGCCGTACCATCACTTCTCTGATATTGAACGGTTTAGTAATATAGTCAACGGCTCCGAGTTCAAAGGCTTTGATCTTATCCCCCACTTGCGCCATTGCTGTAACAAAAATCACGGAAATACCCTGAGTTTGAGGATTACCCTGGAGTTTTTCACACACTTCATAGCCATTGATCCCTGGCATCATCACATCAAGCAGAATCAAGTCTGGGTGCATCTGTTCTGCTTTTTCCAGAGCTTCCAGACCATTCACGGCGGCTTCCACTTCATAACCCTCATCCAGCAAGAGTTCAATCAGCAAGCGCATGTTACTGGCATTATCTTCAACCACAAGGATGGTAAATTCTGATGGCTCAAATTGAATGTGCTGCATAGAACTCTTCACTCACAATGCGATAACTCCATGGAATTTTTTACGGTATTCCTAAAGGGTATTGAAGACGAACTAGAGGCGATCGCACAACTGAACCATTTGAGCATCCATCCTGCACCCAGCCTTATCCAGGATTTTGGCTTGTTCCGACTAAACAAGCACCGTCCCAATTGATTCCGGTTAGAGTTGCACCCTCTAATTCCGCACAGAGTAAATGGGCTTCTCGGAAATTAGCACCGATCAAATTCGCACCGCGTAAGTCCGCTTCTTCTAGATTGGCTTGAGTTAAACTGGCTCCTTGAAGATCGGCATAGCTTAAATCGACCCCTTTGAGGTTAGCGTTATTTAAATTCGCCCCTCGCAAGTCGCTACCTCGCAGATCTGCACCTTGGAGGTTCACCCCCATCAAGTTGACTCCACTCAGGAAAGCTCCTGCTAAAGAGGCTTGAGTTAAGGTAGACCCCATGAGATTCGCCCCTCTAAGGTTACTTCCTCGTAAGTCGGCTTGGGTGAGATCGGCTTGCATCAGGTTTGATCCGAGTAAATTAGCCCGAAGATCGGCCCCGATCAGTTTGGCCCCCATCAGATTGGCTCCGTCGAGTCTTGCTCCTTTGAGGTTAGCATAGGAGAGGGTTGTTCCCACTAAGTTAGCACCCGCTAAATTGGCTTGTGAGAGTTCGGCTTCCTGGAGATCTTCATCTTCTAAGTTGACTCCTGGAAGGTGTTTGAGATGTCCAGTACGAAGGCTGACCAGATCTAATTCCATAGTATTCATCAGATTAGTATTCATCAGATTAATCATTAGCTTGACTTATGTTAACTTCTCCATCGGTTAGAGTGACTCTAGGGAAGAAACGGGAGCTTGATGTTCATCAAGTAACCAAATGCCTGACGCAATTTTAGGGGTCAGGCTGGAGACCTGCAAGCCCTGTTGGATTCCGCGTAGTAACAATGTTAAAGTTTCTACCAATTTGGGATCGAATTGGGTTCCCGATAGGGATTGGCAGTATTCTAAGGCGGCGATCGCCGCTTCCGAGTCCTCTACCTCTCGATCCTGGATCTGGTTTTCAAAGGTGACAATTAGACTCAGAATCCGAGATTCAATCGGGATTTGATCGTAGGCCAGACCTTCCGGTTTTCCAGAACCATCCCAATGTTCCGTTTGATGGCTAATGATATGGGCGATCGCCTGAAGTTGGGGCATAATTCGCAAAATTGAAGGCTTAGGTAACTCAGAGGCCTTCTCCTGAAGCTTTTGTTGCCGTTTGCTTTGATAAGGATCGAGGCTTTCGGGTATACCTTGTAAGCTCGGCAGTCGATGCAAGAGCGCTGCTAACCGCAAGCGTTTCACTTGCCATACAGGTAAATCCAGCAGTTGTCCCATCACCTCTGAAAGAGTCGCCACTTCCGTCGCTGCATTAGGGTTACTCAACTCCGCTTGATCGGTCACCTGAGCCATGCGCAACAAGGCTTGAACCTTATTCGAGCGCAAGTTATCCGTCAGGTCTTGAAACTGATATAAAGGAGAGTCACTGGCGTAAGGACTGAGTTGGTTTTGGCAGGTTTGCAGATAATCAACAACAGAGGAAACCACCCCATTGAGCATATCCGCATCTGGGGGGTTGGGAGTGAGCGTCTCTAGGCGATCGCCCAACCGTTGGGCTAACTGGCGATCGTAGTCTTGCAAATGCTCGGCCACTAAAGCCACCGCTTCCTTGACTAAATCGGGTTCAAACGTCCAAAACCCATAAAATTTTCGTTCATAGTCATTGTCTGGCCATCCTTTTACCCCATAGTCGGCAGCCGATAATTCTTGACAGAGAACCATCGCCGTATAATTGGGCGAAAGGATAATCAAATGCCATTCCTGACAAACCGGATCGTTACTCTCTAAGCCGACCAATTGCACATTCGGCAATTGACTGGTCGGATGTTGGCTAAAGCCCGTCTCTTCTGTCGCTAAGATTACCACTTCCGAGGACTGCTGGGCTAAGGCTCGATAGCGCTCTGCTTCTTGCTCATACCATTTACCCTGCTGGAACGCCGCAATTAGCAGGGGGCGATCGTCACATTGCAGAATAAAATCTTCTAAGGCATGACACAGAGCCACCAAAGTGTTTTTATAGTAGACCCCAAAATTAAGGGGTTGGGTATTTTTGTGGGCTGTATGCAGTTTTTCCAGGATTGAGCCAGTTAACATTGGTTTATCTTATCAGTTAGTTATGAAATACTAATCTTGAATGCTTGCATTACATTGTAAAACCTGGCTTTAAGAAAAACCAGGTCATGGGTAATGGGCAGAAGGGTAATGGGTAAACCGTTAATTTTGTTAAGAGCCAATGCTGGCTAATTGCTTGCTGCTTCCTGCTTTAGGAGTGATGGGAGCGCTCAGAGCCTCATCCAGAGGGGCACGACCGAGCCGTTCTTCTAATATCTGCATCACTTCCCGGCCAAAGTCATTGGGATTGCGCTGCCATGCGGCTAAACAAACTTGGCCAAAAAACGTTCCTAATGGTTCCGGATTCCAGAGTAATTTGCGGGCCGTCCAGGGCATCATACTCATGGGATCGTAGTCAGATTTAAGGATGCCTTGGTCAAAGGCGTATTGTTCGAGGTGGGTATGGGGTTGTAACCCGATAAAGAAGATCGCCGGTTCCACTTTATCGGCTCCAAAGATTTCTTCTAGGGCCCGATGATAGGCGATCGTTTGGCGAATGGTGTCATAGGTTTCATCAATCACGTTGAAGGAATAATTCACGGATACCAGATCCTTAAAACCGGCTGCTTTTAAGTCCCGGCAGTTTTCTAACACCACGCGCAGATTATAGCCCATCCGCATTTTGCGAACTAATTCTTGGGAGCCACTGGTAATGCCGATTTCAAAGTAGTTCATGCCGGTTTTGACCATCAGATCGCACAGTTCGGGGGTGAGGTTATCGGCGCGAATATAGGAGGCCCAATGAATGTCGGTTAAGCCTGCATCGAGGATTTTTTCCAGCAATTCGATCGCATCGGGAATAAATTTACGAGCGGGAATAAATTGGGCATCGGTAAACCAGAAGTTCCGTACTCCCCGGTCATAGAGTTGGCGCATTTCCTTGACGACTTCATCGCCGGGGTTAATGCGGACTTTTTTGCCTTCGACGACGGTATAGATGCAGTAGCAACAGTTATGGGGGCAGCCCCGTTTGGTTTGTACGCCGAGGTAAAAGTCGGGGTCTTGCAGGTAGTAGGTCAATTCGGGCCAGATTTGTTCGATATAGCTATAGTCGCAGGCGGTTTTTTCCAGGGGGGTGGGGGGTTCATGAATGAGGCGATCGCGGGGCACAGTTTGCCCGACGACATAACAGCGCTCGCTACTGATGTCTTCATCCTTTAAGAGTTTTTCTAGGAGGGTTTCTCCTTCGCCAACGGAAATAACGGTTCCTGGGGGAAGGGAGCGACCGAGTTGTTGATAAAAGACGCTGACTGCACCGCCTCCGACGACTAAGCGGGTATTGGGATGATATTGTTTGGCCCGCTTTAAGCCTCGCTTAATCAGGCTCAGATTCCGCCAAAGTTCCCCATAGTAGGCAGTGGCTAATCGCAAACCGCCCAAAGCGCCCCGCAGTTTAATGAAGGGATTGAGGCTGTAGTAAAATTCAAAGGCGTTTTGTAGGGGGTTCCCACTACGTCCGCCTACGGGGGCATAGATTTGAATGTCTCGCCAGGAGAAGATCAGCAGGTTGGGGCGAAAGCGATCGATCGCCTCGTCTAGGGCTTGTTTATAGTCTAGGGGTGGAACGGTTCCCAAGTCGAAGATCTGTTGTTCTACTGAGGGGAAGCACTTGTGGATGTGATCGGCGAGGTAGATGACACCGATGGGAAAGATGGGATTGCAGGGGAGGCGGACGTAAAGAAGGCGATCGCCAGTAACGGAGGTAGCGTGCATAGGGCGTTTCCTGTTCTCAAGCTAGATTTGTGAGAATGTTTCACATAACTTTACGATAACATTGGTTTTGGCATCTGTTAGGGGGAATTTTTGCCCAGGGTGTCGGGACTCACATTAGATTTACTAATCATAATGATTAGAGATGATAATCGAAAACTCCACAGAAAAACCTTATGAAAGTCTGTAGGACTGCGATTGAGAGGCCAAAAATAGAGATTAAAAAACGGTTAATGGTAGTCGCGTTTACAACCTGTTGGGATCGGAAGTGTTAGAGTATTCAAGTAAGCTAATATGCAGTATTTTTGATCTTTTCATAGAATATGGCACAAATTCTCGATCCCCTACCCCCAGAGCAGTCTTATCGTATTCTTTGCTGCTATGTAAATGCCACCAGTAAAGTACAAGTTGCTCGCATCTGTAATATTCAAAATTGGTACTTTGAACGGGTCGTCTTTCCCGGACAGCGTTTAGTCTTTGAATCCGTTCCTGAAGCCCTATTGGAAATTCACTGCGGCATGATGGCCAGCGCAATTTTATCGGATAAAATCCCTTGCGATCGCTTAAAACTCCAAGAGTTAGGCACGGAAGAGGAGGGGCATATTCTTAAAGGATCTAAAGTCCTCCCCAAAGTCATCAATACCTTAACCCCCACTAAATCCCCGGTTCTAACTTCGATTGATTAAGAGAAGTAGGAGAAGGAGAGAGCTACGGCTAACTCAACTGATTTCCCTTCGTCTTCATCTTAGTTAAACTCTAAATTTTAGATGGTTACCTTTAATAAATACTGTTTTCATTTGTGGATCTTCCTTCATTTTTATGGCTCTGGAAAATAGCGGCTTGGTCAATGGGCCTGGCCCTATTTTCCTATGGCTTATTAGCCATTAGTGGAACCGGAATTTGGTGGAGTCGGCAAAATCGCCAACCCTTACCTGGGTGGTGGCGATCGCTCCATTATCTTCTCGGTTCCATTTTGGTCTTTCTAGTTCTTTTACTGCTGGCGATCGGCATTGTGGGAACCTTGGGTCATTACGGTAGTCTGGGTCATTCCTCCCACCTATTTGCCGGCCTGCTGGTGGTGGCATTAGTCCTCATTTCTGCCACCAGTGCCACCCAAATCAGTCCCCAAAGACCTTGGGCCCGGCCCCTACACCTCATTACTAACACGATCCTGTTTATTGGGTTTAGCTGGGTTTCGATTACCGGATGGAGTGTGGTACAAAAATATCTACCCTGAATCAATCAACCCAATTATGCGCGATCGCCCCCAGCAACCCTCATCCCAGTTTAGAATTTCCCCCCTCATCCGTATCCCCCTATTCACCCTCTATATTGCCCTCACTGTACCCTTACCGATTTTGGCTAGGGTAACCTCCTCCGAAATTTCTCCCACCCTTCTGTGGTTGGCCCTTGCCCTAGGAGCTATCATTCTCTGGGGATCGCTCAGTGAAAGAGTCACAGTAGACGATCGCCAAATTCAAGTTAACTATGCTTCCTGGGTCTTTTGGGCCAAAAACCGCCATTGGTCTTTACCCTGGTCAGAGATCCAGTCCTTGAAACCCAGAACAACAGGACAAGGAGGATTAGTCTATTATTTTTTGGCTAAATCTGGGGATGCCTATCTACTCCCCATGCGAATTGCTGGATTTTCCCAACTGGTTCACCAAGTGCAAGAGAAAACCGAAATTGACACCAGCAACGTCAAACCTCTTGCCCAACCCTGGATGTATGCCCTTTTATTAGGCTTTAGTCTTCTGCTCCTAGCTGTGGATGCTTGGACAATTTCCACCGCTCTACAACAGTTGCCACTTGCATGAGAGACTAGGTAAAGGGTAAAGCCCGGTTTTGCCTGTTCTCCATTCCCCCTTACTCCGATTGTTTCATCGGTAATGTATGCTGACCAGACAGGGAAGGCGAGCGGGTGGGATAAGGCGATCGCCTCTGCTGGGCTAGGGCATCTTGATTAAACCGATAACCCACCTTACGCACCGTTTGAATCACATGGGGTTGGCGGGGATCGATCTCAATTTTCTTCCGTAACGATAGGACATGGGTATCCACCGTCCGAGGGTTATCAATTTCATCTGGCCAAGCTCTTTGCAGCAACTGGGAGCGGCTGAGGGGTTGTCCTCCCACTTGAGCGAGGGCATAAAGTAGGCTAAATTCTTGGGGAGTTAAATCGATGGCTGCTCCCTTGAGAGACACCCGCCGTTGCACCAAATCGATCTTCAGGTCACCATAGTTAAGATAGGCCGGAGGCGTAAGTTTTTGCTGTCGGCGAATGAGTACTTGCACCCGTGCCATAAACTCCTGCATTCCAAACGGTTTGGTCAGATAATCATCTGCACCCGCTTGCAGTCCAGCGACGACATCGGTCTCAGCATCGCGAGCAGAGAGCATTAAAATCCAAGATTTCTGTTGATTGTAAATCCATTGACAAAGCTCTAAGCCTTGCCCTCCAGAAATACTACTATCTAAAACGACTAAAGTCGGTTCTCGTACCATGTAGACATGGCGGGCGCTGGCACTATCGGCGGATTGATACACCCCATAGCCAGCCTGCTGTAAGTGCCAACCGAGAAGCGATCGCAGATGGGGGTTACTTTCTATAATCTGAATACCGATCGAGACCACTTCGGTTAAATTTCCTTATCACACTATGCAGCATGGACTTCACCCACCTTAACAAAGCTTGATAAACATTTTTGTAGTTGTGGATACCGAGTATTCCATGGGCTAATTTGTCCGGATCGGTACAGAATTGGGGGGGTTGGGTATGCTAAGTTCACGAAACTCTAGCTGATTTCCTATCTGGATTTTGTCTGGAAATTCGTTAAAATAAGAATATCAATGCGATTCTTCGATTGACCGATCCGGATTTTGCCCATCGGGAAGTGAACAGACCAAAGGATCGACCCTTAAGATACCCAACGGTGAAGTTCAGTTTATGCTCAGGAGACAACCCTTATGATGCTTCAGGATACTCAAACCATCCGCTGTTACCAAAAAATTACTGATGCTCTTGTAGACCTCTGGAATCGAGGATACCGCTATGACGATTTGCGTATGTATTTAGAGGGCTATCTGGCGGCGTTAAGACATTCTAACTCTATTGAAACCTATTTAGTCCATCGGCTGGAAGAAGAAGCCTATCGGTATTTACGCGACAGATCCAATTTTGAAATGCCCTTACCGGAACCGGAGACCAAATTTTACTAGCCCATTGAGACAATGGGCGATCGCTGGTTTGTAGGTTGTTTCAAAACAAAAATATATCCCCCGATAGTTTTGAGATCGGCTCGATCCTGAAATAACTACCGGGGGATTATCGATCGATGGGGAAGTTCTTCTAGGACGCTAACGCCACTTCCAGCATCTGGGCGAGTTCTCCACTTTGGTATAATTCAATCATAATGTCACAGCCGCCAATAAATTCCCCGTTAACATAAACCTGGGGAATGGTTGGCCAGTTAGAATACTCTTTAATCCCCTGGCGAATCTGATCGTTTTGCAATACATCTATGTCTTCATAGGGAACTGCCAGATGATTGAGGATCTGCACCACATTATTGGAAAATCCGCATTGGGGCATCATTTTGTTGCCCTTCATAAACACAACAATCTTGTGTTCTTGAATTACTTTATCAATGGTTTGTTTGAGTTCTGGAGTCATAGTGATTGAGTGAGGAAAGTAGAACGGCAACCTTAAATCAGTTTAGCAAGTGTTTATCTTAACTGATTTGTGAACTACCTACACTAACTCGAAGCGAGTATAGTGTAGGCTTCTGACTTCAAGGGGGAATGCCTTAGAACGGACTTGCGCCCCAACCTTGGTCTTACTTCCCCTCCATCAGCAGAGACGGCTGTTCCATCCGTCTGTAGTATTCTGATGCCTTCTGCTCTAATGTTTGATGCTGCGTTACCGTCGCGGTCGTGTCGAGTGCCGCAACTTGGACAAGTCCATTCCCTGACATCGAGAGGCAACTTATCAATCTGGTAATAGCAATTAGAGCAAAGTTTGGAGCTAGGGAACCATCTGTCAATCTCAATCAATTTGCCACCTTTTTTCTCTAGCTTGTAAGCTAGAAAATTGACAAAAGTTCCCCATCCCGCATCAGATATTGCTTTAGCTAAATTATGATTGCGTACCATGCCTTTGACATTAAGATTCTCTACTACAACAACTTGGTTTTCGTTGACGAGTTTTCTTGATAACTTATGTAGAAAATCCTGACGGAATTTGGTCACCCGTTCGTACACTTTAGCTAGAGTCTTTTTAGCTTTGTTTCTTGAATTACTGCCTTTTTGTTTTTTGGCTAGTTTTTGCTGCTTGCGTTTGAGATTTTTTTCATGTTTAGCTAAATTCCTGGGATTGTCATACTTAGAGACTTTGCAACCATCGCTTGTAATAGCAAAATGAGTTAATCCTAAGTCAACCCCAATTACCTTGCAGTCCGTTGAAACTGCGGGATTTTCGCCTTCAGTTTCAGTCAGTATTGATGCAAAGTATTTTCCTGATGGATCTAAACTAACTGTTACTGTTTTAATTGTTCCTTCAATCTGACGGTGTAGCTTGGCTTTAACCTTACCAACTTTGCCAGGAAGTTGAACAACTTTGTTAAGCACTTTGACATTTTGAGGATACTGAATCGATTGCTTGCCATGTTTTGACTTGTAACGAGGGAATCTAGCGCGACCTGCAAAAAAGTTCTTGTAGGCACTTGTGAGATTGAGCGTTGTTGCTTGCAAAACTTGACTGTAGCATTCAGATAACCATACTGTCTCTTCTGCTTTTTTGAGCTTTGGTAGCAAGGCATTGAGTGCTGACTGACCAAGGCTTTTCCCAGTGTCTCTGTAAGTCTCAATAGACTTATTTAGAGCGTAGTTCCACCACCATCTAGCACAGCCAAAGTGCTGAGACAGTAGAATTTGTTGCTCTGGTGTTGGGTAAAGTCGAACCTTGAGTGCTTTGTGCAGCA
>NZ_JAQPOK010000050.1 GCF_030068445.1 Roseofilum halophilum BLCC-M91 | reverse complement strand
GGGCAGAGCCGCTAAGATTTTTTTGACAGACGGGGGAACTTTCACTAACATAGTTATTAGTTATTATTTTTTTCTGCTCTCTATCTTACCAGATTTGAGAGCTTTTTTCTCCATCTATTCTTAACATTCAACACTTCTGGTGTTCAGACGGATTTGATATAACGCACCGTTCAGGGTTAACAATACCGAAAATTGGTGCGTTACGCAGGAAACAAAATTAAAAGAAAATCCCCAAAATTTATGCCCTGCTAACGCACCCTACTTCTGCGCGAACGCACTACCAAAACCCTTGAATTTATTGTAGTGGGAGCGTCTCGCTCCCTAGATTTTTAATTTATAGTGTTCAGACGGATTTGATATAACGCACCGTTCAGGGTTAACAATACGGAAAATTGGTGCGTTACGCAGGAAACAAAATTAAAGGCAAATTCCCAAAATTTATGCCCTGCTAACGCACCCTACGGAAACTTAACAACTTTTTGAGACTCGTCTCCGCCTAAATGGGTTAATGCTTGGGCGAGACGGTAACGCACTTACCAGTCTGTATCCCTTAAAAAGGGTAGAATTAGAGGAAGGGCTTTGCGAGATCCAGAGGGTTGAGGGGTGACCATCGGCTGAGAAGATTACGATCGCCGTCCATGATGGAAAAGAGAATCCCAAATACCAGGATTTGCCTTAAAACTAGAAGAGTATCCCAATTAATCCCATTATGTTCGCACTCACCAAGACTAGCTCACGCCAACGGGAAATCTTAGAAGTTGTCTTCCGCAACGGTTGGGATTACATCGGAGGTTTACTCAAAGGGGATCAACCCGGTGAACCGAAGTTACCTTCTCCCACCGTCTTACGGAATATTCTGATTGATTTAGGGCCCGTATTTGTCAAGTTAGGACAACTGCTCAGTACCCGACCGGACTTACTACCAGGTCGTTATATTACGGCTCTTTCTTCTTTGCAAGCCAATGTCCCCCCGGTTCCTTGGTCAGAAGTGGAAGCGCAACTGCGGCAAAATTTACCGGTTCCCCTAGAAGAAGCCTTTCCCAAAATCGATCCAGAGGCGATCGCCGCCGGTTCCCTGGGGCAAGTCCATCGGGCTACCCTCAACACAGGAGAAGACGTGGCCTTAAAAATTCAACGCCCCGGTATTGGTCGCATCGTCGAGCAAGACATGGCCCTGATTAAAGGATTAGCCGAACTCGCATCATTAGGAGACTTTGGTCAAGACTATGATTTAGTTGCCCTCGCAGAGGAATTTACCAAAGCCTTGCGGGATGAATTGGACTTCACCAAAGAAGGGCATTTCACCACACAAATGCAAGAAAATTTATCCACCAGTCGCTGGTTTGACCCCAAACAACTTGTTATTCCCCAAGTCTACTGGGACTATACCAGTGAAAAATTGCTGGTTTTAGAATGGCTAGAAGGTAAACCCCTACTGAGAGCCGACCTCACCCCATTTGTCACTCCCACCCTATCGGTTGAGCAAAAACGAGACCAAGTAACCAGTATCTTATTCCGCGCCTTCTTTCAACAAATTTATATTAACGGCTTCTTTCATGCCGACCCCCATCCGGGCAACATCTTCTTACTCAATGATGGCCGCGTTGCCCTGTTAGACTGTGGCATGATTGGGCGAGTCGATCCGCGCACCCAACAAATTTTAACGGAAATGTTGCTGGCGATCGTCGATATTGATGCCCAGCGCTGCGCCCAACTCACCCTAGATTTAGCCGAATCCAATCAACCCGTGAATCTCAGTCGTTTAGAAGCCGACTATACGCGGATGCTTCGCAAATACTATAACGTTAATTTGAGCGAAATTAACTTTAGCGAAGTCTTCTATGAAATTCTCGAAGTTGCCCGAAACAACAAAATTCGCCTCCCCGGTAACATGGGACTCTATGCCAAATCTTTGGCCAATTTAGAAGGAGTCGCCAGAGGCTTTAATCCCCAAGTCAATTTACTTGACCAAATCAAACCCCTAATCACCGATATTTTCCAGCGCCAATTGCTCGGAGACAAACCGATTCAAACCCTGCTCAGAACTGCCCTCGATGTCAAAAGTCTCTCCTTACAATCTCCTCGTCTAATCGAACTTTTTCTAGACCGCCTAACCTCAGAAACCCTCAATTGGAATATCTACGTTAAAGACCTAGAACGACTCAGGCGCAGTATTGACGACTCCGCCAACCGTCTCTCCTTTAGTATTCTCGTCGGTTCCCTCATTATGGGAGCAGCCATTATTTCCAACAACGCCCAAAGTCCCCAACTTTCTTTACTCAGTGCCGTCTTATTTGGAGTCGCTAGTTTAATTGGCTTATGGCTAGTTTTCAGTATTCTAAGGTCAGGACGATTGCGATCTTAAGTGCTTTGTGCTGGTAATGGGTAAATCGACAGCAAACCATCCTAGTAGCTTGAGCGCACTAAAATGAGACAATAGAGGAGAGGAGGCGGAAATACCCGAATTAACAATGTAGGGAGCAAGATGCTCCCACTCCAGTAATATCCATCGATTGAGAGAGTGCGGGCATCTTGCCCGCTAGTTATACCCATTTTCATGTCCGCTTGCGGAAACCGGATTTGATATAACAACTTTTTCGGGTAAAACTTGATTCTCAAATTCAGGGTACTGGGAATCCAGAGTATGGGCAAATTTGCGAATTAGGGGAAAAGCGGTTTTTGCTAATGTTAACTGTCTGAAGACAGTTTGGGGATCGGATAGGTGAGTTTTGGGTAAGTCTTGCCCCATTTTTTTGAAGACTAACCCAAGGGGGATTTTGATTTCTTCTTGCAACTGTAAACATTGGATTAAAAACTGACTGTAAGCGCCAATAATTGAACCGACACCGCCTCGCGCTTGTCCCCAACCAATATAGTAAATACCTTTATAATCGTCTAGAAAAGTACCGGCATAACATTGAACAGTTGCGCCTTTTATTCGTTGCAGTTCGGGAGGCAAAAAGGGATAGGCGAGATGATAACCAGTCGCGCAAACAATCAAATCAATATTTTCTGAACTACCATCTATAAATTCTACGGTAGAGTCATGGAAGTGGTCAATACCGGGTTTGGGTATGATTTTTCCTTGCTTGATGTAGTAAGGCACTTCATTATTGATAGTGGGATGTTTGCTAAATAGGCGATGGTTAGGTTTAGGTAAGTCATAGTGTTTATGGGGGCCAAAGGTAAAGTTAATAATAGTATGAGCCATGGCTCGCTGTACCCATTCTGGCATCCACCATTGAACGAGATTAACGACTGGAATTCCGGCAAAGGTTTTGGGAATAAACCAAACGGAGTCACGCAAGCTCAAAAAGGATTTTTCGGCCACTCGTGCGGCTTCGGCGGCAATATCACAACCGGAGTTTCCTCCACCAATAACGAGGACTCGTTTACCGCGCAGTTGGTCGGGATTTTTGTAGTCTTTAGAATGGATCATTTCTGCATTCAATTTTCCCTGAAATTCGGGAAAACGCTTGCACCAGTGATGACCATTGCAGATTAAGATGCCTTTGTAGGTTCGTTCTTCTTCGTTGGCAAAAATGACGCGCCAAAGGTTATGTTGTATGGGATAAATGGCGGTAACTGTGCGGTTGAGTTCGATGTTTTTTCGTAGTTGATAATGGTCTGCAAAATTACGCAGATAGGCTAACATTTGGGCGGCACTGGGAAAGTCGGGATAGTCATCGGGCATGGGAAACTGGGAAAATTGGGTGACTTTTCGAGAGGAAATAATATGGGCGGTTTCATAGACTCCGTGATACCAATTTCCGCCAATATCATCGCTGGCATCGACTTGATCGTAGGAAATTTGGGCGGATTTAAGGGATCTGGCAATACCGAGTCCGATAAAACCTGCTCCAAGAATTAAGTGTTTTTTACGGGTGTGGGACATAGGGATTTGACTCTAGACTTTAGTCAGAATAGACTGTTTTTGGATAGAATACATCAATTAGGCGGTTTCTTTGTTTCTTCGCTCCCAACAATAATGTCTATCTCCAATGTTTTACAAAATGTTTTCTCTCCGAGCCAATATATGCCCCATGGCTCTTGTTATTTGTGGCAAACTCCGTTAATTTGGCTGCATGTGGTGAGCGATGGGTTGATTGCGATCGCCTATTTCTCCATTCCTGCCCTCCTGATTTACTTCGTCCACAAACGGCGGATGCCCTTCATGGGGGTGTTTTACCTGTTTGGAGCCTTTATCATTTGCTGCGGCATCGGACATCTGTTGGATATTTGGACGCTCTGGCATCCCGCCTATTGGCTCTCTGGTATAGAACGGGCGATCACTGCCCTAGTTTCCTGTTGGACAGCCGCCGAAATGGTGGTTCTGCTGCCCCAGTTCCTGTCTCTGAAAACTCCAGAAGAACTCGAACAAATCAATCAAGAGCTACAAGCAGAAATTGGGCAACGCCAGCGCACTGAAGAGATCTTAAGCAGCATTATTGCTGGAACGGCTGCTGTTACCGGCGAGCAATTTTTCCCCGCCTTAGTCGAGCATTTAGCGATCGCCCTCAATGTCCATTATGTGGCGATCGGCCAAAAAATCGAGCAAAATCTACAAACCCTAGCCCTGTGGATAGACGGTCAACTGCAAAATAACATCGAGTATCCCCTCGCTGCCACTCCCTGCCAAGTTGTCATTGAGCAGGGTAAACCCTGTTGGTATGGCGACAATCTACAAGCCCTCTTTCCAGAAGACTCCCTCCTTGAACCCATAAACGCCGTCAGTTATTTAGGCGTACCCCTAATTAATGAACAGGATCGGGCGATCGGTAACCTCTGCATTGTCGATTCCAAACCCCTACCCAAAGACGATCGCACCCAAGGACTCCTGCGAGTCTTCGCCGCTCGTGCCGCCGCCGAACTACAACGGCAAGAAGCCACCCAAGCCCTCACCCAAGCCAAAGCCGAACTCGAACAGCGCATTGCCGAACGTACCGCCGACTTAGAACGAGCCAATAATACCCTGCAAAAAATCGCCGAACGGCAGAGAACCATCAGCCATATTCTGGAGCAAATGCGCCGCACTCTAGATGTACGGGCTATTTTTCAGACTACCACCCAAGAACTGCGTTTAGCTCTTGAATGCGATCGCCTCCTCGTCTATCGCTTTAACCCCGACTGGAGCGGCGAAATCGTCGCCGAATCCGTCGCCCCAGGTTGGATACCCCTGCTCTCCCCCGACTGGCAAACCCTACCCGAACTCCATCAAACCACCCATAGCCAAGACTGCCGACTCAGTAGCTCAGAACCCTTCATCGAAGACACCTATCTACAAGAAACCCAAGGCGGCAAATTCTACGAAACCATAGCCTGTAGTTGCGTCCCCGACATCCAAACCGCAGGCTTTAGCGAATGCTATTTACAACTATTGCAGAAAATGCAAGCCAGGGCCTATCTCATCGTCCCCATCTTTGCCCAAAACAAACTCTGGGGATTACTCGCCGCCTACCAAAACTCTGCCCCCCGACTTTGGCAAACCCCAGAACTAACCATTTTCTCCAAAATTAGCAATCAATTGGGCATTGCCGTCCAGCAAGCCGAACTCTTCGAGCAAATCCAACAGCAAGCCCAAGAACTCACCCAAGCCAAAGAAGCCGCAGATAGCGCCAATCGCGCCAAAAGTGAATTTCTCGCCAACATGAGTCATGAACTGCGTACCCCCCTCAACGCCATTTTAGGCTTTACTCAACTCATGGCTGCCAACCCATCCCTCCCGCAAAAATACCATCAATATATCGAGATTATTAATCGCTCAGGAGAACATCTCCTCGCCCTGATTAACGACATATTAGAAATGTCCAAAATTGAAGCCGGGCGCACCGTCCTCCGAGAAAACGATTTCAACTTACATCAGTTGCTCAACACCCTACAGGAAATGTTAGGTCTCAAAGCCTCGGCTAAATCTTTAGACTTACAATTTAATATAGCTGCCGATGTTCCCCAAACCATTCGCACAGACGAGGGTAAACTGCGGCAAGTGTTAATCAACTTATTGAGCAATGCCATCAAATTCACTCAAACAGGCTCAGTTACCTTACGAGTTCAGCCCATCACCCACCCAGAAAACCTCAGTCTCTGCTTTGAAGTCCAAGACACCGGGCCAGGCATTGCCCCAGAAGAACAACATAAATTATTTCAAGCCTTCGAGCAAACCCAAACCGGTATTGCCTCAGAAGAAGGAACCGGCCTCGGATTGCCCATCAGTCAACAGTTTGTGGAATTGATGAGAGGTGAAATCACCGTAGAAAGTGGTTTAGATCAAGGAGCAAAATTTAGCTTTATCATTCCCGTCACTCCCATCATTTCCGAATCCATATCCAAGGAAGAAAAAAACGGACGGATTATTGGATTAGCTGCCCATGAACCTAGCTATCAAATTTTAATTGTGGAAGACAATCCAGCTAATCGCTTGTTATTATCGGAGCTGCTAGAGCAGGTGGGTTTTACCGTCAAAATTGCCACGAACGGTAGGGAAGGCGTTAAAGTCTGGGAATCTTGGCATCCTGACTTAATCTTTATGGATTTACAAATGCCACAAATGGATGGCTACGAAGCTCTAAGCGAAATTCAACAGAAACAACAGGACAATCCTCAACTCCATGCCATTCCCATTATTGCCATCAGCGCTAGTGTATTTGAGGAAACTCGCCATACTGTTCTTGTCGCTGGCTTTCATGATTTTGTCCGCAAACCCTTCCAAAAAGAGAATGTATTAGATATCATTCATCAACATTTAGGAGTCATGTATCTCTATGAGCAAGAGGAAAGTAGAGTCGTAGAACCATCTCCTGAATCCTTCGATGATGACTCTAGCTCAGAAGCAGAAGAAGCAGAAGAAGCAGAAGCGAATAAGGTTGCCCTATCCCAAATGTCTCCAGAATGGATTGAACAGATTTATAATGCAGCCTGTCAAGGGAGTGACAAAATTATTCTTGACTTAATTGATGAAATCCCTGCCGAACAAGCGATGCTTGCTTCAGAGCTGACAACTATGGCGATTGATTTCCGATTCGATCTGATCTTGGAATTAATTAAGCCATAGCTTGTCTAATTCACTCTAGAAATGAACCCTGTCAAAATCGTAAACCCTAACTATGATTTTATCTGCAACTGAACCCAATCAAATTGATATTTTAATTGTCGATGATACACCGGTTAATCTCCGCTTACTCGCGGACATGCTAGAGGAGCGTCATTACAATGTGCGTAAAGCCTTGAATGGAAATATGGCATTGTTGGCAACGGACAAGAAACTTCCCCATCTAATTTTACTTGATGTTAACATGCCAGATATGGATGGCTATCAGGTCTGTCAGCAGTTAAAAAAATCCGAAAAAACTCGCCATGTTCCTGTTATTTTTATTAGCGCTTTAGATCAAGCTAGGGATAAAATTAAGGCGTTTCAAGTTGGAGGTGTTGATTATGTTACGAAACCGTTTGCTGTGGAAGAAGTATTAGCCAGGATTAATCATCAATTAGAGTTACAACGACTTACCAATGATTTGCGCGATCGCAATCAGGAGTTAGAAGAAGCTTTGATGAAATTGAAATTCACTCAAGCCCAATTAATCCAAAAGGAAAAAATGTCGAGTTTGGCTGAGTTGGTCTCTGGGGTTGCCCATCAAATCAATAATCCGATCAGTTTTATTTATAGCAACTTAGAACCGGCCAATGAGTACATTGATAGCTTGTTAAATGTTATTAATTTTTATCAAAAACACGACCCAGATTCTCTCCAAAATGCTGAAAATCCATTACAAGAACTGGATTTTGAATTCCTGGAATCTGACTTAAGAGATTTAATGCAATCCATGTATCATGGAGCGGATCGGATTCGTTCTATTGTTTTAACCTTGCAAAAGTTTTCCCATCTGGATGAATCTGATATCAAATGGTTGGGCATTAATCAAGAAATTGAAAGCACTTTGACTTTGATTCAATACGATCTAGAGTCTCGCAATATTCAACCGATTAAATGGGTGAAGAATTATGGTAATATCCCTAACATTATGGGTTGTCCTAGGGATTTGAATCAGGTTTTTCTGAATTTATTTAATAATGCAATTGAGGCGATAGAGGACGCACAGGAAACGATTGAGCCTACGGTTTGGATTGAAACGAAACTTGCAGATGAACATCATGTACACATTGCGATTGAAAATAATGGGGTGGAGATTTCTGAGGAGATGCGATCGCAGATATTCGATCCGTTTTTTACGACTAAACTAGGCCGTAATTCTCAAGGATTAGGGTTAGCGATTAGCCATCAAATTGTTGTTGAGCAACATGGAGGACGCTTAACCTGTGAATCTTTACCGGGAGACCACACGGCTTTTATTATTGAACTACCGATTAAGGGTAAAATAGAAGATTCGAGTCGTGACAACGATCGAGAAGTCTAAAAAAGTAGAATGGAAAGGTAAATGGTACAATACGGCGCTATAATCCTCAACTGATTTCAATCCTATGGCTAACGAACCCTCGAATCAACCCCAAACGCCTGATTTAGAAGCTCGTGTTTCTGAATTGGAAACCCAAATCGCTCAGTTGAGTGGTTTAACGTCCTTACCCCAAAGAGTGAGCGAATTAGAAGAACAGGTGGAAAATTTACTCAATGTTGTGACGGATGTGGAGCGTTATGGTAAGTTGCGCGATTGTTTAAGTGCTGGCCACTGGAAGGAAGCAGATGAAGAAACTACGGCTTTGATGTTAGAGGCTATGGGGCAAACCCGTCATGATAAACTTACGCCGGATAATGTGCTGATGTGTCCCTGTAGTGTGATTCGGGTGATCGATCGCCTGTGGCTTAAATATAGTGAGGGTAAGTTCGGTTTTAGCGTGCAGAAACAACTGTATCTGGAAGAGGGCGGAAATGATGATATTTCTAAAGTGGATATGAAGGTTTTGGAGAAAACTGCCGCTAAGGTGGGTTGGTTTAAGGAGGGTAAGTTTTTGCCCTTGGAGAATCTGGATTTTAGTTTGGATGCGCCTGGGGGGTCTCACCCTTCGGGATGGTGGCGATCGCCCTATGGGGGAAAAATGGCTACCTATTTCTTTGCCCGCATGATTCGCTGTGGCATGTAAGATAAGTTTCTTCCCATTGTGTTAAGAGCTATTGAGAACAGGGGCATTTTTAACCCCTGTTTTGGTATAACGAAGGTAGGGTATGAAAAAGGGAGGAACAGTCATGAATCTGAGATTAATTCTGTTTTCCGGAGTCGTCACGGCTTTAGTGGGTATTGTGTTTGGTTTATCGGTGTCGAAATTGTCTCAACGACAATTTCAATGTTGTGATTTAACCCATCGACCCGAATTTTCTCAAGGATTTAGTCGATCGCGAGCGCCTCGTACCTATGCAATCATTGGCGCGTCTGCGGGTTTTGCGATCGGTTCTTTGATCGAAACTGTACGACAAAATAAACCCACTGAAGTAGATTAATCGGGGGATAGAGAGACACGGTAACATGGTGAGGCCCAATTACCCATTACCCATTACCCATTACCCATTACCCATGACCTATGTTAGCTAGAGTTTGGAGTGCATCCCTAGTCGGAATCAACGCCATTAAGGTGGGGGTTGAAGTAGATGTATCTGGGGGCTTACCGGCGATCGTGGTGGTTGGATTACCCGATACAGCCGTGCAAGAGTCGCGGGAAAGGGTGAAGGCAACCGTGCGAAATTCGGGATATGCTTTTCCTATGCGAAAAATTGTGATTAATTTGACTCCCGCAGATTTACGCAAGGAAGGGCCGAGCTTTGATTTACCGATTAGTATTGGCATTTTAGCTGCTTCGGAACAGGTGAATCCTCAGTTACTCGGAGATTATTTATTTCTGGGGGAAGTGTCTCTAGATGGGAGTTTGCGCCCGGTGGCTGGGGTGTTGCCGATCGCGGCGGCTGCGGAAAAATTAAACATTACGGGGTTGGTTGTTCCCGAAGATAATGTGCAAGAAGCCGCCCTTGTCAGTGGCTTAAAGGTGTATGGATTTAAGCAACTTTCGGAAGTTGGAGATTTCCTCAGTCAACCCGATCGCTACCAACCAGTAGAATTTGATGGGGTGAAACTGTGGTCAAATTCCCCTGCGAAGGGCTTGGATCTTCAGGATGTCAAAGGCCAAGTCCATGGTCGCCGCGCCCTAGAAATTGCGGCGGCTGGCGGTCATAATTTAATCTTTGTCGGCCCTCCAGGCAGTGGGAAAACTATGTTAGCGCGGCGTTTACCAGGGATTTTGCCGCCCTTGAGCCTTGATGAAGCCCTGGAAGTGACCCAGATTCATTCCGTAGCCGGTTTATTGAAAAATAGAGGCTCTTTAGTGGGCGATCGCCCCTTTCGCTCTCCCCACCATTCCGCCTCTGGTGTATCCCTAGTGGGCGGGGGCAGCTATCCGCGACCCGGTGAAATTTCCCTGGCCCACGGGGGTATACTTTTTCTCGATGAATTAAGTGAATTTAAGCGCAATGTTCTCGAATTCCTGCGCCAACCCCTCGAAGATGGCGAAGTGACCATTTCCCGCGCTCGTCAAACTGTCACCTTTCCCGCCCAGTTTACCCTGATTGCTTCGACGAATCCTTGTCCCTGTGGCTATTACGGCGACTCTCTGCAAGCCTGTACCTGCTCTGCTCGCCAACGGATCAATTACTGGGCAAAATTATCCGGCCCATTACTCGATCGCATCGATCTACAAGTTGCCGTTAACCGCCTCAAACCCGAAGAAATCACTCAACAGAATATGGGGGAACCGTCAGCAGCCGTACTCGAACGGGTTAAAATGGCCCGCGATCGCGCTCGCTTGAGATTCCAAGATGATCCCACTCTGCATTGCAATGCCCATATGCAAACCACCCATCTGCGCCAGTGGTGTCAACTCGATGCCGCCTGTGGGCAACTCCTAGAAGGAGCCATTCGCAAGTTAGGATTATCCGCTAGGGGAACCGATCGCATCCTCAAAGTCGCCCGGACGATCGCCGATTTAGCCGGTCAGGACACCTTGCAATCTGCCCATATCGCTGAAGCCATCCAGTATCGAATGATCGATCGAATGCAGTGAATCGAGCCTGATAGCCCTGTCTCTTATATTAAAAAATATTAAGATTCCTTGCATTAAATCCTCAATTACTCTACCGATTTCTCTAGAAATATTTCTACAAGTTGGGCCAAAGTTTGATATATAGTAAACAGTTAAGGAATGTAAGTTTTTCTAAGATTCGGGAGATATATCAAGGTGGCAATTCCTTTATTAAACTACTCTCCAAAAAGTCAAAATGTGCGTGTTTCCGGCTATGAAACCGGTTCCGAAGAGCAACCCATTGTTTATTCCACGGAAGATCTGCTCTCTGGCAGTGGCCTGGATGAATTAATCTGGGCTGCCTATCGCCAGGTTTATAGCGAACACCAAATGCTCAAGCAAAATAGACAAACCGCTCTAGAGTCTCAACTCCGGTATGGTCAAATCACCGTTCGGGATTTTGTAAAAGGTTTAGTGACATCCGAGCCTTTTATGCGCCGGAACTTTGAAACCAATAGCAACTACCGTTTTGTAGAAATCTGCGTCCAACGCTTGTTAGGCCGCGATGTATACAGCGAGCGGGAAAAAATTGCTTGGTCGATCGTGATTGTAAACAAAGGTGTAGCCGGATTCATCGATGAACTCTTAGAGAGCGATGAATACCTGGAAAACTTTGGGTATGACACAGTTCCTTACCAGCGTCGGCGGGTTCTTCCCCAACGACAAATGGGAGAGACTCCTTTTAACCTGAAGACTCCTCGCTATGGAGCCTATCACCGTTCTCAGTTGGGCTTCCCCCAAACGGTTTGGCAAAACCAAATCCGCAAGTTTACGCCCCAAGAGAAAACACCATCTGCTGGCAGTCCTGTGAATTTCTTGGATATGGCTAAGTCCATTCCTAGTGCCCAGGGTAAACCAGGCGGGCGAGTTTCAACTGCGAATCTGCCCATCGCTGCTCCTTATCGGAAGCGCTAATCTTTGTCTGAGGACTTGTAAAAGTTTGTTAAATTCTGGGGGTGGAGGAGCAATTGCTTCTATCCACTCCTTTTTTGTGGGATGGTGTAGGCGCAGTCTCCAGGCGTGGAGGGCTTGTCCAGAGAGATTAACCCCTACAGAGCGATTGCGGCTATAGGTGGCATCTCCCACGAGAGGATGACCGATAAAGGCGCTGTGGACGCGAATTTGATGGGTACGACCGGTTTCGAGTTGGAAGTGGAGGAGGGTATAGTTACCGAGTCGCTCTTGGACTTGCCAATGGGTGATGGAAGCTCGGCCGCCTTTTTCAAGGGGGACGATCGCCATTTTTTGGCGATCGCCAGGATGTCTGCCAATGGGTTGGTTCACGGTTCCGCTCTTGGTGGTGGGGGAACCATGGACAATACCGAGATAGTCGCGACGAGCAGTTTTGTCTTTCAGTTGCGCTTGCAGATGATAAAGAGCGGTTTCGGTTTTGGCGATCGCCAGAGCGCCGGTGGTATCCTTATCCAGTCGATGGACAATTCCCGGCCGTTGCTCGCCGCCAATGCCTTTCAAGTCGGGACAATGGGCTAAAATGCCATGGACTAATGTCCCCGTTTCATGACCGGCGGAAGGATGTACGACTAAGCCAGCCGGTTTATTTACAATCAAGATTTGATCGTCTTCATAGAGAATATCCAGAGGCATATCTTCTGGGATCAGGTCAACCGGTTGCGGTGGGGGCAACTCTATGGTGATGCGATCGCCCGGTTGTAGGGGCATTTTCTTCAGTTGACACACCTGTTCATTCACCTTCACCTGACCGCGATCGATCAATTTCTGGAGCCGGGAGCGAGAAAAATCCGCTAACTGCTCCGACAAATAGCGATCGAGGCGATCGGCTTTGTTTTTCACGTGAAGAGCAATAATTTCGGATGAGTTCATAGTCATCGGTACAAGAGCCGCTTAGGGGAATGGGTGGTCGAGTCTTTTGAGCAGAAAGAATCAATACTTTTGAATAAGTGGTTTCTCCCCCTATGTCACTTCAGGAAAAAGGGGGTAAAGTTAAGATATTAAGAGTTCAAGGGTGCATAAACACAATGAATCATCTACCGAAACTGATCCCAATTCTTTTGGTTGCTACCATTATCAATGCTTTGGGCTGTTCCCAGCAAAATCCAAACGTGATGAAACCCGACATAGCGATCGAATGTTGCCAATGCTGTGATGCGGACGGCAACAATTGTAAATGCTGCTTATGTGGATGATCCTTGGATCGCCAAACCTCAGCCCTGATTCTTTCTCCATTCCTTCTCCATTCCTTCATGAGTCAGATGAATGACTCTCTTTTTTTTTGTATTTAAAAATACTTTGCTTAGATTGAATTGTTCTTAAC
Source organism: Roseofilum halophilum BLCC-M91 (assembly GCF_030068445.1). Lineage (GTDB taxonomy): Bacteria > Cyanobacteriota > Cyanobacteriia > Cyanobacteriales > Desertifilaceae > Roseofilum > Roseofilum halophilum. The sequence continues at coordinate 10,644 of NZ_JAQPOK010000050.1, read as the reverse complement.
CCCTGATTTTTCGTTCAATTAGCTGGCATTAACCCAACTTACATTTTCCGTGAGCCACTCTTAACCGTTAACTGTATGATAGCAGCAGTAAACTGGAAGATAAGGGTGACGATAGGGTTGCTAACCCTCCATAGAGCGTCAAGAGGAACCTATGGTGGGAAAAGTCCTTAATTTGTAGGTTGAAGGGATGCAGGCAAAGTTGAGCAGCATAATCAAGCGATGGGGTAAAGTCTTGCTCACTGCGACTAGCATGACGGGAGCGATCGTTGGTATTCGCTTGACGGGAATCTTGCAACCTTTAGAATTATCGGCATTGGATCAAGGGTTTCGCTTGCGTCCAGTAGAAGTTAGAGACGATCGCATTATTATTGTTGGCATTAATGAAGCAGATATCCAAGCCATCGGCACTTGGCCGATCTCCGATGCCATCTTAACCCAAGTATTACACCAGATAAAAGCCCAAAACCCCACCGCAATTGGCTTAAATTTATACCGAAACTTACCCGTTGAACCAGGGTATGAACAGTTAAGCACCTTATTTCGAGAGACTCCCAACTTAATTGGCATTGAAAAAGTCGTCGGAGAAACGGATGGTTTGGCGATCGCCCCCCCTCCCGTTTTAGCCGAACTCGGTCAAATTAGTGCCAATGACTTTCCCTGGGATGTAGATGGTAAAATTCGCCGGGGGTTTCTCTATCTCGATGATACCGAGGGCAATACAATCTTCAGTTTAGGATTTCGTCTGGCCCTATTGTACCTAGAACAGGAAGATATTCTGCCCGCGATCGCCGCAGATTTTCAGATTACCCTAGGTGAAGCCAAATTTTACCCCTTTTCCCAGAACGATGGAGCCTATATTCGCAGCCATGATGCCGGGTATCAGATCATTTTGAATTATCGCGGCAAACCCGGCAGTTTTACCACCGTTTCCTTGATGGATGTCCTAGAAGAGCGCATTCCTGAAGATTTAATGCGCGATCGCATCGTCTTAATTGGTTCAACCGCTAAAAGCTTAAAAGAATCCGTTTTAACCCCCTATAGTAGCGAAATTCAAGGCATTCCCCAAGCCATGGCAGGGGTAGAAGTCAACGCCAATTTCATCAGTCAGATCGTAAGTGGGGCGATCGATGGCCGCTTACCCATCAAAACCTGGCCCGATATTTGGGAATATCTATGGATTTTCTCCTGGTCTATCATTGGGGCCCAATGTATCAGTCAATGGCGCTTAATTGACGATATTGCGAAACTTTATATTGGACGAACAACCCTTACCTTTCTCCTCAGTGCCGCCAGCGTTATCACCCTCAGTTACATTCTCTTTCTGTATGGCTGGTGGATACCCCTCATTCCCTCCTTTTTAGCCTTAACCAGCTCTGCACTACTAGAAACCAGCTATACCCTCTGGAGTAACCTCAAAAAATCCCAACACCAACTGCAAGAATATCTACACACCCTAGAAGAAAAAGTTACCGAACGCACCCAAGAATTACAAGCAGCTAAACTCGCGGCAGATGATGCCAATAAAGCCAAAAGTGAATTTCTTGCCAATATGAGCCATGAATTACGCACCCCCTTAAATGGAATTCTCGGCTATAGTCAAATTCTGGCCAGAGATTCCAGCTTAAATTCTCAGCAAATTAATAGCATCAACATTATCAATCAATGTGGCACGCATTTACTCAATTTAATTAATGATATTCTCGATTTAGCGAAAATAGAAGCCCGCAAAATGGACTTAAACCCCACCGATGTTCATTTTCAATCCTTTTTAATGGGTGTGGCTGAAATTTGTCGCATCAAGGCAGAACAAAAAAATATTGAATTTGTGTATCAAACGGATAATAAATTACCAGAAAATCTATATTTTGATGAAAAACGCCTCAGACAAGTTTTGATTAATTTAATTGGTAATGCCATTAAGTTTACCCATCAAGGGGGAGTGATTTTCCATATTTATTACCGGACACCCGTGGTTGATTTAGATTCTGATTCAGAAATTTACCCCCTCGCCTTTACTATCGAAGACACTGGAGTCGGGATGACGACAGAGCAGTTGAATACTATTTTTTTACCCTTTGAGCAAGTGGGGAGTAAAAGTCAGAATGCAGAAGGAACCGGTTTGGGCTTGGCAATTACACAGCAAATCATTAATTTAATGGAAGGGGAGATGACAGTAACCAGTAAACTGGGGCAAGGGAGTAAGTTTCAGATCGATCTGAATTTTAAAAAAGGTCATAAATTCAGTGATCCAACCAAAGAATTCAGGGGGAATCCAATTCATATTAAAGGAAAACCACCCCGTATTTTAATCGTTGATAATCGCTGGCAAAATCGGGGGATTCTTATGGAAATTTTATCTCCTTTAGGTTTCGAGTTAGCTGAAGCAGAAAATGGAAAGGAAGGTTTAGATAGGGTAAAAAAATTTAATCCACAGTTAATTATTAGTGATGTGGGAATGCCGGTAATGGATGGGTTAGAGATGATTCGTCATTTACGGCGATCGCCCCAATTTGAAAAGACGATTATTTTAATTTCATCGGTTCGAGCTTTTGAGTCAGATCAAGCTCAATTCTTAGAGTCAGGTGCTAATGATTGTTTATCTAAACCGATTCAAATTGATGAATTGTTAGGAAAATTAGAGCATTATTTACATTTAGAATGGATTTATGAAACTCAGGACATAGAAACAGAAGGAAGTAATTCCCTTGAACCGGCTCCAATTAGGGAACAAAAAATACCTGAATCCACTGAATTAAAACAATTGTATTATGCGGCTAAAATTGGAGACATTGAAGATATTAAAGCAGAACTCGATCGACTTAGAGAACTCGATTCCAGTTATCAAGATTTTGTCATGCAGTTGGAAGATTTGGCAGCAAATTTTGAAGTAGAAAGTATTGAATATATTGTGCAAAAGTATATATAGTGCTGCAAGAAGTAAGGTGGGTATTGCCCAGCCTACTTCTAAGCTTTTGCTATTTCCAAAATACTCTTGAATAGGGCTAATCCATCGGTTCCTCCTAAGATAGGATCGCTGGCACGTTCGGGGTGAGGCATCATGCCCATGACATTGCCTTGTCGATTACAAATTCCGGCGATATCCTTGAGGGAACCATTGGGATTTTCGTTTACATAGCGAAAGAGAACTTGCTGGTTTTCTTCGAGTTGGGCGAGGGTTTCGGGATCGGCATAATAGCGCCCTTCTCCGTGAGCGATGGGGAGGGTTACCCTTTGATCTTGGGCGTATAAATGGGTAAAGGGGGTTTGATTGTTTTCTACTTTCAAGGTGATGCGATCGCAGATAAAATGAAGCCCTTGATTGCGCGTTAAGGCTCCCGGTAATAATCCCACCTCGGTTAGCACCTGAAACCCGTTACAGATGCCAAAGACGAGCTTGCCTTGGTTGGCATGTTCGACGATCGCCCCCATAATGGGAGAAAATCGGGCGATCGCCCCGCAGCGCAAATAATCCCCATAGCTAAATCCCCCTGGCAGTACCACCCCATCCACATCGTCTAACATGGTTGCCTGATGCCAAATTAACTGGGTTGGGCAACCTAAAACATCGCGCAGCACATACACCATATCGCGATCGCAGTTAGAACCAGGAAAAACCACCACCCCAAACTTCATCACGTATCCCCCTATTCTGGAATCAAATCAAAACGATAATTTTCAATCACAGGATTGGCTAACAGGCGATCGCACATTTGATCGAGCTGCTCCTGAGCCTCTTTTTCTCCCTCCGCTTGCAGTTTCAAATCAATATATTTACCAATTCTCACCCCTTCTACGGTTTCATATCCCAACTCTTTTAAGCCCGACTCTACTGCAACCCCCGCCGGATCGAGAACGGATGGGCGCAGGGTGACAAAAATTTTCGCACGATAGGTTTGAGCCACGATTGACTTGCCTTTAGGGTACACCACTTTTAAGAGTACACCCCCTCTCCTCAGAAAGAAACTGCTACAGTGTGCAATTGAACTCTTATTAAACATGCATACCCATGAATCCATTGCATCGGCGATCGCTCTTGCGCCTCATCCTCACCAGTTTCCTGCTCCTGGCGCTCTCCCTACCCTTGGCAGCACCTACCTTTGCCCTAGGCGGTAAACTCCCCAAAATTGGGCAACCTGCCCCCTCCTTCCAACTCCCCACTAATACCGGAGATGGGGAAATATCCCTTTCCGACTACCAAGGAAAATGGGTAGTGGTGTACTTCTACCCCGCCGACTTTACCCCCGGTTGCACCCTAGAAGCGCGGCGCTTTCAACAAGATTTACCCGAATACCGAGAGCGCAATACGCAAATTTTGGGCATTAGCGCCGATGACATTAAATCCCATGCTGATTTTTGCGACAGTGAAGGCTTAAAATTTCCTCTCTTAGCCGATACCACTGGGGCAGTGAGCAAAGCCTATGGTTCCTGGTTACGGTTTATCTCCATGCGCCATACCTTTATTATCGACCCCGATGGCATTCTCCGCGCCACGTTTACTGGCGTTCGTCCTGCCATTCATTCCCAAGAAGTTCTCACCCGTTTGGATGAACTGCAAGCTTAATGAATGGTTTATTGCAGATAATCTTGTACTGTCTCGACGGGTAAGGAGAGGATTTGGGCGATCGCCTCGGCATCGAGTCTCATTGCTGCTAATGGGGCGATCGCCTGATGCTGGGACTATTTCAGATATTAAGCTAAAAAACACTTGACTCTATGGGAAGCGTAATTTCAAAGGTAGTACCTTTACCCACTTCAGAAAAAACCTCAAGTGTACCCTGATGTTTCTCAATAATACGATAAGAAATCGCTAAACCTAACCCTGTTCCTTCACCAATTGGCTTAGTCGTAAAAAATGGGTTAAAAATTTTATGATGAATGTCTTTAGGGATTCCCGGGCCATTATCTTGAATCTTAACCTGAACTCGATCGCGGCTAATTCTATCTGTTAGAATCCCGATCTTTTTGGGTCTTACATTACTATTCAAGAGTGCATCAATTGCATTGACAATTAAATTCAGAAAAACTTGATTGAGTTGAGCCGGATAGCAAGTAATTTTGGGCAACTCTCCATATTGTTTAACGATGTCAATTTCTGGTTTGATTTTGCCACTGAGAATAATTAACGTGCTATCCAATCCTTCATGAATATTAACATTCTTGACTTCTGATTCGTCTAAACGTGAGAAATTTCTTAAAGACGAGACAATGGTCTGTATTCGGCGGGTTCCCATACGCATTGAATCTAGGATTTTGGGAAAATCAGATTGAATATAATCCAAGTCTATTTCCTCGATTTTTTTTTGAATTTCAGGTTTAATCTCTGAATATACTTCTTGGTACAGGAACAATAAATCTAAAAGGTCATCTAGATATTCCTGGGTATGGGTAATATTTCCATGGATAAAACTAACAGGATTATTGATTTCATGGGCAACTCCGGCAACCATTTCTCCTAGACTCGACATTTTTTCTGTTTGAATTAGTTGCGCTTGAGTGTTTTTCAGAGTATCTAAAGTGTCCTGTAGCTCGTGAGTTCTTTCTTCCACTCGTTTTTCTAAGAAATATTGTGATTCTGAGAGTTCATAAATCTGTTTTTTGACCTTGACAATGAGTTGATTAAATGCATTAGCTAAAATGCCGACTTCATCCTTTGTCATTACAGGTGCTTCCAGATTATAATTAGAGTCTGCGGTTACTTTTTGGGCTGTTTTGGTCACTAATTCGATGGGACTTGCGATTTTTCGTCCGGTATAAATAGCCAAAATAAATGCCATAGAAGTAGAAATAATAAGACTAATCGAAATAATTATTTTCCGTATTATTTTGGCCTGTTTTGTTTGCAATTTTGCCGTTTCTTGTCGATCTTGGGAAATGTCGATAAGTTTATCGAGTTGACTACTTAATTTCTCGAATTCTACATCAATTTGTTGAGTTTCATCTTCGAGTACAGACAGTAAAACTTGTTGTTGCGCTTCTGTTCTGCTTTGCGGTGATAATCGCAGGGGATCGACTTGGGGCCAGATTGCCTGAAAGCGTTTTTCATAAAGATCGATGGCTATCTCAGCATCATCACAAAATTTATCAATAGATTGGGCGGAACTTCCTGAAATATCTCCCAATTGATTGAGCCGATTGATTAATTTTTTAATATCATCAATGTGTTGTTCAAACTGCTGAATTTCGTAACGAAACCAGAGCGCTTGTTCGACTGTGCCAATCAATTTATAAGGATGGGCACGAAGTTTAAGAATATAGGTTTCTAAGCTACGAAGTAGCTCTTCTTGTTGAGTGGCTTGAGTTAGGTTTTGCTGTGCTTGTTCTTCATAATAATCCCCAATTAAAAATCCTAGCAGTGTACCGGAAATGGAGATACTCACCACGAGGAAGTTGGCGTAAGCAATTTTTCTGAATATACTGGAAACTTTCCAGTTTGTAAGCCACTGCTTCACAAGTTATTGCTCCATGCTTTTTTGAGTTTGTTTATTCAGTGGGTGAAAGTAAGTCTCCTTGACCGATCGCCTGATATCCTTCCCGAATGAGGTTGTAATCTTCGTCTTGAGCGGCAACCATTTTTGATTGGGCATATTTTTGGTTCGCTGGAGAGGCGATAATCGCGTCAATTAATATCTTTTCATTCTCAACAATCCTAGCTCGCAGTTCTGTGATACATGCTGCATCCAGGGATGGATTAGCGACAATCAGATCGTTGGGTAAAGGGTTTCCCTGGGAAATCATCGTAAATTCTGAGGCTTGAAGATTATATTTTCCTAGGGCACGTTGATAGTGAGGGTTGCCATCTGACCAAGCGTCGAGTTGACCGTCCTTGAGTACCTCTAAGCCGCGATCGCTGCCAATAATTTCGACATTAAAATCCTGATTCGGTTTTAACCCCATCTCGGCTAATATTTTCAGAGCGCCTAAATGACTTGCAGTCGATCCCTCTTCCCGAATCCCCAGGGTCTTACCTTTGAGCTGTTGCAAATTCTCAATATCACTGTTGGCATTAGACACAATCACCGTATAATACCCAGGACGGGTAATCCCCACTAAGGGAATTGCATCAGCATTGGCTTTTAAGAGGACATATTCAGAAGGGCCAGCTAGGGCCAGATCGATGCGCTCAAAGAGGAGTGCGGGAACTGCGGTGACGCGATCGTTAATGGAAAAGAGATCAATAGGAATCCCTAAAATTTCTCCCAAAGCCGTTTGAAATGCTCCAAACTCGTTTTTTAACCGTTCTTCTCCCAAAATATCCGTAACGGCTAAGGTCAGTCGCTCTGGACAAGCTCCAATTGGTTCCCTGGAAGTGGAGTTAGACTTGATCTCCTGGGAACCGCAGGAGATTAACAGCAGTAAAGGTAAAACCAGTAAGTTTTTCAGTTTCATGAGTTACGCTATTTCAGTATTTTTTATCGATCCTTGGTTATAAACACAACAAATCAACAAGGTTTTCAATCAATAAGAGGACGGATCTAAACCTTCTAAAAATGCTATTAAGACTCACATTGGGATTTCTCTCCTCTATGAGAGGGAAAAAGCCTATGGTAAGAGGATTTTAGCGCAAAACTGAAAGAGGATAACGATTAACTTTCTTTAATTTGATTAATTTTTAAAGGCTGAAAAAGTCGTTCTAGGTCAAGATTGGCTGCTGCTTGAGTGAGTTTCCTTACATCTCTGGGGTTCTCTAAATAGGGAAGCGTGCCCAGAATTGGCATTTGCGTCAGGGACTTGATTAGATCCATGGGGGCCCAGTGTTCCTGTTCGGTGGGGGTGCAGGGATGGGTGCAGTTGAGTACCAGTCCGATCAGGGGGACGCGATACTGACGAGCGAGGGCCACATTAGCGATGGTTTGGGCGATCGCCCCCAATTTTACCGGAACGACTAACACCGTGGGCAATTTCCAGTCCCTAGCTAAGTCGGCGATCGTCAGTTCATGGGTAATCGGCGAACCCAAACCCCCCAAACCTTCCACGATCGCCCACTCCTTGCTCTCCTGAAGCCTAGTAAACGCCTGCCATATAGGGGCAAGGTCAATGATTCTATTCTCCAGTTCTGCGGCGATCGGCGGGGCAACAGGGGTTTGTAGATAGAGGGGAGTAATCGATTCTGGAGACTGGTCGAGGGTGAATAAATCCAGATAAAGTTCCAGATCTCCCACCCCAGATTGAATCGGTTTCATCACTCCCAAGGAGCGCTCTGGATAATAGGTTTGCCAATAGGCGATCAGGGCTGTCGTTAAGACACTTTTGCCCGTATCCGTATCCGTTCCTGTAATCAGTAGGCTTTTCATCAGTTAGGTTAGTTAGAAGTTATATTATTGAGATATTGTTGTAGGGGCGAGCGGCCCCTCGCCCCTACATATACGGAAATTGTAGATAGATAGTGGTGTCTCACTATTGTTAGGGGTTGAGAGAGATGTCACCCTCTCTCCATCTTCCTATCCCCCTATCCCCAAACGCCCGGCTAAACTGGGGGTTAAGGGCATGAGGGTGGCAATCATTAAAAATAGGGCTAACAGTGCCAACGCTGCGCGAGCATCATTGGGTTCTGTAATTTCATTTGAGCTAGGACGCTCCAGATCCCGTTGGAGAACTAGAATGACGATCGCCCAATACAACGCTAACGGAGTCACAAATGAGGCAAACCCCAACACAATTAACGTAGCGATGGTGGTAATTCCCGCAATTCTGCGTCCGTAAATCGCTTGTACCATGCGCCCCCCATCCAATTGTCCCGCAGGCATGAGGTTAATGGCACTGAGAACTAAACCGAGCCATCCCATTAAGGTTAAGGGATGCACATCCACCAGGGAGTTTTGCAACACATCCCCTAAAACTGCCCGTGCTAAGGTTCCCACCAAAACGGAACCTTGGAAAAATTGAGAGGGAATTTGAAAAAGACTACCGGGATGGGATAGGGATAAACCGAGAATTAACACAAATAACGATAACAACCCCCCGGCTGCTGGCCCGGCAAAGGCAATATCAAACAGGACGCTGCGGTTGGGTAAGATGGACTCAAACCGGGTAATAGCGCCAAAGGAACCGACTTGCCAAGTGGGGAGGAAAAACGGCCAACTGAGGCGAACTTGGTATTTTTGCGCCATCCACCAATGGCCCAACTCATGGGCTAATAATATCACCCACAGGCCGAGGGCGATCGGCATGGCTTCGGGCCATCTTGTCCATTCACTAAACCAGTCAAACCCTTGAAAAATGCCCCCCGCTTCTAAACTGGTGGCAAGGGTAGCAATTCCTAAACCTCCTGCTAAAGCCTTTTGACCCAGGGTGAGGGGTTTGGGGTCTTGGCTTTGGGGCAGTACGATCGCCACTGGCTTATTATCTGGCCCTATGACTAAGAATAACCGATAGCGATCGCTAACGCGCTCCTTTAACCGCTCCGAGAGTTTTTCATAGGCCGTATCTGGGTCACCCCGTAAATTCCCCTTAAAAATCGCTCCTTCCTGATACGGCAGGGTTTCCGTCAGAAAATAGGTATCGATGCCAAAAATTTCTTTAATCGTGTTCAACTCCTCTGGGGGAATGCCAATGGGTTCTGAAGACACCATCGAAGGCATTTCCCCTGTCTGAGCATTAAAAGCCCGATCTTGTTCTTCCCTCTGTTTCAACCGTTCGGCCACCTGTTGACGCAACAGCTCATCTTGTCCCGATACTCGCAACTGCCTACCCAAGAAAATATAAATCGCTGTTGAAGCCACCAGCAAGAATAAAATCCCTGCCAGGTTTAGATAAATTCCCAGGGAGAACAGTCCAAAAAACAACAACCAGGGAACCATCAGCACCACAGACTGCAACCAAGCCAAGATTCCCAACTTACCATAGGGGCGAGCGCGTTGAAATCCCCAAAACAAGATGCCCAAGGCAACCAGTAAGATCAGGAATGTGAGGGAATTGTTGGATACAGCAGACATCATAGAGGAATTGCACATGAAACAGAATGCTACACTTAGGGTCAGAGAGCCAAGGCATAGCTGAGGGTAATTATACCAGTGGAGAGGCGATCGTTGATAGTTAACAATTAACAATTTCTACCAAAAGAGCCTGCCCACCCTACCCGCTTGAGTATTGATGAGTGAGGCGATCGCATCAAATTTTATCTAGACATGGGAAACTAGAATACTGATTTGTCGCTTTACCATTCCAGCCAGTCGAGATTTAGAAGCCATTCTGGATTACATTTCTGAAAATCAGAGTATGGATGTTGCCGAGAAACTCATGGAGCGGGTCAACCAAACGTGCCAGAGACTCGCTCAGTTTCCGGGATTAGGGAAAAGACGAGATGAGCTTTGGCCAGATTTGCGAAGTTTTCCCGTGAATAACTATCTGATATTTTATCGGCAGATCGCCGAGGGAGTCGAAATCTTAAGGATTATCAGTGGGTATCGAGACCTAAAAGCCTTATTTGAAATTGACGAGTAAAGCCTTTGATGAGGTCAGTAGGCCGTAACCGTTAGCCTAGGCCCCAACCTGATGAACCTCCAATAGTTCTGGGGTCAAACCATTTCTCAAGCCAATTTTGTCTCCCCCATCCTCCCCATCTCCCCATTGTCATATTAAGATCGCCATCAACGACCACTCGCGGATCATTGCGGATCATTTATGTCTATGGAACTGCTCAAAGGT
>NZ_JAQPOK010000049.1 GCF_030068445.1 Roseofilum halophilum BLCC-M91 | reverse complement strand
TGGGCAGAGCCGCTAAGATTTTTTTGACAGACGGGGGAACTTTCACTAACATAGTTATTAGTTATTATTTTTTTCTGCTCTCTATCTTACCAGATTTGAGAGCTTTTTTCTCCATCTATTCTTAACATTCAACACTTCTGGATCTTACCATCAGATGTTATCAGCTCTGGAATGATTATTTTATCGGCATCAATTTTCCAAGGTTTTACTGTCTTATTAGTCAACTTCAGGCAGAATCGGAAAGAAATACTTGCCGGTAGTGTTCTTTCTGGAATAGGTAATACGATCAAATCTGGTTCCCATATTTCTAGGTGGATTCCATTGGCTCGATCGAGAGTATTGCTAAAAGGTTCATGTGATTTCATTTTTTTATTTATTGGGTCTTGCTTGGATACAAGAGTTTCAAAGCGAATCCCATTAACCTCGATAAAATTGTTTCCATGTCATGTTGGCTAAATGTTACCTGTATTAGCCGATCCAAACCATAATATTTTTACTGAATTTACGAACATACCACCGATCGCCTGGAGAGCCTGAGCGAAAAACTCGCCATTCTAGAGAAAGAGCGCACGGAGCTTTTGCTCAGGGTAGAAAACTTTACGACTCTGCGCTATCGCCCCTCCCCCTGATCTGTCAAGTTGGACACGATTTGTTGACCCAGGGCTAGGGTAATGCTAAAGACTTTGTTAAAATGATAAGGATTCACAACTCCTTGGAGAATACCCATCGTCATGCCCAAACCCATTGTTATTGCCCCATCTATCTTATCCGCCGATTTTAGCCGTCTCGGTGAAGAGATTAAAGCTGTGGATGAAGCCGGTGCGGACTGGATTCATGTGGATGTCATGGATGGCCGGTTTGTCCCCAATATTACCATCGGCCCGTTAATCGTGGATGCCATTCGCCCGGTAACCAAAAAACCTCTGGATGTTCACTTGATGATTGTGGAGCCAGAAAAGTATGTGGAGGGCTTTGCTAAAGCTGGTGCGGATATTATTTCGGTTCATGCCGAACATAATGCGTCTCCCCACTTACACCGGACTCTAGGACAAATCAGAGAGTTGGGTAAGCAAGCGGGAGTGGTGCTGAATCCTTCTACACCGTTAGAGTTGATTGAGTATGTTCTGGAATTGTGCGACTTGATTCTGATCATGAGCGTTAACCCTGGGTTTGGGGGACAAAGTTTTATTCCTGAAGTGGTTCCCAAAATTCGTAAGTTGCGTCAAATGTGCAACGATCGCGGACTCGATCCTTGGATTGAAGTTGATGGTGGCTTGAAGGGTAATAATACTTGGCAAGTCTTGGAAGCGGGAGCGAATGCCATTGTTGCCGGTTCTGCGGTATTTAAGGCTCCGGACTATGCTGAGGCGATTTCTGGTATCCGCAATAGTAAGCGTCCTGAGCTAGTGACAGCTTAAACCCATGTAGAGGCGAAAAGTAGGGGTGAACAATGTTTCTCCCCTATTGGCCAAATGGAACCTACTGGATTGTTTCATCTAAAATAGTGCAATAGGTTTTCGGGAGTGCGTAGCGTGTCCGCAGGACAAACGTCTCGCTCGCTATTAAGGAACAAGCGAGCGAGATGCTCGCATTCCTTGCTTTTATATATAGCGCTGCGCTCTATAGTGTTTACAAATACTGGAAAATGGCATCTTGCCCGCTTGTTCGATATCAAAGCTATAGCAAGGCGCGATCCCATGTGTAACCTGACTACCAATTACCCATTACCCATTACCGCGCGTTTCATGTCTGCGAAGCAGAAAGCGCTATAAATGTCCTTTGCAGGTATAATTTAACCCTTCAAGATTTGGTCATCGAGGGAAAAATCCACCTCTACCTTATCTTTGCCTTGAGCCAGATAATCGGTTTCAAAGGAATCTTTTAATCCTGACACGAGGTCATATTTGGGTTGCCAGTTGAGTTCGGTTTTGGCTTTGTGAATATCGGCGAAGAAATGCTGAGAGCGCATGGGGAAGGCTTTGCGTTTGCCGAAGTCGAAGTTTTTGGGATCGTAATGGACAATTTGGATATCTTCGGGGGATTTTCCGGCAGCGATCGCACAAGCTTGGGCTAACCCATCAAAGGTAACGTAGCGATCGCCAGAAACATTGTAAATTTGACCGATCGCCTGGGAGTTGCCCAAAACCACCATCATCGCTTGGGCTAAGTCATAACAATGACCCAATTGGGTAATGGCGTTCCCTGTACCAGGAATGGGAAGGGGGCGATCGCGCACAATGCGGTCAAAGAACCAAGCTTCTAAAGGATTATAATTCAACGGGCCGTAAATATACGTGGGGCGAATGGCAGTAAAGGGCAGTTGCTTTTCACTGAGATACTGTTCTGTAGCAAATTTTCCTTTATGACGGCTTTTCGGGTCTACCGAATCGCCTTCAATGTGGGGCATTTGCTCGGATTTTAAGTAAACTCCCGCCGAACTCATATACACAAAGTGTTTGACTTTACCAGCGAATAAATCCGCCAGGGGTTGAGTATCGCTCAATTCCCGACCATTATTGTCGAAAATGGCATCAAATTCTTCACCGGCAAGCTTATCTTGGATTTGGCTGGCATCGGTGCGATCGCCATGAATTTGAGTCACTCCTGCAACGGGAGCCGGTTTATTGCCTCGATTAAATAAGACCACTTCATGACCTTGGGCAACCAAGATTTTTGTTAAATACACGCCAATAAACCGCGTGCCACCCATCACCAAAACTCGCATAGCGTTTCCTTGTTTTTACAGACTGTTTTTCTAGATTGTAAGTCCTAGTTTATCATCCCTGTTCACACCCATTCCCTAGAAATTATCGGCCATCCATTGCACGCATTTTTGAAGTTCAGCCTGCATCACATCGACACGAGCGTGATAACGGCGACCATGGCCGGGTAAAACCCACTCAAAGCGGTAAGCCGTGAGTTTTTCCATGGATTTGCGTAATTCTTCCCAAGAATACCAACAGTGGCGACGAAAGGCAATGAGTTGTTGTAAAGAATCTGACCAAGCAACATGATCGCCGCTAAACAGAAAGTGATGGCGGTAGAGTAGCACGGTGTGTCCTTTGGTGTGACCGGGAACGGGGATAATCAGGAGGTCGGGAGCGAGTTCGATCGCCTCTGTACCGGTTAAGGGGTGTTCAATTCCTTGAGTATCATCAGTGAGTTCATCTTCATGCAATAGGCGATCGCAGCCAAAGCGATCGTGGAATTTCTGGTGATCCGCCACATCATCCTTGTGGGTTAAATATAGCCAGCGTATCCCTCCCATGGCTTCAATTCGTTTCACTAGAGGGGGAGTGAACCGGGGAGAGTCTACCAAAATATTGCCGTCTGGATGCTGGATGAAATAACTGGTTGCACCGAATGAGGCTTGAGAATGATAGCCACAATGGTAGACATTATCGGCGATCGGTAAGGGAAAGGTCTCTTGAGCGGCTTTAATATCTTGGGGTTTCTCTACCGTACCAATAGAAGCCGTGGGACAAGCGAGCAGAGCTTGTAAGGCATTTTGGCGATCGCCCCAATTCTCCGGTTGATGGTACACAGCCGATTGTCCATTATCGCGATAGAAGACTTGCGGAGCCATCCACCGACAGGTATCGCAGTCAATACAAGTGCGATCGACAAAGAAATCTCCAGCTACATTTTCGGATCTGCGTTCAGTTTGAGTTGCCATAATCTTTGATTTCCTGAGTCTGTTTTGCTCATTGCATCTATTCCTAGCCTAGCAATCCCTTTTTCTTGACAGCCCAAAGCTATGCGATAAAATCACTTTGTTTTCCGAGATGTCACCACACAAGTATCTAGATTGCCAATTTTCGCGGATATCAATCCATAAAAATACGAATTTTTAATGACTATTTGTATATTTATTTTTACAAAAAAGTCAAAAATAGTAAAATTATTCTCCTGAAAAATGTAAAGTTTTATTACAAAATCCGCGATTTTGCATAAAATCGCCCCAAAAAAACTGACTAACTTATAGAAGCCTCAGTAACTCTGCGGATTCTCTGTTTGTTCTGCATCAGGAGAAAACCCATGTCGCTGTTCGACCGATTGAGAAAAAAAAGCCCCAAGGATCGTTATCCCCAGGACTCTCAAACCTTTATTCTGGAACCGATTTTAACGCCGAGTGGCTTAGTTGATGGTTTGGACGAAACCCCCGATCTGACTCCCCTAGAGGGTTTAGAGGACTTGGAGGAGTTGGAAACCCCGATAGAGGAGGTAGAGCCATCTGAACTCCCAGTTTCTGAAGGAGAAGATTTAGGCGATTCAGAAGAGTTAGAAGAGCTGGAATTTATTTATGATTCAGAGTCTGAGGAGATAGAAGAGGAGTTCAGTGAACCCACTGAAACCGAAACCGCAACCCCACAAGCAACATTACTCGATAAGATTGAGGAGACTGAATCACCAGAGGTTTTAGCCCGTGAGTCGGAAAATCTTCCAGAGGATGGCACACAAGAAGCCAACTCCGTTACTGAACCACCAGAGGATTTAGATCCGGAGTCCAACGATCGCCAAGAAGAAGGGGAGGAAAAGGCAGAAACCCTTGAAGAGCAGGCAGATCTAGAGCTTGTAGAAACTTCCAGTGTTGAATCCTCTTCCGAGCATTCAGGAGTGTTTACCGTAGGTGAGACGGGAAAAGTCAGCGTCAATTTCCTGTTTGATGGCGGCAAATATGAGGGAGAGGTTGGACTGTTTAGTTTAGCCGATATGGAGGAGCTAGAACCGGGTTCCGAGGCGTTTATCCAGGAAGCAACTGAGCGGGTAACCAGTGATTCTGAACGCGGTCATATTCTGATTTCCGATAGCACGGAAGGCGCTAAATTTAGCGGTCAGATGTATGAATCCCGCGATTGGAATCAGGGCGAGTATCAAGGGGTGAAAACTTTTGAGATGGAAGCAGGAGGAGAATATGGGTTGGTGGTTTCTCCGGATGGGGGGATTTCTGACGCGGCTGAAGAAGGTAGCCCTCTATACTTTTCCACCGATCCAGAGCATCAGGAACGGATTGCAGATATTACCGGACATGGACGAGCATTTGCCATTGAAGACTGGAAAGATGGAGACAGGAACGATCTTATTTTCCAGCTTACGGGAGCAACAGGAGATTTACCCGAATTAGATGAGGTAATTGACCCGGAATTAGATTGGCGCGAAACCGAAACCGGTGAAGAAATTCTCGACCATCTCAACCATGAGTTTCATTCCGGAGTCTTTACCGTTGGCGAGTCGGGAGAAGTGGAAATCGACTTTCTCTTTGATGGGGGTAAATATGAGGGAGAGGTTTCCCTATTTAGTTTGGAGGGAATGGAAGAGTTTGACATCGACTCGAAGGAATTTATTGAGGAGGCGGCTCGTCGCAGTTTATCGAATTCTAATGAAGGTCATATTGTCATTGTCGATAAGATTGAAGGGGCAAAATTTGAAGGCCGTTTAGCCGAAGGAAAGAGTCACAATGATGGGCAATATTTAGGGGTAAAAACCGTACAGATGAATGCTGGCGATCGCGTTGGCGTTATGCTAGTTCCCAACTCCTCGGTTAAGCATGTCTTTGAACGTCCCGATATTGAAGGCTCGGCGCGTCCCCTATTCTCTATGGCAACCGCGAATCCCGATGACGGATTTCATGTGGGACAAATTGCCGATGTCACCGGAGAAGGCAAGACATTTGTGATGGAAGATATCCGGCTAGATAAAGGCAAATCGGACGAAGATTACAATGATATTATCTTCCAGATTCGGGGTGCAACAGCCGAAGTCATTCAAATGGATGAATTGATCGATCCGGAAGATGATTGGCGCGATTCAGAACTGGGACAAAAGATTGTTAATTATGCCTTTGAACAACCCCACTCTCCTGAAGTCATTGCTCCCGTTGCCGATATTGTTTTAACGTCAGGACATCCCGCGCAAACGGTTAATCTGGCGCAAGTGTTTCAAGATGCGGATAGCACCGACTTAACCTACACCGTGGTTGAGGGCAGTAACGATACCGTTTCAGTCACTGTAAATGACCAAACTCTCCAGGTTAACCAAGGAGCAAAAACCGGTATTCATAATGTTGCCATTCGCGCCACCGATGAGTTAGGTAACTCAGCGATTCATTCCGTGAAAGTGGTCACCAGTACCTTAACTCAAGCAGAGATTAATTCACTCAATAGCACTTTAGGTCAACTCCAAAGCGCCATGAACTTAAATCCCCAGGATATTACCGTGGGATTAAGTAGTCCGGCAGGAGAGCGAGCGGTTGTTAAGCTTTCTGGTATTGTCGATAGTCATCCAGGATTAAGCGATATTTTTGCTGAACCTCATTTTCTCCCACAAATTGGCATCACTCCGGCGAATACTGGAACCATGCAACAGTTTATGTTTGGAGAAGATTTAGCCTTAGATTTAAATCTGGACAATCCGGAAACGCCTGCTATTGAGACATTAGCAGATGCTTTAAGCGATTCTGGTAATCCCAATTTAGACCTGTATCAAATGAATGGCGATCGCCTGGCAGAAGAGTTAGCAAATCCGGAAGAAGCGACCAGGGTAATTCTGACTCCAGAAGGGGAGATTCAGCCAATAGAATTTGATGAAACTGCCACTGATGAAACACCGGAAGAAACTGAAGCTGAACTGGCTGATACTCCAGCGAATGAATTACCGGTAGACTCGGAAGATGTCCCAGAAGAACAACCGGAAGAAAGCCAAGCAGAAGCTTTAGCCGAGTTCCTGGAAGAAGATGTAGAAACATCCCAGAAAATTTTGGACAGTGTGGCGCAGTTAACCGCAGAAATTGAAGCTCAAATAGAAGTCGATCCGGAAACTGAAGAGCCGGTTAATCCTCCACAGGTGACTTCAGAACAATTGCGAGAGCATTTGATGAAAACGGTGGAGGTTGAAGTTGCGGATAAATTTATCAACTGGTGGGATAGTGCTACGGAAGAGACTGAGGATCTGTTAACGGAGGAAACCGTAGGAGAAGCTCTGGAAATTGAGCGAGAGCGCTTGCGGGAAGAGCAAGGATTAACTCAGGATTTGATTGACAACAGCGAGGGTTATTCTGACTTGCTGACGGCTGAAGTTACTGAGACACAATTACCAGATTATGATGTGGTTACCGAGCGGAGTCGAGGTGCGGATAATACGATTGAAATTCCTCAACCGGAAACCTTAGCCACTCGGTTAAGAAATGCGCCTCCTACACCGGTGGCAGTGATCGATCGCGGATTTCATGGGGATGAAACAGTTGACGCTTTAACTTCGGTTAATCCTTTGGCTGAAGTTAAGCGCATGAATGCCAATAATTGGGTGGCTCGGTTAATTAAATTTGTGGATCAAGTGCAAGAGTCTGGAGAAAATCGTGGCATTGTTAACCTGAGCTTTGATTTAACTCAAATTGATGATGAGGGACGGGTAACCACTCGCTATGAACTGACTCCAGACGAGCAAATTGCGATTCAATATGCCTTAGAAAATAATGTTTTATTGGTTGCCTCTGCCGGAAATACGGGGGGTGAAATGTCAGCTTTGGGGCGTGCGGCGCAACAGTTTGACAATATTATTACGGTGGGTGCGATCGATGTTTGGGGGAATCCAAGCAGCTATTCTGCTAGTGGAGAAGGCTTAACCTTGGTGGCTGCCGGAGGAGAGTTTGAAGGGGATCATAATGCCTTTGTAGGAACCTCGAAATCAGCCGCTTATGCATCGGGTGCAGCATCTTTGGCTTGGGCAATTAATCCGGAGTTGAACTATCAACAAATCAAGCAAGTTTTGGTGGAAACGGCGGTAGATTTGCAGGCTCCAGGTTGGGATGCACAAACCGGTGCAGGGTTGCTGAATGTGGAGGAAGCGGTGCGGATGGCAGCGACGTTGCAAGCAACGACGTTGCGGAGTAAGGGTAAGTTGGAGATTACGAAGTTTGCCGGAGAAGATAGGGTACAAGCGGCACTGCGTTTGGCTTCTCCGGAAACTCAAGCGGCGATCGCCCAACTCTTGCAGCAAAAACAAGCCCTAGAAGCCCAAGAGGTGGGTAATACCAAGCTCTCGAAGCTCGAAAGGCAGGTGAAACAGAGAACCCAAACGGCGCTGACTGAGTACCAGCAGATTACCACAGAAGCCGCGACTCAAGGCGCTCAGGCGCAACAGGTGGCGACAGCACTGGAGTTAGCGCTGCAACATCAGGCGATCGAGCAAGGGCAAGTGGATGAGTTTACAGGCAACATTGAGCGGTTAACTCAGGAAATTGAGACGTTAAAGCAGCAGAAAACAGCTCTGGAAGACGAGTATGGGGTAAAAGAGGAGGAATTTGGCGATCGTATTCAACAAGCCACTCAAGCATTGCAGGAAGCACAAGGCGACTACAAGGCTGAAGTTGGCAATAGTCAAGCCCCCATTTCTGCCAAACAATTGCAAGGTGCAGCCATTTTTTATCGGCAAAAATCTGGAGATTTAGCTCAAGCCATTCAGCAATATCAAAGTTTTACTAATGCTGAAACTATTCTCAAGGATAAATATCTCTATCCTGCCCATTTAGCCCAAAAAAGTCGCTCTATTGTCGAGCAATTGGCAGCCGCCTTAGATGCTCAAGTTGCCTTATTAGCCGATCCAAATAGTACGGAAGCACAGGTAAAAGCAGGCTATCAAACCATTGCCAGCCTCAGCGAACAAGTGCGGCAAAAGAGCCAAATGAGTGCCGACTGGCATCACGACGAGTTGCAGCAATTTAAGAATACCACCGGGTTAACAGGATTAATCAGTGGTGCATCGCGAGCCGATCATATTCGCCAGCGAGATTTGTTTGAAAAATTGGTTAGTCAAGCCTCAACTAATTATCAATCTTCATCCTATTGGGGTGGTTTACCCAATGTGGCAGCAGATGCCATGGCGAGGGAAGTCGAAGCCCGTGAAATGCAATTGAAAGCGGAGGAAGATTTATGGGAATTAACTCAGGCAGACTCTGAGAAAGATATCGCCTTTGTTGAGCTGAAATTACAGCAAGCAGAGGCAGAGT
The DNA here is from genome assembly GCF_030068445.1 of Roseofilum halophilum BLCC-M91. Taxonomy (GTDB): domain Bacteria; phylum Cyanobacteriota; class Cyanobacteriia; order Cyanobacteriales; family Desertifilaceae; genus Roseofilum; species Roseofilum halophilum. The sequence goes on along the minus strand of NZ_JAQPOK010000049.1, from coordinate 9,986 downwards.
TAGCCAAATTTGAAGCCAAACAAGCAGAAGCTGAAATCCTTGCAAGTCAAACCGAACAGCGCGTCAACGACTTGCAAGACGAATTAGAAACCTTGCAGGATCGTTGGCAAACCGTTCAAAGCCAGTGGGAAGACTATCTCGCGATCAACCGCGCCTTTTTGCCCACGGAAACGCAAAAGTTGATTGTGGAAAATCGCCTGCAAGATTTGCAGGATGAAGAATTGCGCTTAGAGCAGTTAAAGACGGATATTCAGCAAGAGTTAGTTCAGAATAATTCGGAAAATCTGCAAGCTCAGTTAGAGGAAGTGAATCGTTATCTAGAGGAACTGGAACAAGAGCAAATTTTGGCATCCGTTTATCAAACCAGTCTTGAAGCCTCTATTTCCGGTTCTGGTGGAGTTAATACTCTCATCAATCGTCCCCAAGATTTGCAGAACAACTATAGTCAAGCTTGGGATAACTGGCAAGTGGCAGTAGCAGCACAAAATGTAGCTGTAAGCGCTTTAGAGACTACGCAAAACTCTAATCTAGATGAGCGAGAACAATTAGCTCAATTGCGGGACGATCGGCAACTGAAACAAGCTGAATTCGATGAAGTGCTTTCACAGAAGCAGCAACTTGAAGCCGAGCAACTCAAGGCACAAGAAGACTTAGAGTTTACGACTCTCCAAATCCGCACTCAAGAGTTATTGCTAGAAAGCTTAACGGTGCGGGATCAAGCCTTGGCTGATGGTGAAGGATTTTATAGCGATTTAGCGGGAGGATATCAGGATAAACTCTGGTATTGGAGCGATCGCACTCAACAATATCAGTATAATGGCGCGGAAGCAGCCTCCCATCAGCAATCATTGCAACATGCCTCATTCTTAGCCGGAGAGCGCAACCGGGTATTTGCCCAGATGAATGAAGCGCGGCAACGGATTACTGAATTGCAGCAACTTCAGGCACAAGAAACGGCGCAGAGAGACCAACTTTTGGCACAATCTGCACCCATTAATAGCCAAATTCAAGCCTTACAAGTTGAACTGGCAGATTTAGATGCTGAAATTGCGCCCTTAGCGGCGGTTGTCGATCCATTAGTGGCAACAGAAACCGAGCAACAAACTGCATTAACGGAAGCCAGCAATACTACAAATTCCGCTTTATCTGAATTTGTGCAAATGGCATCCGCCCAGGTTTCGGCTTACGAGCGCTTGCTGCAAGTGGGAGTCTTGTTAACCCCGGAAAATCAGGACTATTTTGCCACCAAAATTCAACCTAAAGTTGAAGCCTATATTGCCCAATTACGCCAGCAGGAACAAGCGTTAGTTGCTGAGGGACTGAATTTAGGTTTAGATGAGGCAGCCGATACCTTAGAAGAGCAACTTGAAAACGCCAAGCAAGCACTAATTCCCATTGACTTGAAGCAACAACTGGATATTGCTAAAAAGTTGGACACTTACGAGACGAGAGTCGAGGCTTTGCAGGCACTTTTGGCTTCTGAAGATGCGGCAGATAAAGCGATTCAAGATGATACTGTGGATGCTTACCAACAGCTCGCAGATACGGTAGAGCAAGACTTGCAGCAAGCGCTAACCCATTGGACAAGCCATTTTAAGGAAGCGGCTCAGTTAACCAAAGATTTAGTGAAAGAGCAGCGTAGGCTATCCCAAAAAGCAGACAACTTGGTGAATAAAATCACTACTGAGTTTGCCGATCCCCATGGCGAATACTATCGCAGCGAAACCGAGTTGCAGGAAGCGCTATCGATTTTATCTGTTGGCGTACAACGGGAAGGAGAATTGGAGCGCAGTACCACGCAAATGGCGCAAGATGTTGAGCGTTTGCAGGCACAGTTAGCGCAAGATGAACAATTTTGGAACAAGATTGCGCCTATTGTGGCTGAGTATGGCATTGACTCGAAGCAAAAGTTGCAGGATTTGCTCAATGCGACGACTGTCGGTTCCCAGAATTATCAAAATCTGTTGGCACAAGCGAAGGCAAATTACTCCAGTTATTCCAATTCTGGGCATGTGGCTCTGCAACAAGCCAATTGGAATGAAGAGCAAGCGAAAATTCAATGGAATTTAAGTCGGAAAAATGGCCCCTATTGGTATGAAGATCGCTGGGTTTGTCGTCGAAATTGGTTAGGTAAAAAGAAATGTGGTTGGGAAACCATTACCCACATTGACTACCACTGGATCGCCTGGGAAAATCATGAAAATACTGGCAAAGCTTTGCGGCAAAAAGCTTTAAGTGACTTAACCGAAGCGCAGAGATGGCATCAAGAAATCCAGCGCTTAGAACCCTTAGCTCAAGCTTGGACAGAGGCTCATACAGCGGCTAAAGATGCGGAGTTTGCGGTGACGGGAACGGAGAATTTTATTGCTGAGTTGCAAGCGGGACGGGAAAATATAGCCGATATGCAAGCACAGGCGGATTTGCTGAACTCTTTACTCCCAATCTTGCAACAACAGTTACTTAATGCGGAGCGCAGTACGGATGTGGCTCGGTTGACGGTAGAGCAAGCGTGGGATGAATACGATCCGGCGGCGCAAGAGTACCGAAAAGCGGTGGCTGAGATCCTGGAAACTCAGGGAGAATGGGAACAACAGGCACTGCAAGCGAGCGATCGCCTCGCCGAAATTGAAGCCTGGATCGATCGCGAAAGCCTTGCTCTAGGTACGGAGTTAACCCAGGTATTAGCGCTGAAACAACAGTTGGAAAACCAACAGGAGACACTGGAGAACCGCATACTGGCAGCTACGGGAACTGAACTCACCGAGTTATCTGCTAAACTTGCCGATCTGCAACAGTCCCTAAATCAAGTCTCAAATAAAGCGGCTGTCCTCACGGCTCAACAGACGGCGCTGACGCAGAAACGCACCCTCGTCACTGCCCAGCATGAGGTCATTTCTGCCGAGCGCAACCTGCTCAATGCCTACCTCAAGAGTCCGGATGCGGATACAGATACCTTGCAACAACAGCTACTCGATGCACGGGAAGCTCTCGCAGAAGCTCAGGAGTTAGCCGAGCAAGCGGAAGCCAACAGCAAGGTGTTAACGGCTCCGTTGCAAGAGTTACAGCAGGATTTGCTGGCATACAATGATACGCACCTGCAAGCGGCGCGGGAAGCCCAGGCGCAGTTATCCCAACTCTTGCAAGCGACGGAAGCCAATGCTAACTATACCTTGCAGGCTGCCCAGCAACAGCAGCACGTCAACGATCTGGAGTTCCAGATTATTACCCGACTGCAAGAGGCAACGGCTGCGGGTAGCCGGGAAGCCAAGCATTTGCTGGATGTGGCTCAGTATCATAATTTGGCAACGGCTGCGGAAATTTACTTCCGTGACTATTCGGATTTGGCGAGCGATCGCGGCAGTAAATACGGATCGGCGGGAACCGATAATGATGTGGTTTTGGCACGGCAGTATCAGCAGGAAATGCTCCACTATCAGGGTTTGGAAGCCCAAGCTCGGAGTCAGGCAAACCACTTTAAGGCGATCAAAGATGCGGCTCAAAGCCAGTTAGCGACTCTGGAAAACCAGCAAAATGCGGCTGCTGCGGAGTTAGCCCGGTTGAATGAGGCGATTCTCCAGTCGAATCAGAATATTGCCTTACACCAACAGGAATTGGCGATCGCCGAAGCGCGAGTAGAAGAGCTGGATCGCTTGCGCCAACAAACGGAAGATACGTTTATCCAATTGGTGCGCTTAGAGCAGCTTAATCTGGCTCAAGCCCAGTTAGAGCGACAGTTTGCCGAGCAGCGTCAGCAGCAGATCGATACGGCTGTGGAGGATCGCTTGGAGCGCGATCGCCTGGAACTAGAGCGCCAGCGCCTGGAATCTCAGTATCAGATCGAACAACTGAAACAAAAGCAAGCGGATTTGGACTTGCACCAGGCGCTTAACCAAGCCCGTCTCGATCTGGGCGAACCGGAACTCAAGCGTCCCCATAACCCGAAACAGTTGCAACAACTGACGCAACTGCAAGCGACTCTTGCGGCGCTGCAAGGGCAAACGGCTACTCTGCCGCCCCATATCGACACCCTGTTAACCGAGGTGCGAGCAGAGATCGACCTGGCGCTAGAGGGTAAAGAGGCTCAAACTATTGCGCCCAAACTCTTTCAGGCAATGAACCTGCTGGTGGCTCAAGCAGATTTCTATAAAGCGGAAATTGCCAAACTAGAGCAACAAGATGTGCAAGATCAGCTCTTGTTGCAAACCGCACAAACGGACGTGCAAGCTGCCAGTCGGTTACTCTTAGAGCAAGTCGAACGCTCTCAAAAACTGGAAGGGGAGCGAGAAATCATCAATCCCCTGTATACCGAAGCTCTCACCAAAGTTGCCTACGCGGAGCAAGCGGTAGCCATGTCGGAAGAAATGGCAGCTAACGCCAGAAATTCCCTCCAGCAAATTATTGACCAGCGTATTGCCCAACGCAAGGCACGGAAGAAGGCGTTTTGGAACGATTTGTTGGGAACGGTGACGAGCGTACTGTCTCTGGTTGCTGGGGTGATGATGCTGTTCCCACCGACAGCGCTGATTGGGGGATTGGCGATCGCCAAAATTGGTTTAGCATTATCCTTAGTTTCTGGTGCCATTAGTGCCACTCAAGCCGCCATTAATGGCGACTGGATGGGGGCAATTTTCAATGGCATCACGGCTGCTACCAGTTTCGTTTCCGGTGGGTTAAGTCAAGGCTTAAAAGCGGTTGCCAATACAACCAAAAATGTTTGGGGTATGAGTCAAGCCGTTGCCTCCAAAGTCATGTCCTCGATTAAAGTATTCCAATCTTTAGCATCCGGGGCATACAGTGGAGTCCGCAGTGCCTTATCCGGCGATAGTATCATGGGCTTCCTGCAAGCCGTTGGTGGGTTAGCCAGTGCTGCCACGGCTGGAATTGGTGGTTTTGTGGAAAAAGGACTAGATAGCTTAGATTCATTCCAACAATTTGGATATAAAGTCTTAGACTCGCTCTCCAAAGCTCCAACCTTGATCTATGGTGGCATTAAAGCAATTGAAAACGGCGATTTAGTCAATGGCATTAGCAATGTTGTCAAAGGAATTGTTTCTCTGACTAAAACCTGGACAAATGATTTCAATAGCGAGAATGAATCCATTGGCGAAAAAGTTGCCAATGCTCTAGAAAATATCAGTTCAGTTGGCATCGGTGTCAGCAAATTTATCACGGGTGGCTTGGATGGCTTGCTCGATGGTTTGGGTGATATGCTCGATGGCTTGGGAGATGACCTTAGTAAAGCACTTGAAAAACTCATCCCAGGAAACAACTGTGAATGCCCTGAACCCGATGAAGAAGAACTTGATGAAGAAGCTCAAGCCATTTTTGACGAAACAATTGAAAATGCCCATGATGAAAGCTTAACTGCTAAACAGCAAAAACAAGCTGAATTAGATGCATTGTCTGAGCGTCTCCAGGATGAAGATCTCGATCCTAGAGTAAAAGCGAAAGTTGTTGATAAAGTTGAAAAAACAGAAGACCAAGTAAAACTTCTCCAAAATTCGCATTTACCTCCAGAGCAACAAAAAGAAGTTTTTCATCATTTGCCAACCAAAACTCAATCAAAGTGGGGCAATTTATACTTTGATTCTCAATTTAATGCGGAGTCTTCTTGGCAACAAGTAATTGATCCTAAAACAGGAGAAATGACTCTTGTGCTTGGCATTGAAGATACCATACAAGTCAGAAATGATTTTGTTTGGGGTGTTTTGGATGCTGAATTTCAACAAGATCCATCTTTTGGAAAGGTTATCTTAACCACTTTATTTGAAGTCCTTGTGGGTTTTACTCCGGCTGGGATAATCATAGATATTAAAGATTTAGCTTCAGTGGGCTTAAGGTTCATTGAAAATCCGGCAGAGATGAAAAACCCTTGGAATTGGGTAGATTTGGCTGCTAATGTGATTGGTCTAATTCCAGGCGCTGGCGATGCAGTAAAAGCAAGTTATAAGCTTGCACGAAAATTCCGCAAGTCTCAAAAAGTCATAGACAAAGTTCACGACTATAGCAAAGTGTGGAATAAAACCAGGCGAACAAAGATAGGTGAAGCTATCGGAGAATTTGGGGCTTTAGTATGGGCTAAAAAGAACTTACCTGGATACAAGCGCATTTTGGGTAAAGCCGATAAAAAGTCACTAAATGGTGTTTATAGACCACAAGGCTACGACTCTGCTTATGAAGGGCTGAATGGTGAAATACTTATCATTGAGGCAAAAGGTGGAAAGATCAAACTCAACGGCCAAGGCACAATAGACAAAGCTTTAGAACAGGCAAATGCTACTCGAAAAAGCCCTACTGCATCTAAAACAGATAAAGATGTTGCCCAAAAAGTTCTTAATGCTCACAAGCAAGGCAAACTCAGTGTTGCCGTAATACATACTCCTCATAAGAGCGGAGTCCCAGGGCAAACCTATGTGTACAAGTCTGAGGGGCCTAATGCTCCTCCGCCTAATGCTCCTCCGAAAGATTAACAGAGAAGCTAGTTATGACATGCGATCGCCCCCTAGTTATTGCCTGGCGATCGCCCCTCTTTCCCCATCAACCTTTCACCTTGATCATCCCATGAACATCATCACAACCCTATCCATCCTTCTTTTTGGCACTACCATCCTCGGTATTGCCTCCCCAGCCCAAGCTTGGTTATTGTCTAGAAAGCCATTAGTGTCAGACCCCCCAGAAGATTTCATTAATGCTCTATTCACAGACATTTCTCAATCATCAGGTTTGCCGGTTTCCGACCTAGAGATTGTTAATGTAGAACAGGCTCGTTGGTCTAACGGATGTATGAGCTTTAGAGGATCGAGACCTTGTACCATGGCTCTAGTTGGCGGTTTGATTACTACCATACAAAATGATAACCAACGATGGGTTTACCACAAGTCAAGATTAGCCCAACAGTACCAGTGGAATGTTAATCCAGAAACACAAAACTGGGTTTACTCCATGACCGATTTCACCTATTCGCCTTTTAATCCCATCATCTGGGATTTTGAAGACGAAAACTATCCCTTTTTCAATCCTTCCTCTGTTCAAGCACTCCAGTACACCACCCTGAATGATACCTTCACCATTGATGTCCAACCAGACAGCAATATATTTAATCCTGGAGCCACTCAAAGATTGAGGTTTGATATCGATATCCCAGAAGTATTCAATCCTGAAACCTACAGATGGAGCGTCAGCTACCAAGCGGAAGTCCTGGAAAAACCCGACTCCACTCCCCAACCCGTCCCTGAACCGGGAACTGTTGGCGCTCTAGGATTTCTCGGTCTTTTGGGATTAAAGTCCATAGGTTCTCGTAAGCGTAAAGACGTTTAACAAGGGAGTCTAGAAACCCGGTTTCTTGATCGCGGGCGATCGCTTTTACCACAATCAACCATTATCTCAGCGATCGCACAAATTCATTCACGGCATCATACTGATCTGCCATGCGCGAATAAAATTCCAGCGATCGCAAATCTAATTCTGGCAACAGTTGACTATTTTTTACTAACCGATACTCCGTAGACTGCAAAGAATAAACCGCAATTGCGCCATCTTCCCAAAACCATACTTCTGGTACTCCTACCCGACGATAAACTTCTAAAGAATCAATACCACCACTGGTTACCACTATCTCAATCGCCAAATCTGGAATTAACTTTTTCTCATGCAAACAATAGGACTCATCCGGCTCCTTTCGCCCCCCCAATTCTTGAGAACCAATCGTCGTACTCCCCCGCGCGTAAAAACGAATGTTCCTTACACGCAGATAAGCTTCTAAAAGCTGACTCAAGGTTTTTTTCGGTTCTTCATGAGCATCCGATAAAGGAGACATAATCTGTAAATATCCATCTAAATAAGTTAAACGCGCTCCCGTTCCAACAAACCCAGCATCAAGTATTTTTAACTTATCCCAAGTGATATTACCCACCAAAACCCTGTTGGGTTTTGCTTCTATTAATGATGGAGCGATCGCCATGCCACTGACCTCAAACAATCGTCTATATATGATAACAAAAAAATGGCGATCGCCCCCGAAATTACGCTATAATTAACACAACTCTTGTCACTCATCTAGGAAATGCAATCATGTCTTCCATGACGGTAAAAGATTTAGAAGATAAAGAGAGCAGCGATCGCCTCTAGAATCTGAAATTATTGTAATATTTTTAATCCTTACAAAAACAGAGTGTAAAATAGAAAGAGTAAACCCCAATCCACTCGATTCATCACAATACAATGGGAAAAGTATTTACCAACCTCACCGTCACCAATCGCGCCGACGAAATTTTAGCAGAAGCTGGAGTAATTACTGAAGACCAAATCCGGTCAATTACCCTCGAAAACGTACTCGTCGATACCGGGGCGACCACCTTATGCTTGCCCGAAGAGGCGATCGCCAAACTCGGACTCAAACTCCTGCGAGAAGTCGATGTTGCCACAGCCATGGGAATTGGTAAAGCCTCGATTTACCGCGATGCTACCCTCTTCATTGGCGATCGCCAAGGAACCTTTGAATGTTTAGCCCTACCTGGAGGTCGAGACCCCCTCTTAGGCGTGATTCCCTTGGAATTATTAGGTTTAGAAATAGACCTCAACGATCGCACCCTCAAACCCTTACCCATTAGTCCCACGGAAACCTATTTAACGATTTTGTAACTCATCTATCCGTATAATACCATGATTTATACTTGTCACCTTGCCACCCAAGAAGACACCGCCAAAATCGCCCCTCTGATGGCAGCCTTTAGCCAAGAAAGAGCAGCGATCGATCCCACGCGGACGCTCAAACCTGACTTCGACTTTGAGGGCTATATTTCTGACCGCATCAATAAACCCCTACACTACTTTTGGCTCCTAGAACATACCGAACCAAAACTACCGAACTACAGCGCCATAGTCGGCTATCTTTTTGTCTACGCACAAGACGAAGCACCGCCACCTGATTTACCCGCAGATCTCGTACATCGCCATCATGAAGCACGCATGTACGAACCCCGTCGCGTCGGTACAGCCTTAGCCTTCTATATCCATCCCAGACATCGCAAACCGAAGGCGATTAAACAACTGATTGAAGCAGGAATTCAACAAGCGAAAGAGTGGAAAATAACCGACCTCGACGTGCAAGTGGGAGCCGATCGCCAAGGACTGCAAGCTCTCCTAGAACGCTGTGGCTTTACCCGCACTGCCGTACAGTACACCTGTCACTTTAATCTCTCTCCTGACGAAGAATTACCCAGTCTCCATCCTCCCCATCCCCAACAACATCCTATCGCTATCCCCGAATTCGATGCGCTTCCGCTCCGAGATCCCCATACTCAGGAACTGGTGATGAATGCCGAAGGAAAACCAGTATTTCTCAAACCCTTACGCAATGAAGCCGGAGAAGTGTTAAAAACCAGCCAAGGACTCCCCGTTTATCCCACTCCCGTACAAGATCCGCAAACCCAAGCTTGGGTCTTCGATCGCTCCGGAGAATTACTCACCTGTCCCGTTTTGCGGGATCGCCAAGGACAAGTCGTCGAATACCAGGGTATTCCTCAATATCGACCTCCCGTTTATCACATCAGTCAGGGACAAGTCACTTTGAAACAAGATGGGGAAGGTCGTTATCTCTTTTGCGAACCGGAACAAGACCCCCAAGGCCATATTATTTTCGATCCCAACGGGAAACCTGTATACAAACCAGCAACGGTTGCCAGTCAGTTACCCTCAATGCTCCCCCTAAATCACTCTTAAAACCCATAAACGCTATAGAATATGATGTATGACAATGAGTAAGGACTTTCCTGCGGACATGAACACGGAAAAATGACGAGAGCTTGGTAGCCCCGTCGTTTCAACGCGGGGCGGAAAAGCGAACGGCGGTTTCAACCGCCGTGATGAGGATCGTTGATGTATTCCAGAATCTTGGCAGTGCTGACTTTCCCCGTGGTGTCATAAAAATAGCTGTGAGTCCATAAACTAGGCAGTTTGCATAGCTCTGGAAATTCCTGTCGCAACAG
>NZ_JAQPOK010000048.1 GCF_030068445.1 Roseofilum halophilum BLCC-M91 | reverse complement strand
TATGACACCACGGGGAAAGTCAGCACTGCCAAGATTCTGGAATACATCAACGATCCTCATCACGGCGGTTGAAACCGCTGTTCGCTTTTCCGCCCCGCGTTGAAACGACGGGGCTACCAAGCTCTCGTCATTTTTCCGTGTTACTGATTATATCATGTCTGCCGCTACAATTAGCGGGATGATCGAGATGGCTTCACTCCACTGCGTTCCGTTTGCGCTTCGCGTTTCACGCAAGCTTCGCTTTCATGTCCGCGACAGCGGAAACGCAATGACTTGTTATAGCTGATCTAGCGGACATGATATTAAACACCATAATTAAAAATTTAGGGAGCGAGACGCTCCCACTCCAGTAATATCAAGGGATTGGAGGAGTGCTAGCATCTTGCCCACTTGTCTTTTCCGATTACCGATTACCGATTACCGATTACCGATTACCGATTACCGATTACCTATTCATAGCGGTTTAATCGAACTTGATTGGATTGCGCCTTCTAACTTCCGGAAGACAACAAAGGTAAAACCAAAGTCACGAAATAGTACACTAAAGGCGCGGTAAATACATAACTATCGGCTCGATCCAGGATGCCGCCATGACCGGGGATCAACTTTCCGGAGTCCTTAATTCCTGCATCCCGTTTCATCATGGACTCGGTTAAATCTCCTAGCAAACTGGCGATACCAATCATCAAACCCAAGGTTAAGCCGGTTAATTCCCAGTAGGGCCAATGGAGGTAATAGGCTCCAGCGCTGGCGACGAGAATACTGCCAATTACGCCACAAACTGCGCCTTCAACGGTTTTCTTGGGACTAATTTCCGAGAGTCGAGTGCGTCCCCATAATTTACCAAAGGCATAAGCGCCAATATCCGTAGCCCAGATACAGACAAAGGATAGCATGGTTAACTTAAAGCCCATGGGCACATCTGGCCAAGTGGGCCAATGATTAGGAAGGGCCAAACTCCATTGTAAACTCGATCCTTCGCCGATCGATCGCAATCTGACCCAATAACTGGGCAAATAGGCACAATAGAATAAGCCTAAAATAGAAGCAGCAATATCGGCGATCGTGGCTAATTTGGGTTGAAAGAGTAAATAAAAACAAATCAATGTACCTGCCACTGGCACAACAGCATCGGCTAAAGAAGACGAAATAGTACAGATGACTAACAAAATCTGGGTAATCACGACCGTAGTTTTAGCTGCCGGGAGAATGCCCTTCGCCCGCACCATTTCAAAGTATTCCCATTGACCCAGATAGACGATAATCCCAAATCCGAGGGTAAAATACCAGCCCCCTAAGAATGTGACCGATAGGGCAATGGGAATGGCCACTAAACCCGTGACGACACGAGTCCAAGGGAATGCCGAGTTGGGGCGTTGAGGAGATAATAAAGAGTTTCCGGACATTAGTGAGGTTAAGAAGATTTAAGAAATCCTTTAGGACATTATAATCTATACGCTGAAACCTGTTTAATTGCCATGACTTCTCCATCTCCCCATCCGCTCACTTCCTCTTCTCTTTCATCTACAGTGCTAGTGATTGGTTATGGTAATCTCCTGCGCGGTGATGATGGGATTGGGCAAACGGTAGCTATGAGGGTAGAGGAGTGGGAGTTACCCGCAGTGCGATCGCGCTCTGTCCATCAGCTTATGCCAGAACTGGCCCAAGAATTGTCGGAAGTGCAGTTAGCCATTTTTGTGGATGCTGCCCTATGGGGAGATGAGGTAAGTGTATCCACCCTTGAACCTGCACCAGAACAAGGATTACCCTGGGGACATTCTCTGAGTCCGTCTCGCTTACTGGCTCTGTGCCAATGGTTGTATCAAGCTGTGCCCCAAACCTGGATGATTAGCGTGCCTGGTGTTGACTTTTCCGATAGCGATCGCCTCTCCCCCCTAGCCCAAGAGCGGGTGGCGATCGCCCTCAACCACATCACCCACCTGATCCAAAATCATCACAATTGTTAATTTTTTCGGCGATCGCCGACATGAAAATTTTTAATTTTTAATTGACTATGCACGAAGTTAGTATCATGGAACAAACCCTAGAAATTGCTCTCAAACATGCTCAAAACCAGGGGGCAAGCCGAATTCATCGGATTAAACTTAAAGTCGGGGAACTCTCTGGGGTAGTTCCAGAAGCTTTAAAGTTTGCGTTTGATGTCGTCACTCAAAATACTATTGCCCAGAGTGCTACACTAGAAGTCGAAACCATACCGGTTGAATGTTATTGTTCCAATTGTCAGGAAAACTTCTATCCCAGTGACCTGATTCATCTGTGTCCCCACTGTGGACAACTCAGCCGGGAAGTTCGTCAAGGGAAAGAATTAGAGTTAGCATCCTTGGAGGTTTCTTAAATCCATGTGTACTGATTGTGGTTGTGCTGTAACCCCTGGAAAAGTTGAGATTCATAGCCATTCTCATGCCCCCCATGATCATCATCATGATCATGGCCACGATCGCCATCATCACGGCGATCTCGCCCATACCCATACCCTACCGGTTCACGAAGCCATTTTAGCCAAAAATGACCGCCTCGCTGAACGCAACCGGGGCTATTTTTTAGCCAAAGGGCTGTTGGTTTTGAATGTGCTTTCTTCTCCGGGTTCTGGTAAAACGACCCTGATTCAACGCACCCTTGCCGATCTGGGAGAGAGCCTACCCGCAGGGGTGATCGTGGGAGATTTAGCCACGGATAATGATGCCGAACGACTACGGGAAACCGGCGCACCGGTGGTGCAAATTACCACCGGCAGTATCTGCCATTTGGAAGCGGATATGATTGCCCAGGCGATCGCCGAAATTCCCCTTGACAAATTGCAGCTTTTGATCATAGAAAATGTCGGGAATTTAGTCTGTCCTGCTGCCTACGATCTTGGCGAAACCCTGCGCGTAGCCATGCTTTCCACCACAGAAGGAGAAGATAAACCCCTCAAATATCCCACCCTATTTAAGAGTGCCGATGTGATTGTACTCAACAAAATTGATATTGCTGAAGTCGTCGGATTCGATCGGGAAGTTGCCCTGAAAAATATTCAGCAAGTCGCCCCCCAAGCCCAAATTTTTGAAGTCTCTGCCCGCAGTGGTGTTGGCCTCGAACAGTGGTATGGTTATTTAGAGGAACAATTGAAGCAAATTGCGCCTGAATTGGTACATCCATAACCTTCAATCTTAACCCGATCGTAAACTAAGAGTTGAAAGAGGAACAAGCCATGTTAAAAGCATCAGATATCATGACCAAAGACGTGGTGATGATAGGCGGTTTAGCTACTGTAGAAGAAGCGGTTAAACTCATGCGCTCCAAAGGGATTCGTTCCCTAATTGTTAAGCGCCGTCACGACCAGGATAGCTACGGAATTGTAACGGAAAGTGACGTAGTTTATAAAGTCACTGCCTATGGAACTGACCCCAAAGCAGTTCGGGTTTATGAGATTATGACCAAACCCTGTGTGGTGATTAATCCCGATTTAGGCGTTGAATATGTCGCCCGTTTATTTGCGAATTTAGGACTCCATCGCGCCCCCGTAATCAGTGGCGAAGTCTTGGGAATTATTTCGATTACGGATATTCTCAAGAAGGGTGATTTCCTGGAAAAACCGAAAGCGCTTACCCTACAAGAAGAGATTGAGAAGGCGATCGCCGAAGCTCGTAAAACTTGCCAAGATAAAGGCCCTAACTCTCCTGAATGTGCCGTTGCTTGGGAAATTGTTGAAGAGCTAGAAGCAGAAGCAGCTCACCAGCAAGCCAAGAAGATTACCAAAACCAAGTTTGAAGAATACTGTGAAGAACACCCCGATGCGATAGAAGCGCGGATGTACGACACTTAAATCCTTGGCAATAAATCCCTCTCCCGTCCGAGAGGGATTTAAGTAATAAGTCATAAGTAAAGAATCAACTCTTCTTTCCCTTAAAAGTCCCCATTATGGTCAATCTAACCGAAAAACCCACAAAAATCTCTCGGACTGCCAAAAGAGAAGACCTACCCACCATGTACGAGCTACCGAGCGAAGAAGTAGGAGAGGCGGGTTTGCCAGACCAATATCATCCCATACAAGCTCAACTGCTAGAGGAAACGTTTCAACCGGCCACTTATCCCAGAGAGCAGATATTTTCAGCCATGGATTTGAATCTCTACTACGATGTGGAGAAGACTAAACGATATAAACGTCCGGACTGGTTTGGAGTAGTAGGAGTATCGAGACTATACGAACAGAGAGAATTACGGAAAAGTTATGTAGTCTGGCAAGAAGAAGTGCATCCGTTTATCATTGTGGAATTATTATCAGCGAGTACGCAGCGAGAAGACTTGGGAGAAACAACTCGTAAAGAGATAGATGAACCGCCAACCAAATGGGAAGTGTACGAACAATGGCTACAAGTCCCATATTATATCGTTTACGACGGGGAACAGGATAATTTTAGAGTATTTGAGTTAGAAAACAATCGTTATCAAGAGCTAGAGATAAACAATAACCAATTGTGGTTAGAAGAATTAGGATTAGGCTTGAGATTGTGGCAAGGAAGGTATAAAGGAGTAGAGCGATTGTGGCTAAGATTTTATGATGAGTTGGGGAATTTAATTCCCACAGAAGCAGAGGAAGCAGAACGCCAACAGCAACGAGCAGAACAGCAACAGCAACGAGCCGATCGCGAACAACAGGAGAAAGAACGATCGCAAAGAGCATTGCAAGAGTTACGCGATCGCCTGATTGCCATGGGTTTAGACCCGGATAATCTGCCGAATAATCGTTAGTTGATCTTTCGATGCTCTAAGGGGCGGCTGATTGGGGACTCTAGCAAAGGGTTCAAGGGTCGGATACAATAACCCTGATTTAAGCCAAAGCCTTTGGAGTAACTGACCATGCTGATAGCGACTGTAGCAGAAGAACACGGAGCGATCGCCGCTAACCTCCAGCAATTTCTTCTCGTTCTCTCCGTTTCCCTCAGCGTTGCCACCTTACCCCAAATCGTTCCTTGGTTTCGCCAGATCCCCTACACCCTGCTGCTGGTGATAGTGGGACTCGGACTCGCCCTCGTCGATGTGCGCCTCGTCAACCTTTCCCCAGAGCTGATTCTTTCGATATTCCTACCGCCCCTGCTCTTTGAAGCCGCTTGGAACCTGAAATGGTCAGGGTTGAAACAAAATATTGTCCCCATTAGCCTATTTGCCATCCTCGGTGTCGGTATTTCCGTGGTGGGTATCGGGTTCGGAGTCAATCAACTCACGGGGCTGCCCCTAGCCACTGCTCTGTTGTTGGGCGCAAGTCTCTCGGCAACTGACCCCGTTTCCGTCGTCGCTCTGTTCCGGGAATTGGGCGCACCCAAACGCCTGAGCGTAGTGATGGAAGGGGAAAGCCTGTTTAACGATGGGGTAGCCGTTGTTGCCTTTAGTTTGCTCGTCGGTATTCCCCTGGGGATAGAAGAATTTAACCTACAAGCGAGTATTGTTCAGTTTGTGGTCTTTGTCGGTTTAGGTTTAGGCATTGGTGGGTTAATTGGGTTTGGGATTTCCTATCTCACCCAGCGTTTTGATTTACCCTTAGTCGAACAATCTTTAACCCTGATTTCCGCCTATGGAACCTATATTTTAATAGAAGAAGCGGGGGGATCGGGAGTGATTGGTGTGGTGACCGTGGGCTTAATTTTAGGTAACTTTGGCTCCCGCATTGGCATGAATCCCCGAACCCGCGTGATTGTGAGTGAGTTTTGGGAATTTCTGGCCTTTTTTGTGAACTCGATTGTGTTTTTGCTCATTGGCGATCAGATGCAATTGTCGAGTCTGATCGAAAATTTAGACGAGATTCTGATTACCATTGGGGCGATGATTGTCACGCGGGCGATCGCCATTTATGGCTTAGGAACCCTCAGTAACGTCATGACTGAAGTGGACATGAATTGGAAAGAACAAACCGTCCTCTGGTGGGGCGGGTTGCGCGGCTCAGTCTCTATCGCCCTAGCCCTCAGTTTGCCCATTACCCTAGAGGGACGAGATCAAATCAGTGCTACCGTATTTGGAGTCGTCTTGTTTACGCTCTTGGTGCAAGGCTTAACGATTAAACCCCTCTTACAAGGCTTAAACCTCCTCGGTGATGAACCCCTGAGACGGCAATATTTAGAAGCTGTAGCTCGTCGAGTCGCCCTGAATCGGGTGATGGAGACCTTGACATCGGGTAAAAAACGCCCTGAAATTGAGCCAGAATATTATCGCTATCAGGCGGCTCTGGTGCAAGGAGAATTAGAGCAGTTAGAGACTAAAATTCAAGAACTGCGCCAACAACATCCCCAAACGAGAGAATATGCGATTGAACAATTGCGGGAGGAGCTATTGGCGATCGAAGCGGATACTTATGCTGAGTTTATCAAAGCGGGACAACTCAATCATGAACTTTCCCCCTACCTGGTGGATGTTTTCCAAGACAAGGGTAATGGGTAATGGGTAATGGGTAATGGGTAATGGGTAATTGGTAATTGGTAATGGGTGATATAGAAATTCCAGGAGTGCGGGCATCTTGCCCGCGTTTTAACCCATTAATAGTGACTTAACTCTTGCTGGAGTAAAGATTTTTGGCGATCGCTAATTTCTAGAGCCTGATGTAAATACAGCGCTTTTCGCTGCTATGCGGTACAGTTATCGAAATTTTAAGGGTTGAGTGCCTTCCCATGAAAAGCCTGAAAAATGGTTTTCCCATTACCAATTACCCATTACCCTTCTGCCGCGCGAAGCGCTGTAATCATTCTTCCGCTTGAGAAAATTATCTTTCTCTTCAGACTCGGCACGACTAGACTGCATAAGCAGTTGGTCGAGTTTAGCCTCTATCTGTGCAATTTTCTCTTCTAGACTGAATTTAGGGTCGTTATTATTCATTGAACGGGTAAAGTAAACCAAAAACTCGTCCCTTCATGTAAGAGACTATCCACGCCGATTTCGCCACCATGGGCATGAATAATTTGGGAACATAAATACAATCCTAATCCTAACCCGGTTTTGCGTTTTTCCCGATCGCCCCTCGTGTAGGGTTGAAACAGACTTTCGCATTGTTGGGGAGTCATCCCTGTACCATTATCGCTCACCTGACAGTAAACAAACCCCCCGTCTACTTCAGCTCTGAGGGTAAGGGTTAAGCCAGGGGGATTATGCTTGAGAGCGTTGGCGAATAAGTTTTCAAATACCCGCCACAGTTGCTGGCGATCGCCATTAATCAAAGGTAAACTAGGCGGAATGCGATCCTCTAAACGGGCCTGATTTTGGTTTAACACCGGCTCCCAATCTGCCGCCAACTGCTCCGTTAATGCAGGTAAGGACAAGGGTTCGCAGTTGAGAGACACCCCCCAAATCTCACTGCGCTGGGTTTCCAGCAAAGAATTAATTAAATTTAACTGGCGATCGCAACTATCCGCCATCCGTTCTACCATCGATCGCGTTAAAGTAAACGAATCCCGTTTCAACAAATTCTTAAACACCATCAACATCCCCGTCACCGGATTTCGCAAATCATGGGAAACGGCATGTAACAACACTTTTAACCCCGCCTCCGCCTTTTGCCGTTCCACAATTTCCCCTTGCAACTGAGTATTTTGAGCCTCTAACTGCTGCTGTAATTGATGAATCTGTAAATGATTTGCAACCCTTGCCAACACCTCCGGCGCTTGAAAAGGTTTCGTAATATAATCGACTCCCCCCACATTAAACGCCCGCACCTTATCCACCGTCTCATCTAAAGCACTCATAAAAATCACCGGTATATCTTGGGTGCGAGCATCCGCTTTCAGGATTTGACAAACCTGATAGCCATTCATTTCCGGCATCCGAATATCCAATAAAATTAAATCGGGTTTCACCACCTCAATGGCTTTAAGCGCTCCTTTGCCATCTACCGCCTTACGCACCTTATAGCCTTTTTCCGTGAGCATGGAGGATAACAAGCGCAAATTGTTGGGCGTATCGTCCACAATTAACAAATCGGCTAGAACCTTACTGTTCATCAGTTAATTCTACTAAAGTATGAAAACGGAAATGATGCACCCAATCAGACAGAGTATTAATCAACTGCTGATGATGGGTAGGAATTTGGTCAATAAGCTGTTTAATGGTCTCATCATCTCCACTTAAAGCTGATTGATGAACAGCCTCGATCCATTCCGATGGCATTATTTTAAGCTGATCGGGCGTAAGGGTAAATGGTTCAGGGGTATCGGTTGGGGGTAAGGGTTCCTCATAGACATACTCTAGATGTAAATGTTTGGCTAGGGTATTCCAGATGGTTTCTTCCTGAAAGGGTTTGGCGATAAAATCATCACATCCGGCAGCAAAGACTAAATCTCGTTTTTGGGAAAAGGCGCTGGCAGTGAGGGCAATAATAATGGTTTGATGAGGCAGGGAGACTTGAGGTTCTAATTCCCGAATTTTCCGGGTTGCTTCGTATCCATCCATACCTGACATGCGGATGTCCATCCAGATCAGATGGGGATGATGCTGTTGCCAAAGGGCGATCGCCTCTTCTCCGGTTTCTGCTTCAACGATCTCGAATTCTAAAGGTTGCAATAAGCGCACCAATAACAGTCTATTTTCCGGGATATCATCGACAATCAACATCCGATACTGGGGTTGGCCGGGCGCTAAACCGATGACACGATTTTGCACGATCGCAGGTTCTACTTCCTCAACCTTCGCCAGGGTTGTTTGAATTTGAAAGCGAAAACAACTGCCTTCACCCAGAAGGCTTTGAACTTCAATGTTACCCCCCATGAGTTGGACAAATTTTTGACTAATCGAAAGCCCTAATCCCGTTCCTTGATGCGATAATGCTCCCCATCCCTGGCGCGATCGCCGTCCAGACTCAGTTTGCACAAAGGGATTAAACAATTGGTCTAACTCATCTTCAGCAATGCCAATTCCGGTATCTTCAACGGCAAAGGTTAAATAAATCTGGGGATCTTGCCGCACCTGAGATATGCGTAATATCACGCTTCCTTTTTCAGTAAATTTAATCGCATTCCCCAACAGATTAATCAACACTTGGCGCAATTTTTGTTCATCCGTTTGAATATATTGCACTAAATCCGGGGGGCGATCGAACGTTAAGGTTAAGCCCTTAGAATTCGCCCGGATATGCAACATTCCTTCTAAGGTTTGTAATAATTGTTCTAGATCGAAAGCACTGGGTTGAAACGTAATCCGACCGGCTTCAATTTTGGACATTTCCAAAATATCATTAATCAACTCTAATAAATGTTCGCCACTTCGGTTAATAATATTCAGTTCCGAAGCTCCGGCCGCAAATTTAGGGTCATTAGCCATTAATTGACTAAATCCCAAAATCGCATTCAGGGGGGTGCGTAATTCATGGCTCATATTGGCTAAAAATTCACTCTTGGCACGGTTCGCCATTTCTGCCGCTTCTTTGGCTTGTTGTAGGGCCGTTTCTGCCTGTTTGCGGGCGCTAATATCTTCAGAAATACAGAGTAAATGGGTCGCCTCTCCTTGACGGTTATAGAGAGGCAATTTGAGAGTTCTGAGCAGAAGTTTACCCCGTGTAAGGGATTGAAAGGAATGTTCGGTAATCTCTAAAAGTTTCCCTTGTTGTACGGCTTGTAAGTCATGGGCGCTACATTGGGCAGCTTGTTCTAGGGGATAGATTTCGGCATCAGTTTTGCCAATGACCCGATCGCTCCCTAAACCAAAAATTGCTTCGCTGGCTTGATTCCAAATCAGATATCGGAAATCCTGGGTAATATCCTTGGTATAAATGGCCAGGGGAATATGATCGATGATGCTATCGAGGAATTGTTGCGATCGCAGCAATTCTTCCTCTAGGTGTTTGCGAGCCGTAATATCAGTCGTTACTGAAAGTAAGCAGGTTTCCCCATTCACCATAATCACATCCGATGAAAGTAGCGCCACCCGATATTCTCCGGCCTTGGTACGATAGGTAAATTCATAGTTTTTCACCTCCTTCTTTTGCTGAATCAGGTGAAACAATTGCATCCGTTCTTCCACATGAACCCAGAGGTTCAACTCTAAGGCCGTGCGGCCAATCACCTCTTGATTGCTGTACCCTGTTAAAGAGAGGAAACTATCACTGACTTCCAAATGTTGGCCATCGGCTAAACGAGTAATGGTGATCGGGTGAGGAGTGCGCCGAAAGGCTTTGGAGAATTTTTCTTCTGATTCTCGCAAGGCGATTTCCACCGTTTGCTTCTCGCGGATTTCTTGTTCGAGTTCTTCCGTTCTGGCTTGAATTTTAGCTTCTAAAGAGCGAGAATAGGTTTGCAGTTGGCGATGGGAGCGCTTAAGCTGATAGCGCATTCGCTCAAAGGCCAGAGCTAAAGTTCCCAAGGCATCGGTGCGATAGTACCAGGGAGCAGCCGTGCGATCCCAGTTACCTTCCGAAAGGGCGATCGCCACTTGGGAGAGTTGGCGAATGGGTCGGACAATATAACGACTGGTGAGCCAACCCATCCCTGTAGCAGCGATCGCGGCCATCAACCCCATCATGATGGTGAGGTTACGTCCTTGGTGAATCTCTTCCATCAAACTATCTTTAGGCACAAGGATCGCCATCAGCCAATTGAGGTCTTGACGATCGCTCAGGGGAGTTAGATGCAGAATATAGGGGGTATCCAGGAGTCTCACCTGGAGGTCAGTGGGTTCTTGTAGGGGAAGGTGCTGGTCTAAATAGGCTTTGAGATAGTCTCCAGCACGATTGATGAGCGCATAGGTTGACCCCAGGGAGGTTACCGCAGGAGCTACGATCCCCTCTCTAGGGCTAAAGATCAAGATATGGCTATCTAGGCGATCGTTGAAGGTTTGTATAAACTGCTGAAGTTTTGAGATCCAGATAGAGGTGGAAAGGACACCCATCAGGGTTTGGTTTGCCCCGTAGATCGGTAAGACGGCATCTAGACTCATCTCACCCGTGCTAGAAAGATAGGGGGCTGTCCAAGGTTGAGTAGAATCCCGATGGAGGATGGCGCTTCGAGTCGCTTCTTGATACCAAGCTGATTGACGAGGATCGGGGTTGGGGAGCGATCGCAACAGCGATCGGCGTTGTCCTGGTTCTACGGCATAAATGTGCAGTTGGCCGTTCGTCTCTGAAGAGGCGATCGCCAATTCTAACCGAGCAGGATTATCCTTTCGACAACGTAGGGCAACCCATTCCCCTTCTGGATTCGCAAATCGAATCTCACTCACCGTCGGCAATAACTGAAGTTGTTCCTGAAATGTTTGGCTTAACTGCTCAAAATTCTTGGGATTCAGTTGTCCCCCGGCAATGGCGTTAGCATTGACTTGATTAATCCGATCGGCAATGGAAAGAGTGTTTACCAGATAGTCATCTAGATGGGCACTGATTTCTGCTTGTAAGTCACTAGCAACATTCTTGACGGCTGCTTGGCCATGGTACAACGACAAATATCCCGTTAAGCCAACTGCCACCACAATTTGCAGGACAAAAGGCACAATTAAGGCCACTCCCAGAGGTACACTTTGGAGAAGTTTATGAAACCGTTGCTGAACGCGAAGCATGGTATTGATGGCAAGGTTTTCTAGAATCTGGACGCTGCACCGATCCTCTGAAACTACTAGAATAGCCTATCCATCCTTTTCCAGGGTTTAAGAAGGAGAAGTCGAATATTGACTTAACACTTCTTTGGCACGCCGTACCATGTGTTCTGGCCCTTCAATCATCAGTAAATATCGCCCCTGTCGCAGGTGATGGCGATAAATACTAGAGGTGTTTCCTTCGCCAAATAAGCCAATCAGTGCCCCCACCAGACCCCCGCACAGACCGCTCATGAGTCCGGCCGATAGAATCACTAAAACCCATTGGAGAGGATCGAAATTGGGGAGTTCCAGCTTTAAGATCCATAGGAGTATGGCAGCGATCGCACTCCCGGCCAAGGCTGAGAGTAACCCCAGTCGATAGGCCTTAGCGAAAACAATCTTCATGGGTTTGTACAGTCCCACCCATTCGGGGGGATTAAAGTCTCGCCCGACAATGGCTAAGTATTCGGGGGAAACCCCTTGGCTATAGAGTAATCGATAAGCAGCAAATGCTGAATTCGGATCGGGAAGTACGGCGATCGCCAAATGGGGACGGCGCTTGAATTTGGGTCTATGACCAGATAGATTAGGGGACATTATGTAACATGCCTAAGAGAAAGCCGCTCTGCTCTTTTTAGATTAACCGACATTATGCAACCTGCCCATATCAATCAGAATTTGTCTTAACAAAGAGTAAAGCTCTGTGAGGGCACGGAAAAATGACGAGAGCTTGGTAGCCCCGTCGTTTCAACGCGGGGCGGAAAAGCGAACAGCGGTTTCAACCGCCGTGATGAGGATCGTTGATGTATTCCAGAATCTTGGCAGTGCTGACTTTCCCCGTGGTGTCATAAAAATAGCTGTGAGTCCATAAACTAGGCAGTTTGCATAGCTCTGGAAATTCCTGTCGCAACAG
>NZ_JAQPOK010000047.1 GCF_030068445.1 Roseofilum halophilum BLCC-M91 | reverse complement strand
TATGACACCACGGGGAAAGTCAGCACTGCCAAGATTCTGGAATACATCAACGATCCTCATCACGGCGGTTGAAACCGCTGTTCGCTTTTCCGCCCCGCGTTGAAACGACGGGGCTACCAAGCTCTCGTCATTTTTCCGTGTGGGGGCGGGTTTACAAAGGTTATGGATGGGATTTGTGGATGGTTGGTTCACCCGCCCCTACTGGCTTAAAAGGTATGGCTGCGCCACCGGTTTAAGTGATATTCACCGATCGCCGAGAACTGCTGCATTTGCTGCATTTTTTCTTCTAACGCTTGGATGGTTTGCTGCTGGAGATGCAGTTGCGATCGCAATTCCATTTCTTTCGCATGGGGTGTTTTCACGCTTTTTAATTGGGTCTGGAGACCATCAATTACCTGAGAGTGTTGTTGCAGCTTACGTTCTAGGGCTTCATACTCTTGACGATCGATAGACTGGTTATTGTCGTGCTGTTGTTGCTCCTGTAATACCTGGGCTTGAAGGGCTTCATAATCCTCTTTGGAGACGGTGGTATTTTTTAGAGCCTCATGGGTTTGCTGAAGTTGGTTCACTTGGGCTTGCAGTTGAGCGATGATTTGTTCTTGATCTGCTACTTTTTGCTCCCAAGCGGCGATCGCCTCTTGGTTTTTCCCTGCTGCTTGAGTCTTTACCGCGTCCTGGTTGTGCTGAAGCTGTTTGATTTGGGCTTGCAACTCAGAAATCGTCTCTTCTTTTTGAACTACTTCTTCTTTTAGAGCCTCTCCCGTCGCTGCCTTTTGCTGATAAACGGCCAGCTTTTCTTGTAAGTTTGCCAGACTTTTATCTTTGTTGGCCAATGCTTTTTTCAGTTCATCGACTTCGGCTGAAGTTGGGGTAGCTGCGTCGGCAGAGCTTTGGCTGACGGCAATATTTTTCAGCGCGGGAAACTTTCCTTCATTTTCTGAACCGTTGGACTTCCCATATTTGGACTCAAAGTCTAAAGTTAGAATGGTATTAGTCAGCTCACTTTTAACGCTGATATATCCCCTTGACATCCGCTCTATCAACTCTGAGCGCGATAACTTGGTGGTTTTCGCCATCTCGTTCAGTAGCTCTTTTCCAGTGGGGGTAATAGAAATTCCTAACTTCATTTTTGACTCTGAGTATTGGGTGCGATTAGTTTTTGTCTCTTTAGCCATTTTAGCAAATTTGGGGTTAACGTTTATCTTTTTTTACACTTGTTTATCCTTCCTGGTTTTCAAGCGGTTGAAAGGGTTCAGAATCAGTTAGGGGAAAGCCTTATACTCTTCTACGGAAATGGGAGAACGATTATTCTGATGCAGGGGAGACTTCATGGGCAAAACTGGTGATTTTTTCAAATTCTAATGCTCCTTCTTTTGACCCCCAAATCTGTTCGTGGGTATGGACATCCATTCCTCGATCTAGACTTTTCCAAGTCGTTTCTGTCAGTTCTACTTCACTAACTAAGTAGGTTTGATGGCCTTTCCGATGAATGAGACATTGATTTCCGGGTTCGACCGATCCTCGATAGCGAGTTCCGTCCCATTGGAAAACCATGGAGCAGTGGTAACGCCTTTGGATCGCCTGGGGGGTGATGGTATGCAGAATGCTTAATTCTCGCGCTGAACCGGCATACAGCATGGGGTCTTGTAAGCTATAGTTTTCGATATAGATGCGATCGCCGCGATCGACTAATCGATGTACCCCTTGACGGTATGGACTCCACAGATCGTAGTCATAGACTTGCTCGGAATAAAACCCGATGCCTTGAAAAAATTCCCAGGGTAGGGGTCGCCACAGGACATGAATATGGGCATATAATGTGGGATGGTTATAGGCTTGCTGATGATTGCTAAAATCTCCAGCTAACCAATGAGCCAATCGGATCAGTTCCTGAGAATAGGACGTAGATACGCTAGAGGTCATGGAACAGTTTGCTATAGGTTGGCCTGGCCAGGATTGACCTTAACCCTTTGTTTATGATCCCTCTATTATATCTTAAAGGGTGCTGTCGATCTATATGGGGATCGAGGATAACGCTACAGTTGAGCCAAGAATCTCAAGGTTTAGGAGGATGACCGGATTTCGGAGGAGAAAGAAGCGGTGGTAACGCCTTGACCATCTTGGGTTTTAATTAGGGAGACTCGAAAGCGGACATTAGGAGTTGTAAACCAAATTCGCTCTTCAGCGGCCGCCCGCTCGTAGCTGGTGATCAGGGTAAATATCCCTTCATCATTGAGGGAATATTGACCGATCGCCGGAATAGTTTCGGCATAACCGCGATCGCGCAGAAGTTGGCCTTTCTGGGGGCGATCGGGGTCGGGAATGGGCACTAAAATACAGGAGCCTTTGAGTTCTTCGTCTTCATCCCAATCTGATTCTCCTTCCCAAGACATCTTAAATGGGGATTCGATCGCGGCTGGATCGATCTCATATAAGTCACAAACTGCCAATACCCCCGGATCTTGGGGGTCTAGGGCCATGATATCGATGGTTGAGCGTACTTCCTCAAAATGGGCAAAGGCTAAATGATGGCCGCTGCGTTGCGATCGCCATCGCCCAATTGACTGTTTTACAAATTGCTTAAGATCCATAATCTCTTGCCTATTGCCTACCTTTATCGTCGCCGCCGTCTTCTCAAAGGTTGACTGCGGAAAAAGAGCCGTCTTTGCTTGGCGCGAGATAATTGGCGGTGGCGAAATGGTTTTTGATCGGATTTCGCGGTTTTGACCCGATGAGAGCGCACCGGTTTGATCTCCGACGGATTCACTTTGCGCCCAGGAAGCCGGGAATAAACGGCCGAGGGTGTTTTGGGTTCCTCAACTGCAAGCGGTTTTGAATTTGGGCTTTGAGCGATTAATTCAGAATCTCTGGGGTCTGGATCTGGAGGTTCTGGGGGGCGATCGCTCGATGATTCTGGGTTCTCTACAGACTCGAAAGCCTCCGAAATCCCCCGATCGTCCCTTGCAGAAGCCTCGATCTCGAATGGGTTAAAGACTTTCACCTGTTCCACTGCTAGGATTTTACCACCAAAACGGTGAATCCGTTGTATAGTTTGAGATAGCTGACTTTGGCGCACGGTTAACCCAGTTCGGGCGTGACGCTGATTGGGGTAGCTCCCCCCCTCGATTTGCAGACGCACCATGGGCTGGTGTAAGGATTTTGGCTCTAATCCCATAAAATACTCATCTTTTGCTTGTTTTTTCCGGCGATCGCCTATGCTGCTTAAGCAACGACCTTGGCACAGTTGTGCAAGCTGTTCCGTTGCCTAGGCTACTTCACAGAAATGGGGCAGCAGGATGCAACCCATCCCACTGCCACCAATCGATCGGGCTAATCGAGATTAATTCACCGCAGTAATGCTGGCAATCTTACCCCCTTGTTTGTGAATTCGCTGATAGGTATCAGAGAGTTGATCAAAGGGAACCAACAGCACTTTGTTGCTCCAACGGAATTTGGGCATCCGATTGAAAGCGCCTGGGGAACTATAACCGGTCACTTCGACCCGGTAAACTGTTCCGCCTTCCGTTGCACCTGCACCCAGACGAGTCCGAGCGCTGGCGGGCGGTTCTTGGAAAGACCAACCGCCGACACCACCAGAAGGTGGCACAACCGCAGTTGGAGTTCCTTGAATCACCAGTTTATTTAGGCGAGGACGATTGCCGGACAAGCTTCCTTTGAAGTCGCTGCTTCCAGGGCCACGCATCAGTTGGAACATATGGGTGAAGCCCACCAGATTTTTTACGCCTTCGCTTTTGTAGCCGCGCACATAGGGAACAATATTTTCCCCAAAGGTATTTTGATACTCGTCGCTATCGATGTAGGAATCAATATCCGCTTCAAAGCCTTGCTCATTCAGGATTGCACCATGAACTTGCATTTCTTCATAGCTATCGGGAGCGCGACCCAATAGATGTTTGAAGTTTAACTCAATCAAGCGAAAGGGAGGGCAAGAGTCAAAGAAACGAGTGCGATATAAGCCAGATTTGGCTACCTGACGCACAAACTCGCGAACACTGATTTCTCCCCGCTTCAGTTGAGATTCAGGGACGCTCAGGCGTTCGTTTTCCATGACATAGGAATTGCCTAAAACTTGGCGGTAAACCGCCCGAATTACGGCTTCGACTTCTTCACCCGATTGTCCTGGCCAGAGTTCAATGGGGTCGGTTTCTTCGTATACAGAAACTCCTAATTCCGACGCGGGTCCAAAAGGCATTTATACTAATCTCCTTTCAAAGAGGGTCTACAAAAGGGTTGATTCCTGGGAATGATGCTTGAAAACGTTAATAAACTTAACATTTTAATTCAGAAAACACTAATCCTAGAATTCAGGCGGTTTTCTGACTTTATCCCAGTTGTTTCCAGTTTATTGCTAGTTTCCGTCTCCTCATTTATACACCGAGGGTCGGTCGAGAAAGTGTGAAGAATTGTAAAGTTTTGCCCGCTTAACGGGGCTAATCTCGCTCATGTTCTCAGAATATGAGCGATTTAGCGATTCCTATGTTGAGGAGCTAATTTGTTTTTGTTCAACTCCAAATCCCACAAGCGCTAATTGATCGAGGGGTTGCCCTTCTGCGGGGCGATGGTAGTTGAAAATGCGCCGAATTCTGAGAGTGGGATTGATCAGGGTAATCGAGTCTACGGAAACAACACGAGTATAATTTGTTTTCATCAATAATTCCAGACTTTGGGGATCAAAGCGGAATTGGGCGACTTTAGGCTGGCTCTCTTCGTAGGCGCGATCGCGCAAATAATCCCCAGTTAAGACTCCAGAGGTCTCCTCATGGGGCACAAACAGCATATTAAGCTGCTGGGAAACCCGTTCCCCTTTTTCCGAGACAGTATTAAATCCTAAATGGAAACCACACAAGGATTCGATATTCTCCAGATCGGGGCGCTGGTTGTCCTTGAGAACTTGGGTTTTCGCTGCTGTCGATAGGGGAGCGATCGCAAATTCCGTGCGCGATCGCTCCACTTCCTGCACCGTCAAATAGTGATAAGTCCTTTCCGTCACCCATTCCCCCACGCAACACTCAAAGAAATACCGAAATCGCTCCATAGACATTTCCCTTCCTCCTCTAATTTCTATAACCTTCAAATCCCTTCAGGCGATCGATCAAATGATCGAAATAGGGCAATAACTCTGTCTTTTTATTCCCACCACACAGTTCAATAGCAATCTGTTTCATAGCTTCGAGACCCACCACCATAGCATCCAAAGGAACCTCTAATTCCTGATACAACAAATCCATATAATGCAGACCCTCTGCACTCGTATATTGGGGAGACGCACCCGCCACACCATAATGAATACAGCGCAAAAAATGCCAGAAATCCCGCCAGCAATTTTCCGCCCGTTTTTCCGGATATAACGAGCCTCCAGGTTGGCTAATCTGGGGAAACTGCTCTAAAACCTGAGACCTAGCGCCATCAATAATCCCAGAAGAGCGATCGCGCAAATCCTTAGCAATGGCTAACCATTCCCCCTGCTCCTCTCCTAGACTAGCCAACCGATTCAACTGCTCATCCGTCAAATACTGACGCTCTTGGTTCGCCTGTTCAAACACCTGAAGCACTTCCGGCTGCACCGATCCAATCCAACTCTCAAAACTGACAATTTGAGCTTTACGAATCAACTCCTGAACAGAAGCACTCAACATATCTGCTTTCCACCCATTAACTTCTCCATTCAATCAAGAGGACAAACTTTAGCGTTCCTCCTTCCTCATCCGACTAGCCTTGACTGGCACGCAATTCCTGAAGCGCACGATCGATTTTGATAATTTCCGGATGATTGGCCAACTTTTCCAACGCCTTCTTTTGAGAGAGTTTGACCTTACGAGAAACGCCCAGGACATCATTAACCAGACGTTCGCGATATTGTTCTAATTCACGAATCACTTCTTCGATCTCTTGAGCAGTCGCTTGAGTAGAGTTAGATTCAGACATAGGACTTTAGTTCGGGTATTAACACTCAATCTACGATGCAGTAATTCCTATCATCTTCCCAAATCTTGGACTCTGTGGTTAAAATTTTAAGAAACGTAACACAAGAGATCGCCAAACCCTATGGAACTGCATCAAATCCAAACCGCCCTCAACAGCTCCAATTCCCAAGACCGACTCAAAGCCGTCACCGCCCTCAAAGACTACAGCAGTCAAGATGCACTCCCCCTACTGATGAGTAAAATCAACGACCCCGATTTTCTCGTCCGCTCCTTCGTCGCCATGGGACTAGGGCGCAAACAATCCCCCGACACCTTTCCCGCTCTGCTCGAACTGCTCAAGCGAGATCCAGACCCCAACGTGCGCTCCGAAGCCGCCAACTCCCTCTCCTATGCCGGTCAAGTCGCCATCTCCCATCTCGTCATCGCCTTTCATCAAGACGATCATTGGTTACTCCGTCGCAGCATCATCGCCGCCCTCGCTGACCTCGGCCATCCAGAAGCCCTATTAGAAGTGGGTCTATGCGGCTTAGAGAGCGACGATCTCACCATTGTTGAAGCCTCCATAGAAGGACTCGCTTGCCTGGTCAATACGGGCAAACAACAAGCAGCCCTAGAAACCCTTTTACCCCTGAGCGCTTCACCCGAATGGCGCATTCGTCGCAAAGTCGCTTGGGCCCTCCAAAAGTTTGAAGGCTCACAAGCAGCTCAGTCTGCCCTACAAACCCTCTCCCAAGACGAGGATCATCGCGTCGTAGCCGCCGTTTTGGAAAACCGCTTATTTAAGGATGCCAAGAGAGTAGGAGAGTAACTCTTATTTCATGGGTTGCGACCCTAAAGAAACCACAGGAGAATAATCCTTAAGTCGCACAGACTGTTGTGGAACTCCTATTCCAATCCCTTCTTTTTCAAACACTAACTTCAGTCGCCGACGAAACTCACGAGCCACATCCCATTGTCTGATCGGTTGAGTTCGGATGAGGGCACGGATCAAAACCCCTTGGTGAGACAGTTCATCCACTCCCAACATTTGCAAATCATCAGTAATGATATTCTCCCAGGTGGGTTCTTTTCTCATGGCTGAGGCTGTTTCTTCAATCAATTCCATCGCCCGATTTAAATCTGCATCATAGGCAATTACCACACTAAAATTCACCCGCGACCAATCCTTAGTCATATTGCGGACTATACCCACAGACCCATTAGGAATCGTAATCGCTTCTCCATCTAAATTTCGCAATTGGGTCATATATAAATTCAGCTTCTCCACTAATCCACCCACTCCATTAATATCCACCACATCTCCAACGGCGTAACGGTCATTCCACAAGATTAGAGCGCCATTGAGTAAATCTTGAACCGTATTTTGGGAAAACCAACTTAGGGTCACCGCAATTACCCCAAAACTTGCTAGTATGGCTGGAGAAAAACCCAATAACCGCAAGGTCATCAGTAAACCCAGAGTGATAAAAATAAAGCCAGTGAGTTGGGTGAGAGCTGTTGAATAAGTATTCGCTCTTAAGACATAGCGAGAAGAGGAACTCGATTCCTGACGGGCCGAATATCTAGCCCATCGACTCAGAGACCATTCAATTAAGAAATCGCCCAGTTTATTGAGAATGATGATCGACACCCAAACCAGGGGTAAATTTAAACTCAATTCCCAGAAAAAATGTTGATAATTTCGCGTTTGAGGATAAACATTAACTAAAGCAGCTCCTCCCCAAGACCAAATCAGAAATTGCACAGTCAAGAGTAATTGTAGAATCAGATTTAGGAAGTTACGCTGTTGCTTCAGGAATGTGCGGCGCTTGATCAAGAGTTGAGGCAAAACTTGCAAAAGAGATTCTAATTGGGTGGTCGTGTCATTCAGTTGTTTCCAAAAGCCGGGGAGTTTGATATTATTGCCTTTTAATATCCAGGCTAAGTTGTTAGGGAATGACTCAGAAGAAGATGAATCCCTCTCGCTAGAGAAGGAGGTTGAATTTTCTGATGAGCCTGATTCAGCATTGAAGGCGATACTGTTATCGAGTTCTTGAAGCGTGCGACGGAGTTTACGATCCCAA
Source organism: Roseofilum halophilum BLCC-M91 (assembly GCF_030068445.1). Classification (GTDB taxonomy): domain Bacteria; phylum Cyanobacteriota; class Cyanobacteriia; order Cyanobacteriales; family Desertifilaceae; genus Roseofilum; species Roseofilum halophilum. The sequence continues at coordinate 1,631 of NZ_JAQPOK010000047.1, read as the reverse complement.
GCTTTGATTAATCGGTAGATTACATAAATGGAGAGGCTGATAAAGATAATCCAGAGTAGCCTCCTAGCGACAGTTTTCAAGGGTTGAAAGGGTACTGTGAATAGTTTTTCTCGCTCGGAGATGGATTTATGAAGTTGCTGTTCAAGTGTATTTTTCCATTCTTCTGCTAAATTAGAAATTTGTTTTTCTGCGTAGCGAGCATCCAGTTCAGTGATGGTTACAATTTTACGAGAAACCAGCCCTTCTTGATCGGGTAAAAAGACTACGGTTTGACCAAATAATTCCCCAACTTCTATTTTTAGAGACGAAGCATTATAATTTTCTTCTGTTTCTTGCTGTTGCAGGTCATAGAGTTGTTTAGAATTAATGATTCTATAGAGGGTGTTTTGAATATTTTTGGCTCGTTCCTCTGCTGAAAGAATGTATTGATCTCCACTGTTGAGCTGATTTTCGGGCAAAGAGGTGACCGAAAACAAGAAATTGCCATCGACATAGACCGGACTGCATAAAATATTGCCACAATCATACATTTCATTAATATTCCACCCTAGGGCAGAGGTAGAGTTTTGAGGTTCTGATGTGGGGAAAAGCGGGATCTGACTAAGGGCTGGAGAACTACAGAGTCCAGATAAAATCAGAGCAACCATACAGACTCTGAGAATCAATTTCCAGATTCTGGCAGAAGGTTGAATAAATTTTATGAGTCGGATGAGGTACATGAGCAAAACTGAACTGAGAATAAACAAATTGCTTTGATTATAAGAGATCTGTGGGCAACTGAGTGAATGGATAGATAGGATGATGGCTCAGGGCAGAGGGCAATCATAAGACCCAAGAGACACGGCATTAGGGACTGTACACAATATCGGTGCGTAATACATACTTGATGCCCTCTTCGACTATACATCCTTTGTGCCATAATCGATGCTCAAAAATTAAAGCATGACCGGTTTTAGGGGTGATGGTCGTCCGGTCTTGTCGAAATAGGGTCTCGCCCCCTTTAAAATCTTCGCTCAGGAAAATTAACAGGGTGAATAAGGTTTCATTGCCCTCTACATTTTGACGGCCATCTTGGTGGATCTTAAATTTCTGGCCTTGGGTATATCGATAGAAACGGAAATAGGGGGATAGACCGATCGCCTGTTTTCTTTCATAGATGGGTAAGGTATAGGAGGCGAGTTGATGCCATAATTCTTGGGCGAGGGGTTCTGAGTATAGGTTGACTCTGTGATTATTCCGGATTTTGGGTAAATGTTGACGACCTTCATGGACTTGAATATCTGCTTCGGAGTAGCCTATTGTTTCAGATTGATCGATGAGTTGATTGCATTCTTCTCTGGTGAGCAGAGATTCAATGATTAATATGTTATTGCTCAGTTCAATCATTTTCATATCATCAGAAAAATTGGGTCTGAAACCCCGCCCTGGAAGGGCGGCTTTACTAACCATAGGCTACCACAATTACATCTTAGGTGCTACAATGTGAGAACTCCTTTGAATCCCACATGGAAAGAGCATTTAACTACCGATTTTACCCAACCTTAGAGCAAGAGTCGCTATTGCGGCGCACTTTGGGTTGTGTAAGATTAGTTTACAACAAAGCGCTCCATGAAAGAACTCAGGCTTGGTAT
>NZ_JAQPOK010000046.1 GCF_030068445.1 Roseofilum halophilum BLCC-M91 | reverse complement strand
GGCAGAAGGGTAATGGGTAATTGGTAATGGGAAAACCATTTTTCACGCTATAATCCCCATTTTTCAGGCTTTTCATGGGAAGGCACTCAACCCTTAAAATTTCGATAACTGTACCTCATAACATCGAAAAGCGCTGTATAGTCTATTGAAATAGCTAAATCCCCCTTAAAAAGAAGGGGGGTTGGGGGGATCGAAATGTAGGGCATAGCTGTATTACTTGGAGTGGGAGCATCTTGCTCCCTACATTTTTAATGAAAGTATTTCTACTGGAGTGGGAGCATCTTGCTCCCTACATTTTCACTGAGAGTATTTCCTACAGCATTCTGCGTAGATCTGTAAATAAACGGTAAGCCTCATCCATTTCAAAGTCTTCGAGCTGATCTTCGAGTTGGGAAATCTTTGGCTCTAGGGGAGTATTAACTGCCTCCTGTTTTAAATCATCCACTAAGGCGATCGCCTCAATCAAATCGGTCTCTAGTAGTTCTAGAATCTCACCAATCAAGCCCGCAATCCGTTCCCGGTTCCATTGTTTCTGCTCCTCTGGAGTCTCAGGTAACCCTTGAATGCTCTCTAGGACTTCATCTAAGGCTTCGAGTAATTTGACTTTACCGAGTTGCAACTGTTCAATATTGAGGGTCTCTAATCGCAGGATCTCTTCCAAATTCAGGGCCCATTGGTACACCCTATCCGCTCCGATATTACCGGCTGCTCCTTTCAAACCGTGAACCTGATCTGATAATTGTAACCCGTCTTGGCTGTCGATCGCGGTCTCGAAATCTAAACCAAAGTTGTGATATTGTTGCTCAAATAACTTCAGTAATTCTTCGTAGGATTTCCAGTTTCCTCCGATACGGGATAAACCGGCCTCAACATTAATACCGGGTAGAGAGGGAGTAACGGGTTTCTGGTCTTCATTCTGGGTAATCTGCTCTAGGCGATCGTAGGGAGCATCGCTGGCGCGATAATGCTGGGCATCCCTGGCGCGATCGCTCACCTCTACGGTATACATCCCTGGAGGAATCCAGCGCACGAGGGCTGAGTATAACTGGTCGGGATTCACGGGTTTAGCCACATGATCGTTCATGCCTGCGGCTAAACTTTTAGCCCGATCGCCGTCCATCGCATGGGCAGTCATGGCAACAATGGGCACAGTCGCAAACCGTTCTGTTTCTGGATCTCCCTCTTCTGCCATCGCCCGAATCTCTTCCGTTGCGGTTAATCCGTCCACTTCAGGCATCCGAATATCCATCAAAATCAGATCGAACGAGTACGATTTTACTCTCTCGATCGCCTCCCGGCCATTCATCGCCCAATCCACCTTCAGCCCCACACTCTGCAACAACTCCCGTGCAATCAAGGCATTCACCTCATTATCTTCGACCAACAAAATTTGAGCGCCTTGGATCTGTTCGAGTTGTTCCTCTAAAACACAAGCAGAAGGGAGGAGTCTATTGTCATGCAGAGGGACGTTATAGCCCAAAACAATCATAATCGTCTCTAATAACTGGGAGCGATTAATCGGTTTAGTCACCAAATGATTCTCCTCTAACCAAGGAGTCCTTTCTAGGACGCGCTCTTGGGAATGGGCCGTAACCATTAAAATATGAGGGATGGCAGCCCAATGGGGATCGGATTTAATCTCTCTTAAGGTTTCCACACCATCCATTTTGGGCATATAGGCATCAATTAAAACCAGATCGAACAGATCCTCCCTTGTCCCTTCTAAGGAAGCGATCGCCTCTTGGCCAGAACCCACGGCGATCGCTTGCAACCCAAACGAATTTAAGATCTTAATGAGCATCTCCCTAGAAAAGGGATGATCGTCAATCACCAACGCCTTGAAGCCTTCCCAATTGGGCAGCTCCAAAGATTGATAGTTCTCCCCTAAACTACACAAATAAGGGAACTCCACTTCAAAGGAAAAAGTCGTACCCTGATTCACCTGACTTTCCACCTGAATCATGCCCCCCATTAACGTCACTAGGCGTTTGCAAATCGCTAATCCTAACCCGGTTCCCTGATATTTTCGACTAATGGACGCATCCGCCTGTGTAAAGGCTTCAAATAGGGTATTGACTTGATCTGGGGTTAACCCAATGCCGGTATCGTTCACTTCAAACTTCAACTTCACCCACCGTTCCGTTAAGGTTGAGGTCTCAATGGCAATCATCACACAGCCTTGTTCCGTAAACTTGACGGCATTACTGGTGAGATTAATTAAGACCTGGCTCAACCGCAGAGAATCTCCGATCAGATAGCTGGGCACATCACTATCAACTTCAAACAATAGATCGAGTCCCTTTTCTTTGGATTTAAATGAAAACAGATTATGCAAGTTATCTAAAATAGACTCTAATTGAAAGGGAGCCTTTTCCAGTTGCATTTTATCCGCTTCAATCTTAGAAAAGTCCAAGATATCGTTCAAAATGGCTAAGAGAGACTGGGCTGATTTTTCAATATTTTTGAGGTAGTCTTTTTGCTCATCATTTAAATCAGTTTTCAGGATCAAATGAGTTAGACCTAAAACTCCATTCATGGGCGTGCGAATTTCATGACTCATCAGTGCTAAAAACTCACTTTTAGCCCGATTAGCACATTCGGCCGCTTCTTTCGCTGCTTGTAATTCCTGTTGGGCTAATTTGCGATCGGTAATGTCTACAGACATGCCAATCACTCGGATCGGTTTTCCGTTTGGATCGTGAACGACTGTGGCATTCACTTCAAACCAAAGATAGACTGAATCGTTTGGATCTTCAGAAACTAGCACTCGATACTCAATTTGGAACGATCCCCCTTCCGCGATCGCCGTTTGATTGGTGCGATCGAGAATCTCAACATCGTCGGGATGAACCCTAGCTAAAGACTCTTGATAAGAGAGTTCTACCGGCAAATCTGAAGTGGGCGTTGACGAAAAATAGACCCGATCGGTTTGCAGATCCCTTTGCCAGGCGATCGCCTTAGAGACCTCTAAAGCCAACAAGAGTTGAGTTTCTCGCTCTTGTAGGGCGAGTTGGGCTAATTTTCGAGCGGTGATATCAAAGCGAATGGTTAAATATTGAAAGGGTTTACCGCTCTCATTAATGAACGGCATAATCGTACTAGAGACCCAATATAACCGGCCATCTTTAGCCCGATTACAAATTTCTCCCGTCCAAATATTACCCTCGCTAATAGTACGCCAGAGATTTCGGAAAAAGGCTCGGTCATGGTAGCCTGAGTTAATGACGCGATGGGTATGACCGATGAGTTCCTCTTGTGAGTAACCAGAAAGCAAACAAAAGCGAGCGTTGACGTAGTTAATGGTTCCTTGAGAATCAGTAATAGCAACAATAGCGGATTGATCCAGAGCCTCCTTGAAACAAGATAACTCAGCAATCAGTTCCTGGCGTTCTAACTCTGCTTGTTTGCGGGCTGTGATTTCTCGGAAAATGCCTTGAATTAAGGTTTCATCTTCAATGGTAATGACGGAAGCAGACACATCAACCGGCACAAACTCCCCGGTTTCACATTGGCACTCTATATCGAAGAGTTGATAGATATCTTGGTTGGCGATCGCCTCAAATACCTCTAGAATCTCTGGTAATGCTTCTGATGGAAACAGGTCACTCCAGTGCATTTGGCACAGTTGCGACCGACTATAGCCGAATAATTGTTCTGCCTTAATATTGACTTCCTGAATATTGCCCTGGCGATCCGTTAACACAATCGCATCACTGGCTCCATCCATCAGCGCCCGATAGCGAGCTTCCCGATCCTGCAAAGCTGCCGTGCGCTCAATCACTTTCTGTTCGAGTTGCTGATTGAGTTCTGCGAGCAGACGACGTGCCCGTTGACGTTCGAGTTCTGCCCCTGCGCGGGCTGCGAACACCCGAAGGATTTTTTCTGCCCATTGGAGATTGTACAGAGGTTGGGTGTCTAAAATACAAAGGTTACCGATCGCCTCTCCTTGAGTATTATGTAAAGCAATTCCCAAATAGCTCTCGGCAGAGATTGGGGCTAAATAGGGATCGTGGGGAAACTCTTGCTGAATGAACTCGATACAAGCATAAACTCCCTCTTCAAGGCTCTGTTCGCAAGGGGTGTTTGCCACCTCACAACTAAAATTGGCCTGCCATGTCCCCTCACCCCAAAACGCTAAAGTAGAGAGTCGATCCTCAACCCTTTCCGTCACGATGGCATAAGAAACCTTGAGGGCTTCGCTAATATATTGAACCAAGGCCGGAAAAAAATCTTCTCCAGTAGTTGCTGCGGTTCCCATCACCAAATTATCCAGAGCGGTTTGGGTTTGTTTGCGCTCGGTAATATCTTGCATTAACCCTAATACATGACTTGTCCCTTCTTCGCTCTCAAGTAAAGAAGTCGAGATCGCGATCAGTCTTTTAGAGCCATCCTTACATTCAATTTCCCATTCTTCAGCCATCAGGTTGTCCCCGTCTCGCATCCGCCCCATGCGGGCGATCGCCTGCTCTTGTATCTCTGGGTCTGCATATAAACTCTGATACCAACCAAAGCGATTAATTTCCTCTAGGGTATAGCCGGTAATCCTCTCCATTTGCTGATTCCAGACCGTAAACTGCACAAAAGGAAACGATTCAATGTTATGACAGACACATAATCCTTCCGCCATTTGGTCTAAAATTTGCCCAGAAAAGCGGTTTTCTTCTTCGATATGCAATTGGGCGGATTTGCGATCGCTAATATCCGTCACGCTCCCCACATAACCCACCACTTCCCCAGTCCGATCTCGCTCGGCTACCGATTGTCCATAGACCCAAATCACCCGACCATCAGCATGTTGCAGGCGGCACTCTAGCTCAAAAGGGCCATGGTTTTCCACCGCTTCTGTCCAAGCCTCCACCAGTCTTGGCCGATCCTCTGGGTAGATGGTTTCTATCCATTTGTCCCCCATCGCGTCCTCTAGGGGAACTCCCGTCAGGGCAGACCATTGGCGATTGACATAAATACACTGACCGGCTCGATCCATGCGGAAAATAGCTACGGGCAGGGCTTCTGCTAAACTGGCGTAACGTTGCTCGCTTTGGTGCAGACGATTTTGGGCTTCTTCTTTTTCTTTGAGTTCTTGTTGCAGCTTTTCGTGGGTAGTTGCCTGTTGAAGGGCAATCTCTAAATGTACCCCTAAGTCCTGCAAGAGCTTCACTTCTGACGGTTGCCATTGGCGCGGTTGCCCGCTTTCGCTCACATTCAACCAACCCCACAATTGAGAGCTGCAATTGTGACAATGTAGAGGGACTAGGATTTGCGATCGCACTCCTAAGTTCCTCAACTGTTGGCGATACCCTTCGGACAGGGGAGTTGTTTCAATATCGGCGATGCTCAAAATTCCTTTTCCTTCTTGAACAGAATCGCGATCGCTCCCTGGAAGGCAACAGCCCACGATCTCACCCAGGTGAGAACATTGGCCGGGATCGATGGATTCGGCCACCACCCGCACCTCCCCATGGGGGTGTTGCTGCCAAATTTGTACCCGATCCGAACCCAATAAGGGTCTAACCTGTTCCACGGTCGTTTGTAAAATGGGGACTAAACTCAGGGAAGAGCGAATCTGAGTGGCGATATCAGCCATGAGTTTCTCGCGCTCTAATTCGGCATTGCGAGCTTCGAGTAAGGCCACCCTCTCCGCTTGCAGGAACATCACTTTTTGTTCCAAACTTTCGGCTAATTTATACAGCTCTAGAGGATTGAGCGATCTCCATAAATTGGTTTCGGTAATTAGGCCACAGAGTTTGCCTTCAGCAGACGTAACCACCACACGACCGATCAAGTGCTTCTCCATCAGTTGCACTGCTGCTAACAGGGAATCATCGGGTCGCAGGGTAAACACCGGATGACTCATCACATTTTTGGCAGGAGTCCGTTCCCCATTCACTCCCAAAGCATGAAATTGCACCAAATCACGCTCCGTGAGCATACCCACCGGAACCCCGTTCTCGGCGATCGCCACACAATCGACCGAATGCTCGGCCATCTGTTGGGAAATCTGCAATAGGGAATCCTGGGGACTGGCGCAAATCACCTCTTGGGTCATCGATTCTTGCACTAAACACAAGCGCAATAAATCCATCGGCCCAAACAATTGCCTCAGACTCTCATAAGTCACCAATCCCACCAGATTGTCTTCAGGGTCAACAATCGGTAGATGGCGAATCTGATGTGCTTTGAGTTGGTTAATCCCCACCCATACATCCGTAAATTCTTCCTCCTGTAGGGTGATAACCGGATGGGTCATCATCTCCCCTAGGGTGAGTCGATCTAGGGGTTGCCCTTGAGCTAATAGGCGTACCAGGTCTTTGTCTGTAATAATACCGATTACTTTTCTGTTTTTCGTAATAATCACGCAACTGGAAAGAGATTTAATATAGAGATCCTCAGTCACGCTCTGGTTACTGCCTGTTAAATTGCAATTGATGCAAACGGTACTCATTTTGGCGATCGCCTCACTCACCGGAGCATCGACTGATACAACCAAGGGATCTCTAAGGATAGCGTTTTTACACTCACCTCGTTTTGTCAAGATCGTAAAATCAAAGAACATGGCTCAGTTTACAGTCCTTCGCCCTGGTAATCGCTCATGGGTAATCTGGAATAGGGTAAGGGATTTTTCCTTTAAAATGTAGCATAGCGTCTTCTATTTCCTCACTCCAGTGATGGGAGTCTTAGCAGTGATGGCTCATCAAAAATCCCCAAGGTTTATCCCCTACCGTTTCGAGTTTGTGTTTGGGTTTTATCCTTATTATGGGGTATTATCCTTGAATTTAGCGATTACCGATTACCAATTACCAATTACTATGGATCAGTCTGTTACCGACGTATTAGCCCTTTTGGGAGACCAACCCCAACTCGATTTTAATTTACCCGATCCCGAAGATGACCAGATTCCCGATGGGGAGTTTCAGCAACAACTCGATACAGCATGGTTGGTGTGCGATCGCTTCGATTTGCAAACGGATATTTGGCGGGGTAGGATTTTACGGGCAATTCGCGATCGCGAAAAAAAGGGCGGTGATGGTCGGGGTACGGGCTTTCTCAATTGGTTAAAATCGAAGGAAATCACCAAAAGTCAAGCCTATTCGTTAATTCAATTGGCCAATAGTGCCGATACCTTGGTCGAAGAGGGGCAATTAGACCCGGAAGCCGTGAATAATTTTAGTAAACGGGCCTTTGTAGAAACGGCCAAAGCCCCAGTAGAAGTGCAACAATTGGTAACGGATGCGGCCAGTCGCGGCGATCGCATTACCCGTCGCGAAGTGAAACAATTGGCCGATGAATGGACAGCCATGTCTTCCGACTTATTACCCAATGAAGTCAAAGAAAAAGCCGCCTCCGGAACCATGTCCTCTAAGCACTTAGCCCCCTTAGTCAAAGAATTGGGTAAACTCCCCGATACCCACCTGCACAGTATTCAAGAAGAAGTCGCCGCTAACCCGGATGTAGACACCGTAAAACAAATGACCTCAGAAGCCCGCAGTCTAGCGAAATACTTAGACGCAGCCGCCCAAGTGCAAATCCTCAGCCAATCCTCCGTCGATTTGGAAATGGCCCTAGATGAGAGCTTGCGGTTAGGGTGTTTAAGTACGGCCTCAGAATTACTCAAACAGGCCACCCAACTCGAACAAACCGTAGCCAAGCTCTATTTAACCTGGAAACGCTTAGGGAATTTAGCCGATCGCCTTTATGTGGACACAGGAGCAAGTACCCCCCACCTGCGATCGATGCTCAATCAACTCGGCCCCCTCACCAGTGAAATTCTGGAAGTTCCCCTCCAAGACCAGATGACGGACTCAGACGCGACTCAGTCCACAATTCGCCTACAGTGGCTACAACAACATTGAAAATATTGATTACTCTAGAACCCTTTGTACCCGTCAAAAATAAGTTACAAAATTTACTAAATGAGGGAAATTGAGGATGGGGAACTGCGGGGACACTCCAGATGCCCAGATATAGGGCCGCACGCTAGGTCATAGGCAAAAAGCAATAGGCAAAAGTAATGAATAGAGGAGAATTTTACGTTATCATCAGATAAATCAATGAAATAGCACTCATTCATGCAAATTATCCTAGAGTCAGGGGATTAAGACCGAGATGAGCGATCGGCTCTTGAGGAGTCTTTCCGAGAAGGAGATGAAAACCGGCAAAGGTTAAGTTACACTTAAACCTAACTAATCGTCGTCAGTCCTCACATCGGCAAAACGGTTTGCCATCAAATCAGGATTACCATCATAAACATTAGGAGATTAATCACCTATGCAGCAGCTTGCAGTTAGCACTGAACTCGACTATCAAAGTGAAACTTACAAAGATGCCTATAGCCGGATCAATGCGATCGTCATTGAAGGGGAACAGGAAGCCTATGACAATTACATTAACTTGGCTAGTCTGCTGCCCAATGACAAAGAGGAATTAAACAAGCTGGCGAAAATGGAAAAGCGCCACATGAAAGGCTTCCAGGCTTGCGGCAATAACTTGAGTGTCACGCCCGATATGGAGTTTGCCAAAGAATACTTTAATCAACTGCATCAAAATTTCCAGGATGCCTTGGCAGAAGGTAAAGTGGTTACCTGTCTGCTGATCCAATCCTTGATTATTGAGTGTTTTGCGATCGCCGCCTACAATATCTATATCCCCGTAGCCGACCCCTTCGCACGCAAAATCACCGAAGGAGTCGTCAAAGACGAATATACCCATCTCAACTTCGGCGAAGAATGGCTCAAAGCCAACTTTGAAGACTCTAAAGCCGAACTACAAGCAGCAAACCGGCAAAATTTGCCCATCGTTTGGAAAATGCTCAATCAAGTGGAACAGGATGCCAAAATCCTGGCCATGGAAAAAGAGTCCCTCATTGAAGACTTCATGATTGCCTACGGTGAAGCCTTAGCCAACATTGGCTTTAGCACCGGGGAAATCATGCGGATGTCTGCCTATGGTCTGCGACCCTGTTAACCTGGGTTGAGACGCTTTTCCATTGAGCTATTGCTTTCCCAGATTCGCGGACAAAGACCGGTCGGACTTAGCTCTCCGATCGGTCTTTTGCACTGTCGATTCCCTATTTCGTTCCATTCTCCTTTACTCTAAATAGCAGACGGCTTAACTTAGTACATCCATGTTTGGTCTGATCGGTCACCTTACTAGCTTAGAACATGCCCAATCCGTTGCCAGGGATTTGGGTTATCCAGAATATGCAGATCAGGGGTTAGATTTCTGGTGTTCTGCCCCTCCGCAAATTGTGGACACAATTAAAGTCACCAGTGCTACCGGACAAGTCATTGAAGGTAAGTATATTGAATCGTGTTTTCTACCTGAGATGTTGGCGAATCGTCGGATTAAAGCGGCGATCCGCAAAATCCTCAATGCCATGGCCCATGCCCAGAAAAATGACATTGATACTACCGCCTTGGGCGGATTTTCCTCCATTATCTTTGAAGAATTTAATCTTCATGACAACCCACGGGTGCGAAATGTAGAATTAGATTTTCAAAAATTTACAACCGGTAATACCCATACCGCTTATATCATTTGCCAACAGGTGGAGCAAGCGACGGCTCAGTTGGGGATCGATCTATCCCAAGCAACGATCGCCGTTTGTGGAGCAACAGGGGATATCGGGAGTGCCGTCTGTCGATGGCTCAATCAAAAAACCGATGGGGCGGATTTGTTATTAGTCGCTCGCAATCAGGAGCGCCTGAACGCCCTACAATCAGAACTCGGACGAGGCAAAATTTTGCCCCTACAAGAGGCTCTTCCCCTAGCCGATGTGATGGTTTGGGTGGCGAGTATGCCCAAAGGGGTAGAAATTGACCCTTCAACGCTCAAAGACCCCTGTTTGATGATTGATGGCGGATATCCGAAAAATTTGGGCACAAAACTGCAAGATACTGGCGTGTATGTGGTCAATGGCGGCATTGTCGAACATACCCTAGATATTGAATGGCAAATTATGCAGATAGTGCAGATGGATGTGCCCCAACGTCAATTATTTGCTTGCTTTGCCGAAGCCATGCTTCTGGAATTTGAACAGTGGTATGAGAGTTTTTCTTGGGGACGCAATCAAATTACCGTGGAAAAAATGGAGAAAATTGGCACAGCTTCATTAAAACATGGATTTCGCCCCCTGTTATTGCCCAAAATGTAAGGCAAAAATGTGCGTGTAGATGACCCGAATCCGATAAAATTGGAGACGGGTGGATCGAATAAACTGTTATTTTCCTTTAGTGAATGTGAGTACCTCTGAACGTAAACCCCTACTGCTCGATTTTGAAAAGCCCCTGTTTGAGCTAGAAAACCGAATTGAACAAATTCGGGAATTGGCCCAGGAAAACGGTGTCGATGTCTCGGATCAAATTCATCAATTGGAAGGACGGGCTGTTCAACTGCGAGAGGAGATTTTTACCAATTTGTCTCCCGGACAACGGCTGCAATTGGCTCGCCATCCCCGTCGTCCCTCAACATTGGACTATATTCAGTCAATTAGTCAGGAATGGATTGAGTTGCATGGCGATCGCTGTGGCGGAGACGATCCGGCCTTGGTGGCGGGTATTGGCCGCATTGAAGGGCGATCGGTGGTGATGCTCGGTCATCAAAAGGGCCGGGATACCAAAGATAATGTGGCCCGTAATTTTGGCATGGCTTCACCCGGAGGCTATCGGAAGGCCATGCGGTTGATGAATCATGCCAATCGCTTTGGAATGCCCATTCTAACATTTATTGATACTCCAGGGGCTTGGGCAGGGGTGCAAGCAGAAGAGTTAGGACAGGGGGAGGCGATCGCCTATAATTTGCGGGAAATGTTCCGCCTCGATGTCCCCATTATTTGTACCGTCATTGGCGAAGGCGGATCGGGGGGAGCATTAGGCATTGGAGTCGGCGATCGCCTATTGATGTTTGAACACGCGGTCTATACCGTCGCCACCCCAGAAGCCTGTGCCGCCATTCTCTGGAAAGATGCCAAAAAATCGCCCCAAGCAGCAGAAGCGCTGAAAATTACTGCCGAAGACTTAAAACAATTGGGAATTTTAGATGATTTATTACCCGAACCCCTCGGTGGCGCTCATAGCGATCCCCTAAAAGCCTCTGAGATCCTTAAAACCTCTATCCTCCGTCACCTGTCTGAACTCGATGCCCTATCCCCTAAACAACGTCGAGACGGGCGCTATCAGAAGTTTAGACACATTGGAGTCTTTTTGGAGGCCAGTGCCTAGGCTCTGGACTTGTGTTAACCGGGGCGATCGGAGTTATAATGACCTCTAGTAACAATTGTTTACATTTCCCTCATTACTTTGAGTTTTGCTTATCGAAGAAGTTTAGATGACAACGGCTTAACCTCCCTGGCATGGGCTGTCCCAACTTCTCCGGCTTTATTTCAATTGCTCCAAAGCGTAGCCCCAGTATCCGGCTACAAAGCATCTCTGGTGATGTCAACCCTAGATTCTTTAGATCCCTTAACTCCAAAACGATCTCAAACCCCATTGCTTCCTCCCTCAGCAGTGATCGAGGCATGGAACAATACCCCCCCTGCCAGGAGCTTGACCACAAGTTGCTCTGGCCCCATTCTAATGAAGGCAAAGCGACCCTTTGTCTGTCTTAGCTCACCCACCTGAAATGAAAAGAGAGTTTTCTATCTTATGACTATTGCTTCCTCTAATGGTTCTCCTTCCATGAGTTCTTCTTCGGATCAGAAGACCAAGGAACATCAACCGTTGTCGAGTCGGCCGGATCGCGCTACGACCCATGGTATGGAATCCAAAATCTCCCCTCCTCCCTCTGAGATCAGCAATGAAGCCTTAACGGATGCCGTGCGGACAATGTTAGCAGAACTCGGCGAAGATCCAGAGCGGGAAGGACTGCTCAAAACCCCCAAACGAGTGGCAGAAGCCATGCGCTTTCTCACCAATGGCTATCATCAATCCTTGGAAGAACTGGTTAATGGAGCCATTTTTGATGAAGGCCATGATGAAATGGTACTCGTGCGCGATATTAACCTCTTTAGTTTGTGCGAACACCATATGCTACCGTTTATGGGTAAAGCCCATGTGGCCTATATTCCCAATCAAAAGGTAGTGGGTTTAAGTAAATTAGCGCGGATCGTGGAAATGTATTCCCGTCGCTTGCAAGTGCAAGAGCGCCTAACTCGCCAAGTGGCTGAAGCCATCCAAGAAATTCTTGACCCCCAAGGGGTTGCGGTAGTGGTTGAAGCTAATCATATGTGTATGGTGATGCGTGGCGTGCAAAAGCCTGGCTCTTGGACAGTTACTAGCTCCATGGTGGGCGTGTTTAAGGAAGACCAAAAAGTGCGTGAGGAATTTTTAAACTTAATTCGTCATCAACCCAGTTTCTTCTAATACCAAGTCCGGTTTCCGCAAACGGACATGAAAATGGGATTCAAGAAGCGGGCAAGATGCCCGCACTCCTGGAATTGGTTGAGATGACTGGAGTGGGAGCGTCTCGCTCCCTATACAGCTCTTGGCGCTGTAATGAGGTACGATAATCCAAATTTTGCAAAATGGTTTTCCAATTACCCATTACCTATTACCCTTCTGCCTGCCGCGCGTAGCGCTAGATGGTTAACTGGATGGGGGTTCGAGTTTCTGGCGCAAATCGGACAAAACCCGATCGATTAACTCAACAACTTCGATCTGCCCTAAATTAGCATAGCGCTCCTGGGCTGCTTCTAGGGCAGTAATCGCCTCTTGCCATTTCTCTTGTTTGATATAGGCGACAGCTAAATTATGGTAAGACATGGGAGCATCAGGATTGAGGTCGATCGCCTCCTGAAACGCGGCGATCGCCTGCTCGTAATTCTCCTGACTCCCTAGGGCAATGCCCAAATTATTATAGGTCTCCCAATTCTGGGGATTGATCTCTAGGGCCTGTTGAAATGCATTAACCGCTTCATCAAATCGGCGATCGTGGCCCAGAGCAATACCCAGATTAGAATAAATTTTCTCTGAATTGGGATAAATCTCTAGGGCCTGTTGAAACGCCTCTACCGCTTCAGCATAGTCCCCCAATTTCATCAACTCAATCCCTTGCTGATTATACTTTTGAGCCTCCTCAAGAGCATCATTGCTAGTCTCCTCTTGAGCCAGCCACAAGGGAGAACAGAGGTAAGCGAGGCTCGGTTGTCCCCACAAACCCAGTCCTAACATTAAGATAGCGATCGGAAAATAGACGTTTGCCAAAATTGGAGTGAAACTAGAAATCATGAGACACCTGGAGTCATTTGAAGATAATTCATACAAGAGCGATCGCTTAAACTGTAATATATAGCGCTCTTATCAGTTCATCAGTTTTCGATGTTATCCTGGTTCTGGTCATCTTAGTCCAAGGACTTCAGGGCATTTTCAAGGGTCTCTCAATATCCCGATCGCAAAACATAACCATTTGATATGAAAGCAAGTAGCAACCCTATCTCTCCCTTAGCCTCCCGGTCACTACAACTGGTAGGCCTAGTGATGATTGTCTCGTTTATTATTGATATTCTCATTATTGCCATTCCTCCTGAGCTGCTCAGTCCCCAATGGAGACTGAGTTTTACCAGTCAGTTCATTGACCGAGGAGTGATTCCCTTAGTTGGAGTTGCCCTCCTGTTAGGGGGAGTTTGGATCAAAGAGTCTGAGGGAACCAGCAGCTCTAAACAAGGGATGTTAAGATCGGCAGCAGTATTAGTCTCCTTGGTCTTGGGGATCGTCTATCTGTTAGTCGTTCCCCTCCACAGTATCGATACCGTGCGCAGTCGTAACCGCGCCCTGAGAAATCTGGAGGCTCAAGCCCAACAAGCAGAAGAACAATTGCAAGCCCAATTAGACAACCCCCAATTTCGGGCCGGTTTAGATCAGCGTCGCGAACAGTTTAGAACTCAAATTAATACTTTGATTAGCAATGAGGAGCAGTTTCAACAAGCTCTAGAACAAGCACCAGAACAACAAGCTCAGTTACTCGAACAGTTCAGAAGCGATCCAGGTGCAATTGATACCTTCATCAATGAACAGGTGGATGCTCTCCCCCAACGGGCAAGAAGTCAAATTGAGCAAGAAAAAACCCAACGGGAAGAGAGGGCCCAAGTCACAACCCTCAAATCCATGTCCCAGTCGATGAATGGTGCGCTATTAGCCATTGGATATTTGGGCATTGGTTTGGCCGGTGTGCAACTCGGAGGGGGTGGAAAGCGCAAGAAACGCCGCCGATAAGACCCTTATTTTGTAACCGATCGCCTAAACCTAGAAACCTATGGAGGGAGCGATCGGTTTTTTACGCTCCATTTATGCTCCTTGACCCTGAAGTATTAGCCCTGATTGACTGACCATGTTCTCCATTTATATTCTCACCTATAACGAAGAACTCGATATTGGCCCCTGTATTGAATCAGCTCTACTGTCAGATGATGTGATTGTAGTAGATTCGCTCAGTAGCGATCGCACCCTAGAAATTGCCCAACGGTATCCCGTCCGTATTGTTGAGCATAAATTTGAAAGCCACGGCCGTCAACGCACTTGGATGCTCCAAGAAGTCCCCGCTAAACATCCTTGGATTTATATCCTAGAAGCCGACGAGCGCATGACTCCGGAGCTATTTAACGAGTGCTTAGAAACCCTTAAATCCGCCGACAAAGTAGGCTATTATGTGGCCGAGAGAGTCATGTTCATGAATCGCTGGATTCGCCACAGCACCCAATATCCCCGATATCAGTTACGCCTGTTACGCCCGGATCGGGTGTGGTTTAGCGATTATGGCCACACCGAACGAGAAGTCTGTGATGGCCCCACAGGCTTTCTCCAGGAAACCTATCCTCACTATACCTGTAGTAAAGGTCTCAGTCGTTGGATCGAAAAGCATAACCGCTATTCCACCGACGAAGCAGCCGAAACCCTCCGTCAACTCGAAGAAGGAAAGGTGAATTGGGCTGAGTTAGTCTTTGGGAAAACCGAAGTCGCCAGACGACGAGCGCTCAAAGACCTATCCTTGCGTCTGCCCTTTCGACCCATTGTACGATTCTTCTATATGTATTTTATTTTAGGGGGATGTTGGGATGGTTCACCCGGTTTAGCTTGGTGTACCCTACAGGCCTTTTATGAGTATCTGATTTTATTGAAAACCTGGGAAATGCAGTATTTACCCGTTCCTGAGTTAGATTCAAAACCCCTCAATCCTGGAGGAGAAGATCCACCCCAAGACAGTGCAGAGGAAGCGCCCTTGCAACCGGAAGAAGTGAAAATGGGAGAATGATGCTAAGTTGGCCCCTCTGGTTTCTACAGATCGCTGGCAAAGTGTTTTAAGATAACCCATAGTGGGGATCATCTCTGAATTTAACCCCATAACCTGTTTAACGTGAGTAGAGAATCTTTGTGCTCCAACGCTTGAAGCAAGATTTGAAGAATGATTTGATCGCTGGGTTGCTGGTGGTCATCCCATTAGCAACCACAATCTGGTTGACAATTACCATCGCCACTTGGGTGGTTAATGTCCTCACTCGGATTCCCAAACAGGTGAACCCGTTTGATGGGTTGCATCCGATTTTGGTCTATCTTCTCAATCTGGTGGTGGGACTAGCCGTACCCTTACTCAGCATCCTGGTGATTGGTCTGATGGCCCGGAATATCGTCGGCCAGTGGTTGTTGAATGTGGGGGAGCGCATTGTGCAGGCGATTCCCTTGGCCGGTTCCGTTTACAAGACCTTAAAACAATTGTTGGAAACCCTGCTGAAAGATTCTAATGATAAGTTTCGACGAGTCGTGTTAGTGGAATATCCCCGACCGGGTTTATGGTCTATGGGGTTTGTGACGGGGCCCTTGAGTCCAGATTTACACTCCAATTTTCCGGAACCGATGATTAATGTGTTTATCCCCACAACGCCCAATCCCACCACGGGATGGTATGCGATCGTACCGGAAAAGGATGTGATTAATTTAGCGATTTCGATTGAAGATGCCTTTAAGGTGGTGGTCTCAGCCGGTATTGTTCACCCGAATGTTGGCCGACTTCCTCCTGCGAAGGGCCAATCAGGATATACACTAGAGGATCGGAAGAATTCTCAATTGACCGAGAATCCGGGGGAAAAACTCGGCCTGGCAGTTTCTTTATCGGTTGAGGAATCTTCTGAAGTTGAGTAGTGTTAGAGGGCCAATCTTCGGCTTTAAGGATTATGCAACCGCGCCAAATTGCTCGTGAACTTGCTTTGCTGAGTCTTTCCCAGTTTTCTAATAACCGGGGAAAGGAGACTCCAGCCCTTGAGGAGATGATGTTCGCTGCGGTAAAAATGTTGCAAACTGAGGCGATCGAGTCTTTGGAGGTGGCATCGGCTCAGTTGCAGCGAGGAAGCGATCGCCTTTTGGAGAGTGAAACAGTAGCGCCTAATATTGCCAGTTCTAGGGCAATGGTGAAAGAATCCATTGAACTGACTCAAACGGCGATTAATCGCTTGGGAAGTGCCATGGAGTTCCCAGAAATGCTCCATCAATGTCGGGATCAAAAGTCGGTTCAAGATTATGCCCTAGAGTTGATCTCTAGGGTGAGTCAAAATCGCCAGCCGATAGATTCCCTGCTCTCTAGGGCGATGGTGAATTGGCAATTAGACCGAATTGCTCGTGTGGATCGGGATATTCTTCGCATTGCGGTGGCGGAAATTTTGTACGTTAACCTGAATGAGCGGATTGCCATTAATGAGGCGGTGGAATTAGCGAAACGCTACAGTGGGGAACAGGAATATCGGTTTATTAATGGGGTATTGCGTCGGGTGGTGACGTTGCTCAAGGAAGAAAGGTCTGAGCAGGGGTAATGGGTAATCGGTAATCGGTAATGGGGAATCGGGAATGGGGAATGGATAATCGGTAATCGATAATGGGGAATGGGTAATGGGTAATGGGGAATCGGGAATGGGGAATCGGTAATGGGGAATCGGGAATGGGGAATCGGGAATGGGTAATATCAAATCTGGTTCATGGGTTACAGCGTTTTTCGATGTTATGAGGTACAGTAATCGAAATGTTCCTTGAGAGTGTTGTCCCATGAAAAGCCTGAAAAATGGGGATTATAGCGTGAAAAATGGTTTTCCCATTACCAATTACCCATTACCCATTACCGCG
>NZ_JAQPOK010000045.1 GCF_030068445.1 Roseofilum halophilum BLCC-M91 | reverse complement strand
AAGTGCTATGCAATGATTATAGATGACTCCAGCCCCATTGATTTGTCGATTCAGGTATCTATTTCGTTTATGTTTGTATAGCTTAAACTTTAGGGTTTTCATGGTATTATCATAACACAGGAAAGCCGAAAAAGCCGCCCTGGAAGGGCGGGGCTTTAAACCCAATTTTCTGGTAATCACCACCCCTATGAGTCTCTTAACTTGGACAGAACTGGAAGCCCTGACTGATTTTGCCATCGATCGGGTGAATGGCCCCACCAATGCCCAATCCAATTTACGCCTATTTGGTCACTCGGAAGCCGATGTGCGGGTGACGCTCTATCGAGATCATCATGGTTGGTGTCCCTATTGCCAAAAGGTGTGGTTATGGCTGGAGGAAAAACAAATTCCTTATCGTATCCGCAAGGTAACCATGTTTTGTTATGGGACTAAGGAGAAATGGTATAAAAATATCGTCAGATCGGGGATGCTACCGGCGATCGAATTGGATGGCCGCCTGATTACCGAAAGTGATGATATTTTAATTGCCCTAGAACGGACGTTTGGCCCCCTGAACGGTGCAGGAATGGAGGATTCCCAGGTGATTCCCCTGCGTAGACTAGAGCGGTTGCTGTTTCGGGCTTGGTGTAGTTGGCTGTGCTATCCAATGCGATCGCCCCGTGACGATCAACGGCAAAAAGAACAATTTATCACCGTCGTTGGTGATGTAGAAAAGGCCCTAAGCCGTACCCCTGGGGCCTATTTCTTGGAAGATTTTGGCACAGTGGATATCATTTTCACGCCCTATGTGGAGCGCATGAATGCGAGTTTGTACTACTACAAAGGGTATTGCCTGCGAACGGAAAATCCCCATTTTTCTGACTGGTTTGATGCTATGGAAACTCGCCCCACTTACCGAGGAACTCAAAGTGATTTTCATACCCACGCCCATGATTTACCTCCGCAAATGGGCGGATGTTACTCCAATCAGGAACCGGAAACTGAGGAGTATCAAAAACGGGTGGATCGGGGGCCTTGGTTGGGTCTGCCGGATGTGACCTATCCAGAACCGGAAACATCCCGCCAAGAAGCTCTGCACCGGGTGCTGAAGCATCGTCAGAATATTATGCGGGTGAATCCAGCCGACGATCGCCTGTTCGATCAAGCCCTCCGTTGTGCTTTAACCCACTTGATGACCGGGGAAGTCTGTACCCCACCGCCAGGCTCGGATATAGGATTGCGTTACTTGCGCGATCGCATTAGTGTCCCTAGGGATATGTCGATTTATGCCGCTAAACGGTTACGGGAAGCCTTGGAAAGCACAGCAGCGCTAGTGGGCGATCGGCAAGGGCCTCCCATTTCGGTGCGCGATCGCCGGGATCAAGACCCCGCCAATTTTCAGTCCTGAAAACCGATCGGGTTCAAATATCAACGCCGTGTACCGCGTACCTCATCAACGCCACTTTTCCATCCCTACACCCCTTGAATAGACGATGTGCCCATGCCTTGGAACATCAGCCAAGAGAGAAGGAAATCGGTCATAAAAATAGAGAGGAGGGAAATGACTACGGCGGTGGTGGTAGACTTCCCTACCCCTTTTGCGCCTCCGGTGGTGGTGAGTCCCCAGCTACAGCCAATGACAGAAATTAAGGCTCCAAAAATAAATGCTTTAATCACAGAGCTACAGACATCCCAGGGAGTCATGAAGCTTTGCACGGAGGAGAGGAAGACGGAGTAGGGAATCTGGTACTGAGCTTCGGCAATGAATAAGCCAGAGCCAATACCGGCGACTAGGGAAATGAGGCTCAGAAGGGGAACCATCAAGCAGCAGGCGACTAATCGGGGAATAACCAGGTAATCGATGGGGTCGGTTTTGAGCATGTAGAGGGCATCGATTTGTTCGGTGACTTGCATGGTTCCGATTTCAGCAGCAAAGGCCGAACTGACGCGCCCAGCGACGACTACGGAAGTGAGGACGGGGGAGAGTTCCCTGGCGAGGGCGATCGCCAAAACACCCCCAACAGCAGTGGTGGCTCCAAAGTTGATAAATTCACGGGCGACTTGAATGGTGAACACAAAGCCGACGCTAATGGCGGTCATCACCGCAATGGTTAGGGAAGCCGGGCCGACGTTGATCATCTGCTCTAGAGTGTTGCGGCGATGAATGTTTCCGGCGAGAATATGGGCGATCGCCTGCCCCCCTAAGAGGATAGCGGCTAGGGGACGATAGAAAGGATTGCCACTGTGCAAGAGTTTAGGTTGACTCAAGGCAACTTCAAGGATGGGACTACAACCCTACAGGATACAGCCCTTTAATGAGTAATGAGTAATAAGTAATGAGCAATTTGATCTGCGTGTCCCCGCCTCCCCCCTTCTTCCCATCCCCAACTCTGGCATTTCTTTCTCAATTAGGGGATAATAGATGGGAATACCAGCTACATTTTGTTTCAACTTAGCAACAGGATCTCAATTATGGTAATGATGCATCAGGAAGGCATTGGATTAAGAGCGCGAGTTGCCGAACTTACCCGCCACCCCAACACCAAGGCGATCGCCGTCGGAGTCGCTACAGTTGCCCTCGCGCCTGTCATTTTGCCGTTGGTTAAACCGGTTTTGAAAACCACGATTAAATCTGGGGTTACCTGGTACGAAAAAACTAAATCTGCCCTAGCGGAAACAGCCGAAAGTCTAGCAGATATTGCGGCTGAAGCCAAAGCAGAAGTTCAGACCGAGACCCAAAATAAAGCTCTCCCTCCTTCCTGACAAAAAAAAGAAGTTTACCTTGATGCGACAAGAAGGCTCTCGCTATACCGAAGGTTAGCGACGTGATGAATTGTCGCCAAACCAATAAAAGCCCGACAGGGCAACCTTATTGCGACAGCAATTAGCGGTGGGAGGATGTCAAAGCGCTTTGCTTACTTAATGAGGTACAAGGGAACAAGATCCCCCCAGCCCCCTGCTGTTTAAGGGGGGTTGGCGATCGCCCATTTTTATTCCCTATCCTTCTCAAACCCCTATGACTTACATCCTTACTGCTCACACTACAATGCATTCTCAAGAGCTAGGAGGTAAAGGGGCTGCCCTTGCCCAGTTGCAAGCCCTCTGTTTACCTATTCCTGAGTGGTTTGTGGTGTCACCGAGTGCCTTTTACGATAGCTTAACGGAGGAACAACAGGAGGTTTTAGCAACAGGCACTATTTGCCAAGTTATTGCAGCATTGCACCTAAATCATAAAGTAAAAGCAGAATTAGCACAAGCCCTCAACCAACTCTCCCCCCATGGCGAACCGGTAGCCGTGCGCTCTTCGGCGGTGGATGAAGATGGGGCGGACTATTCGTTTGCGGGACAGTTGGAGAGCTTCCTATTTGTGCCGGTGGAGGAGGTGGCCGATCGCGTAGTGGAGGTTTGGCGCTCTGGATTCGGCGATCGCCTCTTAGCCTATCGTCAGCAGCACAATCTCGGCAACCCCAAACCCCCAGCCGTGCTAGTCCAGCGCATGGTTAATGCCGAAGTTGCCGGAGTCGCCTTTGGAGCCGATCCTGTCACCGGTCAACGGGGAGTTACGGTGATTAGCGCCGTGGCAGGAGTTGGGGATGCTTTGGTTTCCGGGGAAGTGGATGGACAAACTTACCGCAGCGATCGCCAAGGAACGGTAATTTCATCCCCGACAGATACACCCTTATTAAACAGAGAAACACTCAAGCAAATTACCGCTCTAGTGCGTCAAGTAGGCGCGCATTTTGGTCGCCCCCAGGATATCGAATGGGCCCTCGAAAATCATCAAGTCTATTTACTGCAAGCCAGACCCATTACCGGATTAGCCAAACAACCCGATCCCGATGGTCAATTGAACCTTTGGGATAATAGCAATATCTCCGAAAGCTATAGCGGAGTTACCACCCCTTTAACCTTTTCCTTTGCTCGCCGTGCCTATGAGGAGGTTTACCGCCAATTTTGTCTGTTAATGGGTGTGGATAAAACAGTGGTAGAAAATAATGATCAAACCTTTAACCGCATGATTGGCTTGGTGCAAGGGCGCGTTTACTATAATCTGCTCAGTTGGTACAAGGTTTTGTCTCTGTTGCCGGGCTTTCAGGTCAATCGCCGATTTATGGAACAGATGATGGGGGTGAAAGAACCCATTTCTGATGATATTTTAGAGTCCATTGGCATTCAAACCCAGAAAAAAGTAGCGCTCTCAGTACGAATTTTAGATGGTTTGCGCTTGTTGGGAACAGTTGCCGGTTTAGGACTGAACTTCATCTTATTACCGGATAAAGTCAAGCACTTCTATCAGCGATTGGCGCAAGTCTTAGGTCAGAAATTCAAGGGATTAGATCTTCAGGATTTACGCGCCGATGAATTGGTAGCCCATTACCGGGATTTAGAGCGACAATTGTTACGCAGTTGGGATGCGCCATTAATCAATGATTTCTTTGCCATGATTTTCTATGGCATTTTGCAAAAGTTGTGCCAATCTTGGTGCAAGGAGAGTGGGGGGATGTTGCAAAATGATTTAATTAGCGGTGAAGGGGGGATGATTAGCGCAGAACCAGCGATGCGGGTGAAGGAATTGGCGGGTTTAGTGGCAAAAGATGGGGAATTGACTCAGGTTTTCTGTGAGGGAGAATTAGGGGTGATTTTCTCCCATCTGGAAAAATGCCCGGAGGTGGCACAAAAATATGAAGCGTATTTAGAAAAATTTGGCGATCGCTGTTTGGGAGAGCTGAAGCTCGAAAGTCCCACCCTATTCGATAATCCTCTATTGCTGCTGCGATCGGTGGGTCAACTAGCAAAATCCGGGAAAACCCTAGATTCTGTCTCGGTTTCGGCGAAATTGCGCCAAGCAGCAGAGGCGAAAATTGGGAAAAACTTGGGACACTTTGGGCTAAAGCGATCGCTGTTTGATTGGGTGCTGTATAATGCCAGGGAACGGGTGCGCGATCGCGAAAATCTGCGCTTTGAACGAACCCGGCTATTTGGCCATGTGCGCCGCATTTTTGTTGAACTCGGTAAGCGTTTCGTCTCGCTCGATTTACTCGACGATGATCGCGATATCTTTTATCTGGAAGTCAATGAAATTTTAGGCTTTGTGGAAGGAACCAATACTTGTACAAATTTACCAGGTTTGGTAGAATTGAGAAAGGCAGAGTTTGCCGAATATGAGAAAAATGGAGAAATCGGCGATCGCTTTGAAACCCGTGGCATCGTCTACCAAGGCAACCGTTTCCAGGAAAACCAGACTCCTGTCGCACCCTTCGACAACCCAGACACCTTACAAGGATTAGGCTGTTGTCCCGGCATTGTCGAAGCGCAAGTGAGAGTCATTACCAATCCAGAAAACGCCATCCTCGAACCCGGTAGCATTCTCGTTGCCGAGCGCACCGATCCCGGTTGGATTATGTTATTTCCGGCTGCATCTGGCGTATTAGTCGAACGGGGGAGTTTGCTCTCCCATTCTGCCATTGTTGCCAGAGAAATGGGCATTCCCGCCATTGTTTCCATTCCCGGAGTTACCCGTTCCTTAAAAGATGGAGATTGGGTAAAAATGGATGGCAGCACGGGAACAGTTGAGCGA
>NZ_JAQPOK010000044.1 GCF_030068445.1 Roseofilum halophilum BLCC-M91 | reverse complement strand
CCAACTTAGGTATGGAAGTAATGCACGAGCGCAACGCTCACAACTTCCCCTTAGACTTGGCTGCTGGTGAAGAAGCTCCTGTAGCTTTAACTGCTCCTTCTATCAACGGTTAATTCAAGGCTTGAACTCTTGATTTAATCTAAAAAAAACGCTCTCCTTGCGGGGGGCGTTTTTTTTGGTTTTTTGGGGATGAAGTTTCGCATAAAGATAGAGGTCAGCCACGGCTGACCTCTATCAAGATATTGTTTAGACTAGGGATTATGGCATCGATTTATCTTAAGCCAATTACATTAAGCCAAGTTGAGAGAGAATGCCTTGGCCAGTCATGAATTCTGTTGCTAAACCGATAATAATCCCTAACATCGCGAGGCGGCCGTTCCAAGTTTCGGCAAAGGCGGTGAAACCGAATTTATTGTCTTGCTTTTCCATGTTTCAGAACTCCGGTTAGATTTCAAGTATCTGTAACTAAAGTTAACACAAAAAACGGAAGTTCGCAACATTTGTTAACGTCACTTGACACAAAGAGGCTCTATCGCCTCCCCAAATGGGGATAGGGTGATGGATTAGCCGATTTCCTTGATGCGCTTTTTGGCTTGTTGCCAGAGTTGCTCCAGTTCTTCTAGGGTATATTCGGATAGGGGGCGATCGCTCATAGAAGCAACCAGTTTTAAGCGCTGGAGGAACTTGCGATGGGTATCATGTAAGGCT
This sequence comes from Roseofilum halophilum BLCC-M91, assembly GCF_030068445.1. Lineage (GTDB taxonomy): Bacteria > Cyanobacteriota > Cyanobacteriia > Cyanobacteriales > Desertifilaceae > Roseofilum > Roseofilum halophilum. The sequence continues at coordinate 11,326 of NZ_JAQPOK010000044.1, read as the reverse complement.
TCCGAGGGGTCTAAATCGAGCCAGCGAGCCAGATTAATCAGGGTAAATAAGACATCTCCAAGTTCTCCTTGTTGAGCGGCTCGATCTTCATGCTCGACAGCCTGTTTAAATTCAGCGACTTCTTCCTCAAATTTGTCCCAGATGCCTTCAATATCATCCCATTCAAAGCCAGCAGTAGCCGCTTTTTGAGAGATTTTCATGCCTCCTGTGAGGGGGGGCAAGGTGGCTGCGTATCGCTCTAGTTTACTCAAGAGGTTGGGCGCTTCTCCTTTTTCAGCCGCTTTGATCTCTTCCCAGTTTTGTTTAACGTCCTCGACGCTTTCCACATTCACATCAGCAAACACATGGGGATGGCGACGAATGAGTTTGTCACTAATGCCATCGGCGACTTCTTTGAGGCTAAAGTCTCCGTTTTCTTGGGCAATTTGGGCTTGTAAAACCACTTGCATGAGTAAATCGCCCAATTCTTCAGCGATCGCCGTTTGATCCCCTCCGCGAATGGCATCCACCGTTTCATAGGCTTCTTCAATCACATGGGGAATCAGGGATTGGGGCGTTTGTGCTAAATCCCAAGGACAGCCTCCAGTGGGCGATCGCAACTGGGCAATCACTTCAATTAACCGTTGCATGGCTTCCAAGCTAGAGGCGATCGAATGTTGAGAATGACTCATGTTTGGGTAATGGGTAATCGGTAATTGGGAAGGGTGATTAGGGCAAGTTGACACAGTAGATAGACGAACCCGCCCCTACTACCATAAACTATTTCCGTTTTCTTCTAGTCGGTTTGCGAGCAGTAGAGCGACGACGGGCGGAACGTTTACGGGTGGGGCGTTTTTGCCATAACCCTGACCATCCATATTTTCGACAGCGTTTGTAAGTCGAACCAATGCGATCGCTTAAAATATGACTGATCGAGCCTAATTCTAAACCCACAAATAGGGCTAATCCAGACCAGCGATGCTCTTTAACAATCGTCCAGAGCCATTGTCCCAAATCTGTCCACCCCCAAGCCACCGCAGAGAATTGAACGGCGATCGCCGCCAACAGAAAGCCTAAAGCCCCAATCCAAAGGAGCAGATAGATGACTCGCACCACCGTTCCAATAATCAACCCATGGGAGAGAAACGAGCGATGATGCAAGCTCTTTTGATAAGGTATCCACAGCCAGCGAAACCATCCCCAACGCTGAAACGGACGCGATCGCAAATCCAGATCCGGACTAAGCATCAACCCACCGAATAGAAACCCCCCAGCGATCCATAGGGTTAACTCACTGCTGCGGGTGATCGCTAACGTCACTCCCGTCACCAAGGGGAGCGTCCAAAGCGTAATGCGATCGTGGGTAGCTCCAGAAGGCATAAAAATTAATTAAAAAAAGCTTGCGTTATCTAATCTAGTTTGCTACACTAATATCTTGTGAGTCAAATGGGGGCGGTTAGCTCAGTTGGTAGAGCGCCTGCCTTACAAGCAGGATGTCACTGGTTCGAGCCCGGTACCGCCCATTCACTACATTATTCCCAATCTATATTCCCAATCTATGCAATTCAAGCCACCCATCTGTTGGTTAGGTTTCCTTGTCGTTTAAAATATCGATCGCAAGCCTCTCTCGCTAGATAGTGGATATCCCATGGGTGAACCCTTAATTGAACTGCGCGGCATTTGCCAAACCTTTGGTCAAAGCAAGATTTTAGATAACCTCGACCTGACGATATATACCGGAGAAGCATTAGGAATTATTGGGCCATCCGGTACAGGAAAATCCACCATCCTCAGAATTATTGCCGGTTTACATCAGCCCGATGAAGGGGAAATTTATGTAGCCGGAGAAAAGCGGGAAGGGTTAGTCGGAGACATCGAAGACCCGATCGCCATTGGTATGGTCTTTCAGCAAGCCGCCTTATTTGACTCCTTAACTGTAGCTGAAAATGTCGGCTTTCGACTTTATCAAGAAGGCAAAATCGCCCCACCACAAATTCGAGAAATGGTAGAAAAAAAACTGGAATTAGTCGGATTATCAGGAATTAGCGATCGCTTCCCCGCCCAACTTTCCGGAGGAATGCGAAAACGAGTCAGTTTTGCCCGAGCAATTATGGAAAATCCCCAAGATCCCCAAGACCATCCCGAAGTGCTGCTCTACGATGAACCCACTGCTGGACTCGATCCCATCGCCTCCACCGTCGTAGAAGACCTAATTCGCTCCATCAAAGACAAACAAGGAGGCTGTAGTACCTACGTGATGGTCACCCACCAAGATAGCACCATTCGCCGCACCACCGATCGCATCGTCTTTATGCATCAAGGCAAAGTTCAATGGGATGGCAACATTGAAGAAATCGATCGCACCGATAATCCCTATATGCGCCAATTTACAGCCGGGAGCTTAGACGGCCCCATTCCCGTCATCAGTTAAGATAAAGCTGATACGGTGCTGTAGGGGAGTCAAAACCATAATGCGTCAACGGACAATTCGAGAAGGGACAGTCGGCTTACTCATTTTAGTCGGGGTCGGCCTCTTTGGCACTCTGATCCTCTGGTTGCGGGGGGCAACCTTTGGGAAACAAACCTATTCCCTAATTGTTGAATTTGAAACCATTGAAGGGATGCAAATTGGGGCTGAAGTTCGATATCGAGGCGTGGAAGTGGGTTCTGTTGGCGCTATTAACCCAAGCTCCAATGGGGTTGAAGTCACTCTCAACATTCATCAACCCAATTTAGTCATGCCCAAAAATGCCATTATCGAAGCCAATCAATCCGGTTTAGTCGGCTCCACCTCCATTGATATTATCCCCCTATCCCCCGTACCTGCGGATATGACCTCAGCAGTTAGTCCATCATGCGATCGCACTGTCGTCATCTGTGAAGGTAACCGACTACCCGGCCAAATCGGCGTTAGCTATCTTGAACTCCTACGCAAGAGTTTAGATATGGCAGAACTCTTTGGTTCTGAAGAATTTTATACCAGTCTGCTCTCCACCCTAAAAGAAGCCACCAGCGCTGCCGAACAATTTACCATTCTCAGTAGCGAACTCTCCGAACTCACAACCCTCGCCAAAGGAGAAATAAGTAATATTTCTAACGCAACCCAAACCGTAGGCGCAGCCGCCGATCAAATTCGCCAATCTACCCTGCAAGCCACCACCCAATTTACCGAAAGTAGTGCCCAACTCACCCAACAAGTGGAAAGTACCAGTGCCGAACTGAGAATCGCACTGCAAAATATGAATGATTTGATCGCCCAAAATCGGACTAATATTACCAGCACCCTAGCGAACTTAGAACGGACTTCTGAGGAGATGAAAACCGCCGTATCCACCTTAACCCCCATGATTAGCCAAGTGGAACAAGGAGAGTTAATTAATAACTTAGAAAATCTATCGGCCAATGCCGCCCAAGCTTCAGCCAACTTAAAGGATTTATCCGATGAAATTAACAATCCCACCACCTTGTTAATGCTCCAGCAAACCTTAGATTCGGCTCGCTCCACGTTTCAAAATGCCCAGAAACTCACCTCGGATATGGACGAGCTGATCGGCGATCCTCAATTTCGTCAAAATATCCGTAATTTGGTCAATGGTCTAGGTGAATTAGTTTCTTCTACGGAACGTTTGGAGGAACAAGCCCAAATTGCCCAGGTTTTAGAGCCGATCAAAACCCAAATCGAATCACCAGAGAGCCTGCAACAGTTGCCCCCATTGGAGAGATTAGAGGCTCCTGAGTTAACCGACTGGACGGTATCTCAGGAGATGGACAATATGAAAATAGATTTTAAGATAGAGTCTAAAACGCTCTTTGAAGTTAATCCTAATTTTCCTTCTCCTGATTTTCCCTCTTCCACACCAGCAGTTGATTTCGATCCCTAGGGTAATCGGTAATGGGTAATCGGTAATGGGTGCAGAAGGGAAAAATTTATGAACAGTGGAAAAAAAGGGCGAAACTAGGTTTTCCTATTCCCTATTCCCTAGACTTTAAACTTCAACCGGTTCCGGTTCTGACTCGGACTCCTCTGGTACTTGTTGTTTAATCGTCAGATAGCGAATCACTTCATCCGATAGGCGCATCCCTCTTTCTAACTGAGCGATGACCCGACCCTCTACGGTATAGTTCATCTGGATATAGATTCCTTCCCGTTGTCTGGCAATCTCGTAAGCCAAACGGCGTTTGCCTCGGTGTTGGGTTTCCGCAACCGTACCGCCTTGATCGCGAATGAGGCTCTGATACTTTTCAATGATCTGACTCACCTGTTCGTCCGTTAAATCGGGACGCAGGATATACATGGTTTCGTAAACAAAATTTCGGATAGTCATCGAGATCTCCTTATGGACAATAGGGCTGATTGGGTATTGAGGGATAAGCCAACTTGCTCAATCAGCAAGGACTTACTATTGTAGGATGTCAACGTTAAAATATTTGAGTCTTTGGCGCTGAGGTTATGCCGAGCGGCCAAAGCCTACAACAGTTTAGATAGATGGGTTCTTAAACTTTAAGACAAAATTTAAGACCGATCTCTGATTATACACAAAAAGTAGCAGGTAAGGTAATGGCCCAACGCTATGTCCGAGTCCAAACCACTGAAGGCAAGATTTATTATGGATTACTCAAGCTCAACCGCGAGGTGCAAGTGCTTGATGCTCCGCCTTGGTTACAGGGACAACCCACTGAATTAATCCTAGAGGTCGATGCTTATCATTTGCTGGCTCCCTGCGCTCCCTCGAAAATTTTGGCAGTGGGCAAAAATTATGCCAATCATGCGGCGGAAATGGGAACGCCTGTACCAGAGGAACCTTTGCTGTTTATGAAGCCGTCAACGGCGATTATTCCGACAGAGACTCCGATTTTGTATCCTCCCCAATCGGAACGGGTGGATTATGAGGGAGAATTGGCGGTGGTGATTGGGAATCGCTGTGTAGACTGTAGCCCAGAAGAGGCGGCCAGTAAAATTTGGGGCTATACGATCGCCAATGATGTGACGGCACGGGATCTGCAACGTCGAGATGGCCAATGGACGAGAGCGAAGGGGTTTGATACCTTTTGCCCGTTAGGGCCTTGGATTGTGCGAGAAATTAATCCAGGGGCAAGATTACAGACGTTTCTCAATGAGGATCGCGAACCTCGCCAATCGGCTTTAATTAGTGATATGGTTTTTTCTCCAGAGATGTTGGTCTCTCATATTTCCCAGATTATGACCCTAATGCCTGGAGATTTGATTTTAACAGGGACTCCCGAAGGTATTGGCCCCATGGAAGTGGGCGATCGCGTTCGAGTTGAGTTAGAGGGGATTGGTTCTCTAGATAATCCAGTGATCGCCCGCTTTGGAGCTACGTCCTAACGGACTTGAGTATAGGCCGCTTCTGAAATCGTAGGGATTTCGGCATAGCGCCCCATAATGGATTGGGCGATCGCATAACCGACGGCGGCTAATACCCCCAAAAAGATGGTATTGTTGAGGGTTTCAATCACTAATCCTCCCCCAAAAACGGGTTGCAGGATATAGTTCATCACTAGAGAACACAGAAACAAGACAATATTCATCAGGATCGCTTGCATGGTATTGAAGCGAATAAAGTGGTTAATATTCGGATTGCGAACCACCGCCATAAATAAGATAAAGAAAATAATCAGACCGGCAAAGGGGATGCTATAAACCTGCATTAAGGGGCTTAGGGGGATCAACAACACACTCAAAATCGGGAACTGCATCATGAGTGAGATGCCGAAGGGCACTCCATAGAGCAGAGGGATGAGATAGGGTAAACAGGCAAAAATGCGATCGGCTACGGTAGTCGTTCCACGCCAGGTCATGGTTGAGTTCTCCTTGTGCATGAGGCAATATCATCCAATCCACCATAGCGCAAGTTCTCTACAGACAACAGACGAAGGTATGAATTAGGCCGATCGCACTGAATCTTTCACTGAAACTGTCCTGCTAACTAATTTGGGCGATGCGGAATCCCATTTGACATTCATACTGATTTGGCACGTGGCGATCGCCTTTTCCCAAAGGATGACCGCAGGTCAAATTTCCCTGTCTCCAACGGGGTTGACCACTGCGATCGGCCCAGCAACAGCTTTGACACACCGTTTTTGGTGAAATAATTTGATCGTCCATCATCATGACTAACATGACTCAATCTCCCAAAAAGTATGATTTGGCGAATGCCTTTACCCTATATTGTAAGTGATGTTTGAACTAAACCGTGCCCAACGATACAGAGCTTAATATAGCGCTTCCTGCTTGGCGCTAGAACTAGCCCTCGATCCGATGAATCTTGATAAAATTAGTTCCCCGAATTTTCTGTACCGGAGAGCCACCCAAAATCAAAATTTTATCCCCTGGAGTGGCCAAATCGTTAGCCAAGAGTCGATCGTTAATCTGCACAATTAAGTCTTCCAAAGAAGCTTCGGGATTCTCCAACAACATCGGCTTAACCCCCCAAACCAAATTTAAGCGATGATAAACGCGATCGCGGGGAGTAAACGCCACTACAGGCGCTTTAGGACGCTCGGCAGCCGCCAGAGTCGCCGTATAACCCGTCGTCGTAAAACAAGCAACACAGCGTAAATCCAAAATCTTATCAATGGTATTCAGAGCCTCACTTAAGGCATGGGTTTCATCAATTTCTGCTGGAGGATAATTCACAAATTGGGCATCCTCTTCCGTATCGTGGGCAATTTTCACCAACATTTCCACCGCCTTCACCGGATAAGCCCCCACCGCAGATTCCCCTGAGAGCATCACCGCATCCGTACCATCCATAATCGCATTAGCCACATCAGAAGCTTCCGCACGAGTCGGCCGGGGATTATGAATCATGCTATCTAACATTTGGGTGGCTGTAATCACTGGAATTCCCTTTTGATTGCACAACTGAATAATATGCTTTTGCAACTTAGGCACGCGCTCCGGACTCATTTCCACCCCTAAATCTCCCCGCGCCACCATCAAACCATCACAGACCGCAATAATATCTTCTAAATGTTCAATCGCTTGGGGTTTTTCAATTTTCGCCATTACCTGAATATGGTCGGCTTGATGTTCCTTCAGAAACTCTCGGAGGGTGATAATATCATTGGCAGTGCGGACAAAACTCAAGGAAACCCAGTCAATCCCTTGCTCTAACCCAAAGATTAAATCTTGTTTATCTTTCTCCGTCATTGATGGCAAACGCAAGGTTAAAGAGGGCAAATTCACCCCTTTGCGATTTTTGAGCATTCCTCCTTCCATAACCTTACATTCCACCTTTTTTCCTTCGATGGACATAATTTTGAGTTCCAATAAACCATCATCGAGTAAAACCTGCGATCCGGGTTCGGCTTCTTCGGCTAAAAAGGGATAATCAATGGGAATGGTTTGTTCTTGGCTGTTATAGTCAGCAACGGGAACTAAGGTAACAGACGCTCCCGGAATTAGCTCAAATTGACCTTCAGGGAATCGTCCCACGCGAATTTTTGGCCCCTGCAAATCTTGCAATAAGGTAACGGGAATCTCTAATTCTTCGGAAACTTGTCGTAAGCGATAGACAACTGTGGCATGATCGTCATAACTCCCATGGGAGAAATTAAGACGAGCAACTCTCATCCCTGTTTGGACTAATTCTCGCAGCACGTCTAGTTTATTACTGGCAGGGCCAATGGTCGCCACGACTTTGGTTCGAGAAAGACTTGAGTTCATAGGGCAGAAGGGTAATGGGTAATGGGCAGAAGGGTAATGGGAACTGTGCCTAGGGTAGCAGGTGAAGATTAATCTCTCTTCAAGAAAGGTTAAGGCACTACATTACTTCGCTCTCTCCCCATCGTTTCCGGATGCAAGAATACAGCCTTGGCGAGGGGGGAGTTCCAGCCGAAGATCGCCGCCCACTGACCATTCGATTTCTGCTTGTCCGTAAACGAGGGTTTTGGGGATTTGATTTAAGTCTCTGGGGAAACAGCGCACGGTAATGGGTTCTTCTCCGGCATTGAGGGCGATAATGAGGGTTTGATCGGTTTCTTGACGGGTAAAGATATAAACGAGTCCTTGGGCAAAAATAACGTGATAGGTTCCGACTCGCAGGGCGCGATACTGGTGTCTGAGGGCGATGAGTTGGCGATGGTAGGTGAGGATGCTTTGATCTCGCTCTTCTGGAGGGGGAAAGCTGCGCCGACTGTCGGGATCTCGTGCCCCGGCTAATCCGATTTCGTCGCCATAATAGATGCTGGGCGCTCCTGGAAAGGTCATTAGGAGGAGGGTGGCTAATTCGACGGTGGGGCGATCGCCTTGTGCGATGGTCACTAGGCGGGCGGTATCATGGGAATCGAGGAGATTGAGTTGCGCTAGTTGGATTTCCCAGTCATACAGATGCAGCAGAGATTCGATTTTGCTGGCATAACCGGTAGCATCTAGGGCTGGATAGGGTTCATAGGCAGAATCACGGACAAGATCGAGATTGACGCGATCGCCAGCCGTAAATGCTATGGTAGGCGCGGTAAATAAGTAGTTCATTACCCCATCAAATTGGGTTCCATCGAGCCATTGCAGGGCATCCGTCCAAATTTCGCCGACAATATAGGCTTCTGGGTTAATGGCTTTGATTCGCTGGCGAAATTCTTGCCAAAAGCCTTCTACGTTAATACAAAAGGGCACATCTAATCGCCAACCATCGACCCCTAAGCGAATCCAATATTCGGCGATTTGCATGATATATTCTCTTACGTCGGGATTCTGGTGATTAAATTCGGGTAAGGCGCGATTATTGGCCCAACCGACGTAGTTAGCGGGTTTACTGCCATCATAGGCTGATAGGGGCCAATCTTCGATTTTGAACCAGTCTACCCAAGGGGAATGGGGGCCATTTTCCAGGATGTCATGGAATTGGAAAAATCCGCGACTGGCATGGTTAAAGACTCCATCTAAGACAATTTTGATCTTGCGTTCGTGGGCAGCTTGGAGAAGGGCTAAAAAGGCTTGATTTCCTCCCAACATGGGATCGACTTGATAATAGTCATGGGTATGGTAGCGGTGGTTGCACGCGGATTGAAAGATGGGGGTAAAGTAAATAGCCGTAATGCCCAATTCTTGTAAATAATCTAGGGTTTCGAGCGCACCCCAGAGGTCTCCTCCCTTGTAGCCTTGCACGGTTGGGGGAGAGTCCCAGGGTTCGAGGGGGAGATGGGGGCAAGTTGTGCCTGGGGGTGGAGTGCCTTTGGCGAGGCGATCGGGAAATATTTGGTAGAAAACGGCGTGTTTTACCCACTCTGGTGTCTGAATGTTCATTTGTGCCCAAGTCTCCCTGATTTAATGGTTCATTATCCATTGTTCATTATTCATTGCTCTAGTGGGGTAGGGAAATCGGTTCAGAGTCGGTGTGTAATCCTTGGGTTAAGGTTTTGCTATCAAGATTAGTGCCTAGATGTTGCCGAGCTTCTAGCTGCCAGAGGTCGAGTTCTGGCGATCGCCAAGGAGAATTGATCGAGCGCGCTTGATGGGTGTCACAATCGAGACATTTTTGCCAATAGGGAGTGGCTTCAAGGGGTTTTTCTTGGGCTTGGAGGACTTGAGCGAGGAGACAGTGGGGAGCGGCGCGATCGCTGTTTAATTCTATGGCTTGGCGTAGCCAGCGTTCGGCTTGGGGAAGGTCTTTTTTGAGCAGGTAAGCCCATCCCAGGTTTTTATAGAGGGTGGAGAGAACGGCTCGATCCTTCACTTGGTCGAGGATCGGGGTAATGCGATCGATGGCACGATCGGGATTATGGCTCAAAATGTCTAGGCGGGAAAGGTTGCTGATGGCAGCATGGGCAGCATGAGTGTCAGCCTGTGCCGCTAGATTATAGTGATGGTAGGCATTGGGAAAGTCGCTGAGTTTTTCGTAGGCAGAGGCGAGGTTATAGCGGATGGCTGGAGAGTCTATCTGGAATTTGAGCGCCCATTGCAGATAGAATACGGTTCCTGGGAAGTCCCCTTGCATATAGGTGTCGTATCCGGTTTTTTTGAGGCGATCGCCGATTTGTTTCTTTTGGCTGCTGTCACTACTCTCTTGCCAGAGTTGCAGTTTGGGTTCTAGATTATCGTGAATGGATTGAATGGGTTGGATGTCTTGCAGTAGCTCCAGGAGAGAGTCCTCCTCCTCATTTTGGACAGGTAATGGCATTTTCAGCAGTTCCGGCTTATATCGAGCCACCAGGGAAACCAGATCGGAGCGCTTAGAGCGGCGCTGTCCATTCTGTGACTGGGAGTTGGCTAAACCGAATTGATCGACGATACGCTCCACATGCTTGCGGATAGCCGCTTCGCTAATGCCGAGTTGATGGGCGATCTGTGCGTCTGCCTCACCGGAGAGGATACCGTGGAGGACTTGTTGACGGCGAGGGGTTAGCTCACCGTAGACTTGTTCAAACTCTTCTTGATTCATTGGGTTCGGGTTCATCATCGAGGTCACTATTAGTGACGATCCTGGCTAGTCAGGGAAAAGACGCAATCTAGCTTTATCTTCTCTTTACCTTATCCTGTCATAACTGTGGTATCTAAATTGATGCGTCTATATATAGAGATATAGGGCGATCGCCATAGTTGGGAACTATGGCGATCGGAGTTAACATAAAATTAGATGCCTATTCAATGCCATAACCATGCTTGACCTCACCAAAGATATCCGCTCCCTTACCGAATTTAAGCGCAACACCAACGAACTGGTCGAAAACCTAAAGCGCACCAAACATCCTCTCATATTGACGGTCAACGGCAAAGCGGAACTCGTCGTACAAGATGCCGAATCTTACCAAGCCCTACTCAACGCCGCAGAACTGCTTGAAACCATTAAAGGCATTAAACGGGGACTCGACCAAATGAAGGAAGGACAAGGCAGAAGCGCCGAAAGCGTCTTTACGGAGATGTTTGACCAGTTAGACAAAGCCCAATGACCGACCAATATCAAGTCATTATCCAGCCTGAAGCAGAAGAAGGCATCAAACATGCGTATTACTGGGTTAGTAATATCAAATCCGCTTGAATACCATAATTAAAAATGTAGGGAGCAAGATGCTCCCACTCCAGTAATATCAAATAATTGAGGGAGTGCGGGCATCTTGCCCGCTAGTTTAACTCCCACTCCAGTAATATCAAATAATTGAGTGCGGGCATCTTGCCCGCTAGTTTAACTCATTTTCATGTCCGCTTGCGGAAACCGGACTTGATATAACTATTCCCCCAGCCACGGCAGTAGTGCCGTGACAACCCTAAAATGGTGGGTTACGGCGGATTGATAGATTGCTGTCAGAGTCTAGGTTTTAGCCGCCTAACCCACCCTACGCTAATGCACTATTTTAGCTGTGTCACGGCAGTAGGGTGCGTTAGCGA
>NZ_JAQPOK010000043.1 GCF_030068445.1 Roseofilum halophilum BLCC-M91 | reverse complement strand
CCAACTTAGGTATGGAAGTAATGCACGAGCGCAACGCTCACAACTTCCCCTTAGACTTGGCTGCTGGTGAAGAAGCTCCTGTAGCTTTAACTGCTCCTTCTATCAACGGTTAATTCAAGGCTTGAACTCTTGATTTAATCTTAAAAAAACGCTCTCCTTGCGGGGGGCGTTTTTTTTGGTTTTTTGGGGATGAAGATGCCGATACAGCAGTTTGCGCTGTTCTGCCCTGCATTTTGATCCCCCCATGCTCAATAGTGAGATCGCCAGGATCAAAATTTGCGATTAAGATCAAAATATAACGCCCTGTGGGAGTGGGGGGATATGCAGCGTAGGGGTTATCCTCTATACTTGCTGAAACCTATGCCCCAGTTCTGCTCGTCTCCTAACCCGATCGCTATCTGTACCCCAATCATGTCTAACGCTAAATCTCGTCTTGCTGTGATATTGTCGATCGCCGGAGTCAGTCTAGGGGCGATTGCGGGGGGGCTGCTCCTCCATCAAACCCATCTCGATCGCCAGATCGCCGATGAACTGCGTTCTTGGTTTCCACAAGTTAACCCCCAACAACCGACGTTTCAGCTTACCCCTGCCCAAGTGCAGAAGTCTGAGATTGCCCAATTGGTAAACCTTTCGCCGACAGAGCGCCAACCCTATCTCGAAGCGATGAGCCAACAACCGAATCATCGAGAATACCCTCGCGCTCGCTATCTGTTGGCGATGGATCGGTTAGCCGAAAATCAACCCCAGGAGGCGATCGCCACTTTAGCAGATTTAGAAACCCGTTACCCCCTTCTAGCGGCTCATATCCTCTCCTTACGCGCCCAAGCTTACACTCAGTTAGGCGACACAACGCAAGCAGCAGCCACTTGGCAACAAATTTTGACCACCCATCCCAATCATCCCGTGGCGGCAGAAGCACTGTTTGAGTTAGGCAAAACCAATCCGAGATTATGGGAAGAGGCGATCGCCAAATTTCCCGCCCATCCCCGCACTGTAGAAATTGCTGCCAATCAACTGACAACTAACCCCAACTCCTTGCCCCTGTTGCGCTTACTGGCTCAACATGCCCTCTACAAACCCGACTATACCGACATTCTCGATCGCCTTACCCGTGCCCACAGCGCCCAACTCAGCCCTGAAGATTGGGAAATGATTGCCTTTGGCTATTGGGAAAAACTCAACTATGGCAAAGCCGGTGCAGCCTATGCCAAAGCGCCTGCAACTCCGAAAAACCGATATCGGGCAGGTAGAGGGTTGCAACTCGGAGGCAAAACCCAAGAGGCGATCGCTGCCTATAAACTCTTGTATAGTAGTTATCCCAATGAGAAAGAAACCGCCCAAGGCTTAATCCATCTGTCTCGCTTAGTCGATCTGCAACCCGCCCAAGAGTACCTAAATATCGTCATTGCCCAGTTTCCCCATAAAGCCCCCGAAGCCCTGATCGAACAAAGCAAAGTCCTAAACGCGCTCAAAAGCTCCGAGTCGGCGAAACAGGCACGACAGTCAGTTTTAACCCAATACAGCAAGTCAGAAGAAGCCGCCAAACTCAGATGGCAACAAGCCGAAGACGCAGCCGACAACGGCAACCTCCTGCAAGCCTGGAGACTGGCACAAGAAATCACCGTCGAAAACCCCGATACTGACTATGCTCCAGAAGCCGCCTTTTGGGTTGGGAAATGGGCGCAAAAACTTGGCAGAGAGCGGGATGCCAAAACCGCCTATGAATACGTGCTACAGCGCTACCCTGAATCCTATTATGCCTGGCGATCGGCCCTCATGCTCGGATGGAACGTCGGCGACTTTACCACCATTCGCTATCTCGAACCCGACGTAGAATATAGCGCCCCTCGCCTCCGATTACCCGCCGGTTCCGAAACCCTCAAAGAACTCCATCAACTGGGACAAGATCGAGACGCTTGGACTCTCTGGCAAGTGGAATTTACCAACCCCATAGAACCCACCGTTGCCCAACAGTTTACGGATGGGATTATGCGCTTGCAAGTCGGCGATTATTTAGACGGAATTTTCATGCTCAATAGCCTCGCTTGGCGAGACGATCCCGAAGAGCAAAACCAATATCAAATGCTCCGCCAACAACTTGCCTATTGGCAGGAACTCTATCCCTTTCCTTATCTAGAACCCATTCAAAGTTGGTCAAAAGATCGGCAACTCAATCCCCTTTTAGTCACGGCTCTAATTCGCCAAGAATCCCGGTTTATGCCCGACATCAAATCCGTTGTCGGGGCGACAGGCTTAATGCAAGTCATGCCCGAAACTGGGGAATGGATAGCCGGTAGGATTAATCTGGCCAGTTATCAGTTGGACAATCCCAATGATAATATTAAGTTGGGAACCTGGTACTTGGACTACACCCACAGCGAGTATAACAATAACTCTTTATTAGCTGTAGCCAGTTACAATGCTGGGCCGGGAAATGTAGCCGATTGGTTGAACCGGTTCGGGTTCCGCGATCCCGATGAATTTGTGGAAAAAATTCCTTTTCCCGAAACCTATGGCTATGTCAAATCCGTATTTGGAAATTATTGGAATTATATGCGCTTGTATAATCCTGAAATCATCCAAAAAATGTCAAAAATTAACTAAATTCGGTCATTTAGGGATATTTTAATGGGATCGATCGGAGTTACTTTTTTACCCGGAATAAACCATGAATCATAATGTAAAAAATCCGATCGCAGCTTCTCTCTATGAACAAGATTTTCTCCTATGGACTGAGGAACAATCTCGTTCTATTGGTAACCGTGATTTAGAGGCAATAGATTGGGACAATATTGAAGAGGAACTGTTATCCTTGGGACGCAGCGAACGGCAGCAACTGGAAAATCGCTTAGAAGTTTTACTCGAACATCTATTAAAGCGCTGTTATGTCGATAGCGCCTATGATAATCGCGGATGGGAGCTAACCATCAAGGAACAGCGCAAACAAATTCGCCGTTTATTGCGTAGCTCACCGAGCCTCAAAACTTATGTTACCAAGATTTTCTCGGAAATCTGGGAAGATGCGCGATCGGATGTGGAAGATATTTACCCAAAGATCGATTTTCCTGAAGTTTGTCCGTTCCCAGAAGATTTAGAAGTTTTGCTAACGGAAAAATTTTGGACTTCATAACTCTTTTGTTCGGTATTTTCATCTAAATTAATCATGTCTCTAACAGCCATTACTCCAATTCATGAATTAGTTGACCGAGCGATTTGATCTAGTTTTGTTTATCTATTCTTAACATTCAACACTTCTGCAAGAGGCTCACTGTATTTACTCTCAAACTCGATTAGATCCGAATCAAATTTCTTTGGATCATTATTTGCCTTGGTCATTTGTCGCTCACGATCGCCTTTGGAATCTGATTCCTACCCTACCCTCGGTTAATTCGGCTAAGTCTAATAACTTACCCTCTCCAGCGTATTTTGATAAATTCGTAGGGTTACAGCATTTAGGGTTAACCGTTTCTCACCAAAATTATCCCAAAAGTCAATGGCTCAAGTATACTGAGTCTTTTATTGCTGAACTCAAAGTGAGTCAGGGCGAGGATTTATTGAATTTAGAGATTTTAACCCATGCTTATGAGCGCACGGTAAACCCTTTGATCGGTTTGGCGAGTCTGCAAGGATTTAGCCAGGGATGGGTGTATAACATTTCTACATGATTTACGTTCATGGCAGCGATCGCCGAAACATTGTGCCCCTCATCCCCCCTACCCCCTTCTCCCGCAGGAGAGGGATATAGGGAGAGGGCATTCCATTGTGTCCCCTGGTTCTGTAACGGCGATATCCACCACCGTTTAGCCGGAAACAACTTGCACATTTCCATTCCCCATATCCCCAACAGCGCCATCATTGCCCGCATCCGCCATCAACTCAATCAACTCCTAACTTAAAAAATGGCTGCCTAGAAAGTGAGATCAAATCCGTCTAAACCTTTAAACTAGAAGAATCCGATAAACCCTTACCTATTCGTAAACTATGCCCACTGTTGAATATAACCTAGAATTTTGGTCAAATTATAGCTGGTCTGATCAAGGTGATGAATGGTCTCATGCTTGGGGCGGCACGGAGTTTTTATGGTGGGGAACCCTGTATCCTCGGATTCAAGCTTTCATTCCCACGGGTAGTATTTTAGAAATTGCTCCAGGTTATGGTCGCTTTACCACCTATTTCAAGGATTATTGCCAAGAGTTAAGCATTGTTGATTTAGCTGAACCCTGTATTGAAATTTGTCAAAAACGGTTTGCTAACTATTCCCATATTAACTATTATGTGAATGATGGCAAGTCCTTAGATATGATTCCAGACCGCTCCATTGATTTTGTGTTTAGCTTTGACTCCTTGGTTCATGCCGAATCGGATGTGATTCAAGCCTACTTAATGCAGCTAGGGCGCAAGCTCAAGCCCAATGGAGCCGGATTTTTTCATCATTCTAATATCGGTCATTTTAAGGATGGTGACGGGAATCTCCCGTTTCCTAATCCCCATATGCGAGCGGAAAGTATGACAGCTAATTTGTTTGCTGAGTATTGCGATCGGGCGGGACTGCAATGCTTAAGCCAAGAATGGATTAATTGGGGGGATCAGGATGAGATACTGAAGGATTGTTTATCGACGTTTAAGGTGAAAGATTCTCACTGGAATCAAAATAACCGGGTCTTGAAAAATCCCCATTTTATGGAGGAAGCTAAACGGCTGCAAAACATTTCTGTGTTGTATCGTCCTTCTCGGTTTTAGGATAAATCCGGTTTCCGCAAGCGGACATGAAAATGGGAAAAGAGAAGCGGGCAAGATGCCCGTACTCCTCGAATTCTTTGATAGGACTGGAGTGGGAGCATCTTGCTCCCTGGATTTTTAATTAGGGCATTTAATTACCGCGCAGTTTCAATTGAATCCAGGGATGCTGAACGCAGGCAATGCTGCCACCGGGAAAGGGATCGGTTTGGGAGCGGTTGGGAGCGGCGATTAACTGGGTGACTTTTTCCACTTGGGCAAAGTTGGGGGACTGGGGTAACCAGAGGATCAGAAATTGGCGGATAACTCGCCGTTGTAGGGAGAGGGGCGCGTCGGCAAGCAGTTGGCGGTTGAGTTGCGGTAAGTCGGGGTGGGTGACCTGGGTATAAAGAGTTTTAGCCAGGGATTCCAGATACTCAACATCGGCTTCTAGGAGTTCGGCTGTTGTCGCTAGATGGGTAGAGGCTCTGGGGTTAATGCTCTCTAGGGCGGGGATAAGGTGCAGTCTGATCTGGTTGCGGGTGTAGCGGGTGTCTTGATTGGTGCTGTCTTCCCAGATGGGGAGCTGGAACTGTTGGCAAAATTGGGCGGTTTGCGATCGCCCAATTTCCAGCATCGGCCGCACCAATTGCACCTTTTCCGTCAGGGGACGCTGCCAACTCAGGGCTGCGAGTCCATCGAGTCCACTACCCCGAATGAGATTATGGAGCAGAGTTTCAGCGCGATCGCTTTGGGTATGTCCCGTCACCACCCTGGAAAATCCATGACTTTCAGCCAATGCTATCAAGGCAGAATAACGCCAGGAGCGAGCAGCCGCTTCCCCGTGAAGGGGGCGATTGGCGTTTTTTTGATAAAACAAGAGGTTCCAATGCCCAGCCATCTCAGAGACCTGCTGGGCATTGGCCGCCGAATCCGATCGCATTTGATGGTCGCAGTGGGCAACGGCTAACTGCCATCCCCACTTGGGTTGCAAATCTAGGAGCAGTTTCAGGAGGCAAACCGAATCTTGACCTCCAGAAACGGCCACCAACAGGGACTCCTGGGGGGGGAGCAGTTGGGGCCGCTTTAGCAACGTCGCCTGGAACCTAGCGTGTAAGTCGCTCCAATCTGGTTTAGAAGAACCAGCCATAGGAATGCAACCCTTTGCCCAACAGATTAACGCCCATGTAGCACACCCAGACCACACAAAAACCAGCAGCCGCGAGAAT
The DNA here is from genome assembly GCF_030068445.1 of Roseofilum halophilum BLCC-M91. Classification (GTDB taxonomy): domain Bacteria; phylum Cyanobacteriota; class Cyanobacteriia; order Cyanobacteriales; family Desertifilaceae; genus Roseofilum; species Roseofilum halophilum. The sequence continues at coordinate 4,993 of NZ_JAQPOK010000043.1, read as the reverse complement.
AGCGGGACGGCGACCTTGCCAGCCTTTGGTAATGCGAGCATGGAGATAGGCAGCGAAAACCAGCCAGGTGATTAAGGCCCAGGTTTCTTTCGGGTCCCAACTCCAGTAAGATCCCCAAGCTTCATTAGCCCAGACTCCTCCAGCGATAATGCCAATGGTGAGCAGAGGAAAACCCAGTCCGATCATCCGATAGCTGATGTTGTCCAAAACTTGGGCCAGGCTCAAGGTTTCTGGCGACCAAGTAGGGGTTGTTTCCAGGCTGATCCGCTCTAGGGTAGGGGTGGCAACACTGCCGCTACTGCTATTGCTGCTGAACTGAACAGAGGGTACATCAGAGACCGTTTGCAGCTTATTTAGGGGCGTTTGGCGACGGTTGCCATTGCCGTAGGAGCTACCAGTGAGGCTGACGGCTTGCCCCCGCGTGACAATTAAAAAGGCGATCGCCAACAGGGAACCCACCATCAAACAGGCATAGCTCAGAAGCATCACGCTCACATGCATCATCAGCCAATTGGACTGAAGCGCCGGAACTAGGGGTTCAGCTACCTGCATTTCACCGGGTAAAGACAGGGTAGCAAAGGCAGTAATCCCCATGGCAACAGGAGAAGTGACTGCACCTACCCACCGGGAACGGCTCAGATATTCCGCCAACAGATGGGTGGCAGTCAGTCCCCAAGCAATGAAAAATAGGGACTCGTAGAGGTTACTGAGGGGAAAGTATCCCGCTTCGATCCAACGAGCGCCGAGTAAGGAGGCGATGGACAAGTTGGCGATCGCCATCCCTGCGGTTCCCAGGGTCGCTAAATAGGGAATTTTCGGAAAAGCCATCCCCGACCAATAGAGTAACATCGTCACCAAAAGGACGGCAAAGCTTAGATTATCTAGGCTATTCTGGAGCGTGACCAGATCCATTATCTTGTAGTTCTCCCAACGTTAAAATGTTCTCTTCTTCTAGATCCTATCGGAAATAGAGCCAACCTAAACGCAATGCCATAGCATATTTGCCTTTTGCCCATTCCCCAATGGACGAGAAAACCCGGTAAAGTAAAGAAGTGTAAACCCATTTTCAGGAAGGGCTAAACCATCTATGCGTGTAATCTTAATGACTGGGAAAGGCGGAGTGGGGAAAACCTCCGTAGCCGCAGCAACTGGGTTGCGTTGTGCAGAATTGGGCTATAAAACCCTGGTGCTAAGTACCGACCCGGCCCACTCCCTAGCCGACAGTTTCGATCTCGAATTAGGTCACGAAGCGCGATCGGTCAAACCCAACCTTTGGGCGGCAGAACTCGATGCGCTCATGGAACTAGAAGGCAACTGGGGAGCCGTCAAACGCTACATTACCGAAGTCCTGCAAGCGCGGGGTTTAGATGGGGTGCAAGCCGAAGAACTGGCCATTTTGCCAGGAATGGATGAAATTTTTGGCTTAGTCCGCATGAAGCGCCATTATGACGAAGGCAAATATGATGTGCTGATCATCGACTCTGCCCCCACCGGAACCGCCCTCAGACTGCTGAGTATTCCCGAAGTTGGGGGGTGGTACATGAGACGGTTTTACAAGCCCTTGCAGGGCATGTCTGTGGCGCTCCGTCCCCTAGTTGAGCCATTGTTTAAGCCCATCGCTGGATTTTCCTTGCCAGATAAAGAAGTGATGGATGCGCCCTATGAATTTTACGAGCAAATCGAAGCACTAGAGCGCGTTTTAACCGACAATCACCAAACCTCGGTACGCTTGGTGACCAATCCAGAGAAAATGGTGATCAAGGAATCTTTACGCGCCCATGCCTATTTGAGCTTATATAATGTAGCCACCGATTTAGTCATTGCTAACCGCATTATTCCCGATGAAGTCAACGATCCCTTTTTCCAACGCTGGAAGGCTCATCAACAGGAATACCGCCAAGAAATTCATGAAAACTTTAGCCCGCTTCCGGTAAAAGAAGTACCCCTCTTTGCCGATGAGATGTGTGGGTTAGAATCTTTGGAACGCTTGAAGGAAACCCTCTATAAAGACGAAGACCCGACTCAGGTTTATTACGAAGAAAATACGATTCGGGTGGTACAAAATGCGGATCACTATAGCTTGGAATTGTATTTACCGGGTATTCCCAAAGACCAAATTCAGTTGAATAAAACTGGGGATGAGTTAAATGTACGCATTGGCAACCATCGGCGCAATTTAGTTTTACCCCAATCTTTGGCTGCTTTGAGTCCGTCTGGGGCGAAAATGGAGGAAGATTATCTTAAGATTCGGTTTACGGAGATGGTGAAGGCTTAAAATAAAAATTGTTGCAGATGCTCAAGAGGCATTTATGAAAAAATACGTTTGCAACGTTTGTGGTTATGTTTACGATCCTGAAGCAGGAGATCCAGACAGTGGAATTGCACCAGGAACAGCGTTTGAGGATATTCCCGATGATTGGGTTTGTCCGGTTTGTGGTGTAGGTAAAGAGGATTTTGAACCAGCAGATTAATGGGTAATGATGGCATCTTGATTGTTGGAGGGGGAGCGGCGGGTTTTTTTGCAGCCCTATCCTGCAAAACGGCGCACCCCCAACAGGAGGTGATTCTGCTGGAAGCGGGAAAAACCCTGTTGTCTAAGGTGCTGATTTCTGGGGGAGGCCGGTGCAATGTGACCCATGCTTGCTTCGATCCGGCCACCCTGGTGCAGTCCTATCCCAGGGGGTCTAAGGCTTTGCGGGGGGCGTTTACTCGGTTTCAACCTCGCGATACGATCGCCTGGTTTGAGTCCCATGGGGTTTCTCTGAAAACGGAATCCGATGGCCGCATGTTCCCCATAACGGATGATTCTCGCACGATCGCCGATTGTTTAATCCAAGAAGCGAAAACCCTGGGAGTCCAAATACACACCCGATCGCCAGTTTTGGGAGTGAATAGAGGCGATCGCCAGTTTCGAGTACAGGTGAAGTCGGGCCAAGACTTAGTGGAAATGAGCGGCGATCGGGTTTTGCTCGCGACAGGGAGTCATCCCAGTGGATATCAACTCGCTCAACGTCTCGGTCATACCCTGGTTCCTCCCGTTCCTTCCCTATTTACGTTCAAAATTAACGATTCTGCACTGCGGGAATTAAGCGGAATTTCAGTTACCGAAGCGCGGGTAAACTTACCCAAACTGAAATTAACCCAAACCGGCCCCGTTTTAGTCACCCACTGGGGATTCAGTGGCCCCGCCATTTTGAAGCTATCCGCTTGGGGAGCCAGAGAATTAAAACAAACTCAGTATCAAACCCCCTTGAGGATAAACTGGTTACCCCAGTCTCGCCCCGATGAGCTGCGACAATTGCTGCTCAAGGTAAAATCCCAGTTAGGCGCAAAAACTCTATGGGCCAATTGCCCCGTGCTGATTCCTCGTCGTCTGTGGCAATATTTACTGGAGAAGATTGAGGTGGGCGATCGCCTCCAGTGGGCGCAATTCTCCAAAGCACAACTCAACCAACTCCTACAAGCCCTCACTCAAGACACCTATCAAATTAGCGGCAAAGGCGTTTTCAAAGAAGAATTCGTCACCTGTGGCGGCATTCCCCTCAAAGAAGTCAACCTCAAGACCCTAGAAAGTCGCTGCTGTCCTGGCCTGCATTTTGCCGGTGAAATTCTAGATATCGACGGCATTACCGGCGGCTTTAACTTCCAGAATGCTTGGACAACCGGCTGGTTAGCCGGACAAGGTATGAGACAAGGATGACAACTCAAATCTATGAATCAAAAATGTACCTCGGAGGCTGTATTCATGCCTTTTAGCCAATATAAAAGTATTGCTGATGTCGCCCAACAATTCCAAATCAAGTATCGTATCGCCAACTTTGTACAAGAACGCCCCTTTACCATTAGAGATTTTTTTCGCGAAGACCTATATTTTATCCTCACCCATGGAGCCATTTACCATTCCGAATATGCCATTTGTGAAAACTTAATTTACCCCATCTTAAAAGAAGTTTGGAAAGCATACTACGATAAATTAGTCTTATGGAGTCATCCCACACTAACTTATGATGAAACCCTTTACGGACAACCCGATTATGTCGTGGCAAAACTCAATCCTTTAGGTCATCTAATTTTTGACAAACCCTATTTTCTGGTCATTGAAGCCAAACAAGATAAATTTGAAGAAGGATGGGGGCAATGTCTAGCTGAATTAGTCGCTATCCAGAAAATAAATGATGATTTCAAACAGGAAATTATCGGCATCGTTTCTAATGGTCGAGTCTGGGAATTTGGACAACTCAAAGGGAATGAATTTACCCGCAACTCAGTCCCCTATGTTATGGGTGATTTAGATCGACTCTTTGCCGTTATCAATGCTCTATTTCATCAATGTTTGCTAGAATAACAAGATATTATCAATATACAGCGATAACAAAATGAAATTAGCAGAAGCATTAACAGAGAGAGCAGCACTGAGCCGTCGGTTACAAGAACTGCGCGATCGCATTCTCCGAAATGCCAAATACCAAGAAGGAGATACTCCTGCTGAAGCCCCCGATATTTTACTCAAGGAGTATGACAAAACGGCAAAAGCATTCAGCAAGCTAGTCGTCAAAATCAACCAAACCAATAACGCCATCCAATTAGACAATGGTATATCTATGATAGAGGCATTGGCTCAACGAGATAATCTTAAACTCAAGCATTCTTTGTATACTAGATTAGCCGCAGAAGCAACCCCTACTTTTAATCGGTATAGTAAAACCGAAATTAAATTTGTCAGTTCTGTTACCGTTGCCGATATCCAAAAATCTGCCGATAAATTAGCCAAGGAATATCGGATCTTAGATGGAAAAATTCAACAAGCCAATTGGACTAATGATTTGATCGAATGAAGCGAAAAGAACTAATATCAAGTCCGGTTTCCGCAAGCGGACATGAAAATGAGTTAAACTAGCGGGCAAGATGCCCGCACTCCCTCAATTATTTGATATTACTGGAGTGGGAGTATCTTGCTCCCTACATTTTTAATTATGGTATTCAAGCGGATTTG
>NZ_JAQPOK010000042.1 GCF_030068445.1 Roseofilum halophilum BLCC-M91 | reverse complement strand
CCATATACTCAAGTCCTAATTTTTCTAATTTCCTGATAAACTTTTCTTCACTTTCTCCATACAAGCTATCTGATAGAACTCCTTTAATCCTGAAACCTAATCCCACTATTTTTTCTATGAGTTCGCCAGCTATTAATGGTAATGATGCAATCATCGTTCCGATCAGGCTTTCAGCCTTTTTTCTTTATTATACTCTTCCCAGAGTGACAAAAGAGGGTTACAGCGTTTTTCGATGTTATGAGGTACAGTAATCGAAATGTTCCTTGAGAGTTTTGTCCCATGAAAAGCCTGAAGAATGGGCACGCATAGCGTAAAAAATGGTTTTCCCTTCTGCCCATTACCCATTACTCATTACCGCGCGAAGCGCTGTAGTCGTTAAGTTGGTTTTGAATTAGAGAACGATCGACATCAGCCAGCCGTTCTGCAATGGCTGGCCAAGAATAGCGCTGTTTAACTAAAGTTTGAGCATTTTGACTCAGTTTTTGCTTCTCTGATGTCAGTAACTGAGAAATTCCACTGGCTACAGATTCTCTATTACCCTGTACAATTAACCCAGCATGTGCCTGCTCAATCTCTGGGGCAATTTGTACTTCTGGGGTAATAATCACCGGTAAACCAGCAGCCATGGCTTCGACTACAGCAATACCAAAGTTTTCGGAGAAGGAAGGAAGGACAAACAGATCTGAGCCTTGAAGGACTAGATCTTTATCTTGGCCAGTGACAAACCCGGTAAATCGGGTGCAATTATCTAATCCTAGCTGATTAAGAAGTTGTTTTAATTGCTCGATATATTCAGGATCTCCAGAACCGGCAAGGAGGAGATAAAGCTTAGGATGCTTAGATTTAACTCGATGGAGTGCTTCGATTAATAGATCTGGGCGTTTTTTATAGTGTAGACGGGAGAGAAATAAAATAATCGGCGCGTCTAAAGGGATATCATATTTTGCTCGCAGTTTAGCTTTAGCGTCGGGTTGGATTTCTGGGATATCTACGCCTAGGGGAATGGTGACGGTAGGAGCAGTAATGCCGTAATTGCGAACATCTAGGGCTTCTCCGTCGGAGGTACAGTGGATGGCGGCGGCTTGATTGAGGTTGTGCCGTTCGATAAGAAGGCTATAGAGTTGTTTTTTGCGATGGCTTTGGGCTAGGGCCCAGGGGGAGAGTTGTCCCATGGTACGGAGGGTGTAGGGGATTTTGTGCCAACGGGCGATCGCCCCAGCACAAGTAGAAGCGTAAGAGAAAAGATAATGGTTATCGAGAATGTCATAGTTAGGGACATTGTGCCATAGCCATCGGGTAATTGCCGGAGAAAAGAGAAATCCGCGATCGCGCCCTAAAGAAACGCCTTGATTGGGTGGAGAAGCTAGAGGCAAAAACCAGACCGGAACGCCACGGTACTCGACTCTTTGGTTTAGGGGGACATCAAGCAGTTGGGCATTTTCTGCGCCATTGTCATTGGTTGTGGCAATTTCGGCATCAACTCCAGATTGCCTGAGATACCTAACCAAGTTTAGAGCGACTTCAGTGGGGCCTCCTCGACTAGGGGATAAAGAGGGGATGACATGGAGAACTTTCACGGATGACCTCCTAGGGGAAAATCTTCCATCAGCGCTTGTAGGGTTTGCTGAAACTGTTCAAATCCAAAGGTTTCAATCACTTGTTGTCGTAGGGCTTCCGGTTCATACATCAGTGGATTGGGGTATTGTCTTTGCAAAATCTGGATGAGGGTTTGGGCAATTTCTTGGACGCGATCGGGATTGACTAATGCTCCTAGTTTACCGTTGCATAGGGCATCTATGGCCCCATCTTGGTTGCCTCCTAATGTCGGTTTACCGCAGGCTAAGGCTTCTAAATAGACGATGCCAAATCCTTCACCTTTGCTGGGCATGGCAAAAAGATCGCAGAGATTGTAGTGGTCGCACAATTCTTCATCGGGAATAAAACCGGCTAGGGTGACGTAGTCTTGTAACTTCAGGTTTTGAATCAGGGTTTCGACACGGGGACGGTCATCTCCTTTGCCGACAATCAGATAATGGAGGTTGGGAACCTGAGAAATGATGGTGGGTAGTGCTTCTAGAATGCGATCGTAGCCTTTATATTGTTCTTGACTATCTAGACGACAAACGGTTAATAGGATTTTGGTTTCTGGAGAAAAACCATAGCGTTGGAGCAGGTAAGGAGGTTTGGGGGCAATGGTAAAGCGATCGCTATCAAAGGTATTGGGAAGGAGTAAAACCCGCTCTGGATTCAAGTCTTGTTCTTTGAGGAGACGATCGCGGGTATAGTGACTCACAGCGAGAATACGATCGGCATGACGCAGGGCTGTTTTGAGTAGGGGACGCTCGATATTCCAGGCTTCTACTCCGTGGGCGATCGCCCAATAGGGAATCCCTTTCAACTGCTTGAGCCAGTAGGCAACCGGCGAAAAGTTCAAATGAGTGGCGATCGCTAACTCTGGAGACTGTCTGAGTCCCGATAGAAAAATCTGAGCGGCAAACGCTGGAGTTCGCAAGGGAAGGGGAATCTGACCGGTAAAATGGAAATCGGTTTGATGCCCCTGATCGAGACCGGGGGAAGATTGAGTATCATGTTTGAGGTATACCTGATAAGGGCGATCGGGATACAAATTTTCTAAAGCTTGCAGTAAAAAGGCTGAATAAACTTGAATCCCTCCCTTAAATCCAAAAATATTGGGAAACCACAAGTGGTAAGGATGATTGGTGTGAGACTTAGACATTAATCATTATACCGAAATAACACTCATTTTGAAAAATTAGAAAATCTTGTAATAGAGATTAACCCTGTTTTTTTCTTCTCATTTCTGGATAAATTGTAGCAATTAACAGGCAAATAATACCGATATTAATGGCCACATCTGCTAAATTGAATACCGGAAAGCGAATCCAGCGAAAATCGAGAAAATCGACTACATACCCAGCTACAAAGCGATCGATTCCATTTCCTAATGCACCGCCTAAGATAAAGCCATACCCAGCCTGTTCCCAGCGAGTCATTTTTGGCCCATACAGTGCCAAACCCATGAGTGCTAAACTCACCCCTAACGATAGCCAACGTAACCATTCCCCATTTTCGCTAAACAAGCTAAAGGCCGCGCCATAATTGCGGACATAGGTAAAATGGAAAACATCCGGTATGAGGGGCCAACTTTCGTGTAATTCAAAGTTTTGGATCACCCAAAATTTTGCCAGGTGATCCAATACTAAACTGGTTAATGCTAGTATCCAAAATAGGGAGTTTTTCTTGAATTTCATCTACCTGTATTACCCATTACCCATTACCAGAACGCTTCATGTCCGCGATCGCCCAAAGCGCTATATTAATAAAACATCAGATGGCGTAGTAGATAAGCTATTACTGTAGCAGCACAAGCAACAACCAGTTGTCCGGGAAGGGGAAGCAGGGAATATTGTGTAATTGTGCCTAAAAGCTGTTGGCTGCTTTCTGGAGTCCAGGACAATAATTCAGTTAAACTTAAATATAAGATACCGGTGAGATGAATTCCTACTAATCCACCCAGGCAACTGAGGGCTAAACATTCTAGACGGGGGGGAAAGCGAAAGGCTAAGGCTCCACAAATCCAGGCTCCTGGAATAAATCCGAGTAAGTAGCCAAAGGAGGGTTCTTTGAGATAGGCTAATCCTCCTCCTTGGGAAAAGACGGGAAACCAGGTTAATCCCATGATTAGATAACCAATTTGGGATAAAACTCCGGCTTTTTTTCCGCCCATGCAACCGACTAATAAAACGCCTCCAATCTGATAGGTTACCCCTAGGGAATGGAGGGATAAAAGATGGTCTTGAAGCGACCACATGGGGGAAGCGATAAATGCTCTTAAAAAGGTTCCCCCAATGGTAAGGAGTAGGCCAATAAAGGCCCACAACAGTTCATTTAAACGAATCACACTGCTGGATTTCAATGCTGTCCAGGAATGGGGGCTTCTCCCCCTTCAAGTCCTAAAGAAGCGAGCATTTGATGATCGGCTTCTGGAGGTTGTCCGAGGGTGGTGAGATAGTGACCAATTAACATGGCGTTAATCCCAGCTTGTAGTCCTAGGGCTTGTAGTTCTCCCATGACTGTTTCCCGTCCACCAGCATAGCGGATGATTTGTTCGGGTAGGATCAGGCGGAAAATGGCGATCGCCTTCAGCGCTTCGTAGGGATCGAGTCGGGGACGCTCCCCTAAGGGCGTTCCCTCCCTAGGATTGAGTAGATTTAAGGGGACAGATTCTACTTCTAGTTCCCGGAGGGAGAGGGCTAAATCTACCCGGTGTTCCCAGCTTTCGCCCATGCCTAAAATGCCGCCTGTACAGGCTTGAATGCCTACAGATTTGAGGTTCTGGATCGTTTCCACGCGATCGCGCCATTGGTGGGTGCTGACAATGGAGGGGAAAAAGTCCTCGGAGGCTTCTAGGTTATGGTTATAGCGGGTGACTCCAGCTTCTTTAAGGGCTTGCGCTTGTTCTGGAGTGACTTCACCGAGGGCACAACAGGGCTTAATGTCGGTTTGGTCAATAATTTGACGAACGGTTTCTAAAATTCGTTCAAATTCTGGGGATTTGGGAGAGCTATATTTTGGCCCCCGTCCCTGACTCACCAGACAGAACCGTTTCGCGCCTGCGGCTGCGGCTGCTTTGGCTTGGGCTAAGATTTCTTCTGTGGATTTGAGTCCGTAAATGGGGGAATCTTTGCCGGGATGGTGGGCAGACTGGGCACAAAAGCCGCAGTTTTCGGAACAACTGCCGGATTTAACATTGCCGATACTACAGAGATCGACGACGTTTCCACAGCATTCTTGGCGCACGCGATCGGCGGCGGCGCAGAGTAAGAGGATGTTATCTTGGCCTTCAATTTGGGTGAGTGCCAGAGCTTCTGCTCTCGTGAGCCGTTTTCCGGCAATAATGCGATCGCTGAGGCGATCGAGCCATAGAGCTAATGAGGATTCATTAGGGAGAGTTGCGGGGTTATCGGGGAGACTACGCCCTAACCCCTGAGATGAATTTGATAATGGTGCTTGAACCACGTCCAGCCCCTACACTTAAGTAACAATAATGCAATTGAATTGTATCACCCCATTTAGGCCCACGGCTGTTTCATTCTCAGGCGAGAAAAATGGCAAAGTGGGGGAGATAGGGGGTTTTAATCCTAGAATCAAACCGCTCTATATTTGGGCCCTACTAAAATCTTAAGCCAATTCCCCCTTGCAGGGAAACCGCCGTTTCTCCCGTGTTGCGATAGGCATCAAAGGCAATCACCGCATTGCCAAAAATTACTGCATTACTCGACGGAATCATATAATCTATCCCCGGTTGTAGAGCAAAGCCGTTTTGATTGCCCAAAGGAGAAGCCTGATTCCCATTGGCAAAGGAATAGCCCGCACCGATATAGGCATCGGTTTGCCAATTTAGGGGAAAATCGTAGGATACGGTGGGAACCACTGCCGCCGAGCCACCTAAGACAAAGCCTTGTACGCGCATGGAGAGGGGAACTTCTAGGAATTTGTAGCGCACGGCAATGACTCCAGCAATTTGCCGGTCAGCCCCTTCTCCTTCGACTAAACCAAAGGCAGGCCCAACGCCGATATAACTGCCATAGGCGGCTTGAGCTTGGGCAGGTTGGGGATTTAAGCTGAGAGTTCCAAGGGCGATCGCCCCTAGACCTAGAATTTTTTGTAAATAATGCTTCATAACTGGCACTCCTCAATTCAACGGCAGGTGAACCCCTTGATGATTTCCGAGTTTAACTCAATTTTTGTTCAATTGAGATCCTCCCACTTTTGGCTTTATTGCGCTGTCACCAGCCAGTCTTCTACCGTCAGTTCTGGGACTCGCAGCATATCCGAGTCGTGAGAAACCAAAACTAATTTTCTAATTATGGCGATCGCAGCTATAAAAATATCCGCATCTTCGAGCCTCATCCCCCTCTTTTTTAAGTAAGCGTGGATTTCTGCGGCTTTCTCCAAAATAGCGATATCATTCCAGAACAGAACTGGGTAATCCTGGCACAACTTATTGAACTCAGACAGCTTTGTGGTAGCATTACTAGCAATCAAACCCCTTTTGATTTCATAGTATGTTATTCCACTTATATATGCAGTCTGGTATTTTACGGATAGACCGGCTAGTTTCTGCTTTACTGTCAGATTTTTCTTGAGAATGGCCGAAACTACATTCGTATCCAGCAGATAATCTTTTCTTACCATCTCCCCTCTACAGCAGCGTCGAATATTTCCATTTGCTCTGGCGTGAAGTCGTTTAACATTCCAGAGACTGCCTCTAGGGTTAACACTTTATGGATTCGCTCGCTCAGATCCTCATCGTCAATCTCTTGGAGTTCCTCGGGACTCAGGTGTTCTTCTATCAAGCCAGATACATAGTTGACCATTTCCTCTAGGTCTAATTTTTCCCGAAACCAGCTTTCCTTCTCCATCAAATTCTCGACTATCCGGGATATCCGGGCCGTGAGTGCATCTTTCTCTATGGTGCTTTGATTCATAACGCCTCCTTATGTTTAATCCCTTGTCATTCTAAAGCTTCTCTATTTATTTTAGCGATCGCATCCGTACCATTTGATTTTTCTTGAGAATAGCGGAAACTACATTTGTATCCAGGCTGAAGAATAAAGGCTTATCCCATTTCTGGGTGAGAATGCAAGGTTATAGATACCCCAAACCCTCTTAAAAATGGGGCTTTATAGGCAGGCTCAATTGTTGCCACACAAAATAGAAATGGTATTAAGGGGCGATCTCCCTCAACCCTTAGCCTAAAGCGCTAAACAATCCTAGAACTACACCCAAGCCAAAGACTATAACTAGAGCCACCAGGGTAATGATTAAAACCCAATATTGGAGGGTGTAGAGCTTCCGCAACTCCCCTAATGCTCCCATTAAGTTTTCAATATCTTGGCCTTGGGTATCCACAATGCGCTTAAAGGCAGTCGAGGCTTGATATGTCCAAATGCCGATTAAAAAATCAGCGATTCCTGAAATCATCGATCCGATCCCGTCTCCTGAACCGAGGAGTCCAAAAACTACCGTCAGCACTCCAGCAATAATCAGAAAAATACTGACAAATTTCATGCGACTGGCTAGTTGCCCAATCAGCACATTTTGGGAACCATCAAATTCATAATTAGAAGACTGCATAATTGCCAACCTACCAGAAAGCGTCTATCCTACTGTCTAGGGTAAAGCAGAAGAGAGAACCCGTTATCATTTTTAATTTTTAATTTTTAATTTTTAATTAAACTAGACCAGAGATAGTCATGGAGAGTTCTAGAGCAGCCTATGCAAGTCGTTCCCCAAACACCAGTCCCTCAAGATGCGGTATCCCTGGAAACCCTGACCTTAGATGTGACGGGGATGAAATGTGCCGGATGCGTCCAAGCTGTGGAACGACAACTGATGCAACAGCCAGGAGTTCGGTCTGCTTGTGTTAATTTAGTTACGGCTGTGGCGGCGGTGGAATACGAACAGGGAACCGTCAATGGCGCTCAATTGGCGGAAAAGCTGACGGAATCGGGATTTCCCAGCCAACTGCGATCGCCGGAAAACCTCAGTAATTCCTCCATATCTCCTCAACAACGGTATCAACAGGAACTCAAAGCGCATCAAAAAGAACTGGCGATCGCCGCCTCTTTGCTGCTCCTCTCCTTTACGGGCCATGGATTTCAGCATTTACCCCTGCTCAGTTCCATGGCGTTTCACGCGGGTTTAGCTACCCTCGCCCTCTTGTTCCCCGGACGAGCCATCATTCTGGAAGGGGCGCGGGGACTGTGGAAAAATAGCCCCAATATGAATAGTTTAGTCGGCTTAGGGGCGATCGCTGCCTACACCACCAGCATGATTGCCCTGCTCTTTCCCCAAACGGGATGGGAATGCTTCTTTGATGAACCCGTGATGCTCCTCGGCTTTATTCTCCTGGGGCGTACCCTAGAAGCCAGAGCCAGAAGCCAAGCAGCCGCCGATCTCAGCGCCCTCCTAGCCCTACAACCGAAGCGAGCGCACCTGATTCCCGTGGGGGCAAACACCGATGAAACGGCTGTGGATATTGCCGCCGAAACTGTGAAAGTGGGGGAATGGTTGCGGGTGCTACCGGGGGAAAAATTCCCTGTGGATGGGCGCGTCGTCGGGGGAGAAACTACGGTCAATGAAAGTATGATTACCGGCGAAGCTATCCCCGTAGCCAAACAAATGGGGGATTTCGTCAGCGCGGGAACCGTGAATGAGTCGGGACGGGTAACCCTGGAAACCACCCGCGTCGGTTCAGACACCACCCTAGGGCAAATTATCCAATGGGTGGAAACGGCCCAAACCCGTAAAGCGCCCATTCAACAACTGGCCGATACGATCGCCGGTTACTTTGTGTATGGCATCATGACGATCGCCACCTTAACCTTCCTCTTCTGGCAACTGGTGGGGGTACAACTCTGGCCCCATGTGCTGACAACCGGTGAAACGGTCTATTCTCCGGTGCTACTGAGCTTAAAATTGGCGATCGCCGTTTTGGTCATCGCTTGTCCCTGCGCCCTAGGGTTAGCCACCCCCACCGCCATCTTAGTCGGCACAGGCATTGGGGCAAAACAAGGCATTCTGATAAAAGGGGGCCAAGCCCTACAACAACTCAATTCTATCGACTTAATCGGTTTTGACAAAACCGGAACCCTCACCCAAGGCAGACCCCGCGTTACCGATTGTATCCCCAATCCAGAACTCGGTTGGACGGCCGTTAGCGGAGCTTTCCAAAGGAATCGCCTCCTGGGGATTGCCGCAGCCGTCGAACAGGGAACCAACCATCCCCTAGCTCGTGCTATTTTAGACGCAGCCCAAGAGCGAGAACTTGTTTTGCCCCCAGCCGCAAACTTCCAAACCTTTCCCGGCTATGGTGTGCAAGCCTGGGTGGAGCAACAACGGGTACTCCTGGGAACCCCGGAATGGTTAGCACAACAGAACGTTATTTTACCAGAAAATACGGAAGAAATAGACCAACTGGCCCAAGAGGGTAAAACCGTAGTAGCGATCGCCCTCAATGGGCAATGGGCCGGATGGTTAGCGATCGTCGATCCCCTGCGTCCCCAAGCTAAAGAAACCCTAGACAAGCTACGGCAGATGGGGTTAAAAGTGATGATGTTAACCGGCGATCGCCGAGCAACCGCCCAAGCGGTCGGCGAAAAACTGGGGCTGAGAAGCGACGAAATACAGGCAGAAGTGAAACCTCAAGCCAAAGCAGAGGCGATCGCTAAGTTACAAAAATCTGCCCGCGTCGCCATGGTCGGAGATGGCATCAACGACGGCCCCGCCCTCGCTCAAGCCGATGTCGGCATCGCCCTCCAGAGTGCCACCGAAGTCGCCATGGATACAGCGCAATTGGTGTTAATTGGCGATCGGCTCACCGACATCCCCCAAGCCATCACCCTGGGCCGAGACACCTTTAGCAAAATTCGCCAAAACCTCTTTTGGGCCTTTGGCTACAACATCCTCGCCATCCCCCTAGCTGCTGGCGTGCTTCTGCCCCAATTCGGGATTCTGCTCTCTCCAGCCACTGCTGCTGGATTTATGGCCTTTAGTTCTGTTAGTGTCGTTACCAATTCTTTGCTATTGCGCCGTCGTTACCCCACAGGACAATCTAGCTAGAATTGATGTTATTGAATAGGTGTAATCTGAATAATGACCGACCCTTCATCTACCCAACCCCAGCCCACTCATCTCATTATTATTGAAGACGAAAAGGGACAGCGAGAATTGACCCTCCAAGCCTCTGTTTACTCCATCGGTCGCCATGAACAGAATGATATTCGTCTTTACTCCCAATTTGCCTCTCGTCGCCATGCAACCTTAATTCGGTTATCCAAAGAAGATGGGAGTTACTATTACCGCATTATTGATGGAGATCTAGAGGGCAAGGGAAGCCGGAGTGGAATTATCGTCAATGGTAACAAAGTACCAAGCCATGATCTCACCAATGGAGATGAAATTGCCTTTAACTCCCTTACGCGAATCAGTTATTCTCTATTACTCCGGGAAACCCCCCCCAATCCTCCAGCATCAGATGAATTTGATATTACCTTGATTGACCCCAGTATGATGATCGAAGATGAGGTATAGTTCTTGGCGCTAGACAAAAGTCCAAAGTCTGGTTGTCCAAGGTTATACAGCAGTTTTCTCTGCTATGCGCTATAGGGTCGATCCCCCTTTCCTGTCCGCTTGCGGAAAGTCCCCCGATGAATTAGGGGACTTTCACTAATGCCCCTAGGGTGTTTTCGCTGCGCGGACATTTTCCGGTCGGACGCAGTCCGAAACAACCGGAGATGAGATGACTTCACAATCTGGCGACAATCGATTAAAATTATCACTTTGTATGCAAGAATCCAACCTTAATTACCCAGTTATTTCACTGATGTTTTCCCTAAAACCGATCGAAATGAGTCGCCCTATCTTCATCCATAGCGTTTAAACTGGAAAAGGACTCCCAAAATCCACGGTTAACCAGGCTTCTTGTCCTTTCCCCTATCCCTAAAACCTCTTAAATGAGGACTAGACTATAAAGTATTGATGTTATCGAATAGGTGTAAGCTAAAATAATGACCGAAACTTCAGCCCAACCCAACCAAAATCATCTCCTCATCATTGAAGACGATAAAGGACGGCGAGAATTTACCCTGGAAGCTCCAGTGTACTCCCTTGGTCGCCATGAACAGAGCGATATTCGTCTTCATTCCCAGTTTGTCTCTCGTCGTCATGCGACCTTAGTCCGGTTACCCAAGGAAGATGGAAGTTACTATTACCGCATTGTAGATGGTAATCTCAAGGGCAAAGGTAGCGCCAATGGCATTGTGGTCAATGGGAAGAAAGTCCCCACTCATGACCTGAAAAATGAGGATGAGATTGTCTTTGGCCCCCAAGTCCAAGCCCGTTACTATCTGTTAGTCCGGGAAAACGTGCCCACGGCTCCAGCCCCCGATGAATTCGATATTACCTTAATTAGTCCGGGTATGATGGGTGAGGATGATATGTAGTGTTGGTAATGGGTAATGGGTAATGGGTAATTGGGTAATAGGTAAACCCTGGCTGTTCATTTTTGAGTAAAATATGATGTTCCCGATTCCCTCTTGCCCTCGTCCCTTGACCAAAGAATCAAGAGCAGCTCAAGCAAGGATTGGCTCATTACTCCTGACTCATTATTGACCATCAGCTTATCCGGGAACGGTGTCAATTAACTTTAATTGACTGCTTCCTTCAATTTGATCGCTCACCTGTTGGAACAGTTGATGGCAGTGATTGTCCATTTGTAAGGGTAGTTCTTCGTTTTTTGCCACTAAGGTCATTTTAATTTCGGTTTCAGTTGCGGTTGTGTTATCAATTAACACTTCCACGGTGACTAATTTGCCAAAGGCGACTTTGCCAGGCTTTTCCCGTCCCATGAGATACTCGGCTGTATCGTATTGAACCTCAATATTCAAAGATTTGAGAATCTCAATCAACGACTGCCGGAGATTGTTGTTGGGAAGCGCTACTGTAAATAAACAAGTGTACCGAGCCATAAAACACTCCGGACGTAAAACACAGATAATTTTCACTATATTATCGAAACTCATCTTACCAGTCATTCTCTCTCTTGTTGACATGAGAGGATGAATGGGATTCATACGATCGCAAAAAAACTATGATTGTGGAACCATTACAGCGTTTGTCCCCTGGGTTGGGTAAATTAATTGTGTTTGAGGGAATTGAGGGCGCAGGAAAGACGACTCAAATCCAGCAAACCTCTGATTGGCTGAAATCTTGGCTGAGTGAAGAGATACTGATCGCCAGGGAACCAGGGGGCACACCTTTGGGCGAAAGACTGCGGGAGGTTTTGTTGGCGGATGCTTGGATTGATGATACTCCAGAGTTATTATTGTATGCGGCCGATCGCGCCCAACATATTCAGGAGTCGATCCAACCTGCGCTGAAGGCGGGCAAAATTATTTTATGCGATCGCTTTACCGATTCTACTGTCGCTTATCAGGGTTATGGTCGCGGTTTAAGTCTAGAGTTAATCGAGCAACTCAATTCAATTGCCACACAAGGCATTGAGAGTGATATTACCCTGTGGTTGGATGTGGATGTGGAAACGGGACTTGAGCGAATGCGCCAAAGGGGATCAGCAGATCGCATGGAACAAGCGGATCTCGCCTTTCATTATCGCGTCAAACAGGGCTTTGAAAGCCTAGCCCAAGCCCATCCAGAGCGAATTATTCCTATTGATGCCAATTTACCCGCAGACCAGGTACAGGCTCAAATTCGCACGGCTCTCAAGTCTCGATTATAGGATGGGGAACCGAAGATTACCCAGGCTCTCTATTATTTAACTGGCGATCGCTTATCTAGCTTTGATATCGGCGATCGCACTTTTGGCAACCCCGGCGATCGCCTGATCCGTAGCTTTGGGCAGATGATAATAACTACCACGGGCAGTTGTTGCCAACTCTTTACCAAATCCGGTGGAAATAAACTTGCGCTCGGTGTCAATCACCAATAGCTTAATACCTAACGCACCAATGCGCCCGGCAATTTCTAGTAACTCATTCTTAATATCCGGTTTTTCCTCCCCTTCCATGGGTTCGCCCAAGGAACGAGCCAGGGGAATATTACCGCGACCATCCGTAATTGCCACTACAACGACTTGACCAATATCCCCCGATTGTTGGGCATTCATGCCCACCCGCACCGCCGTGCTTAACCCATGGGCGAGGGGAGAACCGCCCCCACAGGGCATCACTTCCAGTCTACGGCGAGCCGAGGCGATCGAACGGGTGGGGGGTAATAAGACCTCCGCTTGCTCCCCTCTAAAGGGAATCAGCGCCACCTGGTCGCGATTCTGATAAGCTTCCGTGAGCAGTTGCATCACCGCACCTTTGGCCGACTGCATCCGGTTGAGGGCCATGGAACCCGAAGCATCCACCACAAAAATCACCAACGCCCCCGACTTGCGGGCTAATCGTTTGGAGCGCACATCCCCGGATTCCACAATCACCCGGCGATTCGGATTGCGGGCCCGTCGAGCTTTCTGATAGGGGGAGGCAGCTCGCAGGGTGGCATCCACGGCAATGCGGCGCACCTTACCTTTAGGTAACATCGGTTTCACATAGCGGCCGCGATCTTCGGAAAATACCAGGGTGCGACTGCCGGATTTTCCTTGCCGTTTGGCCATTTGGGCAAAATAGAGAACATTGGGATCGAGAACTACCCCTTCGGGATCGAAAACAAATTCTTCTGGGATGCTGGGTTCTTCCGGTTCATTGGCTTCTGGGGGTTCTTCCTGGTCTTCCTCTTGCTCTTGATCTTGCTGCTGATCCTCATCATCCCGATCGTCTTGATCTTGGGTAGATTCCGGGGGAGGAGGAGGGGGTGGGGGTTCTTCCGGGGGAGGGGCTTGAATTACTGTGGCTCTGGGGACAATTACCAGTTGGACGGCGGTGCGTAAATCCTCTGCACTCACCTCTGTTCGACCTTCTAAGGCGGCTGCTGCTTTGGCGACTTTGACGGCGAAGAGTTCGGCGCGATGGCCTTGCACGGCTCCCCGGATGGCTTCCTCTACTAGGTAGGTGACTTGCTCTGGGCTGATGGTGACATCTTTGAGCCATTCCCGCGCCAGTAAAATTTGGGTTTTCAGGTTGTCGAGTTCTTCCGTGTAGCTTTCTAGGAAGGCTTGGGGGGATTGGGTGTAGGACAGGGCTTGATTCACCGCGTCCACCCGTTGGTCGAGGCCGAGAACTCCATCGGCAGAGAGACTAATGGCAATCCGGTCTAGGAGATGTTCCCGGAGTGAGCCTTCTTCGGGGTTGTAGGTGGCGATGAGGATGGCTTGGCAGGGGTGTTCGATACTAATCCCTTCTCGTTCGATGCGGTTGCGTCCATCACTGAGGACGGTGAGCAGTTGGTTGCTGATTTGGTCATCGAGGAGGTTGAGTTCATCCACGTAAAGAACGCCGCGATTGGCTCTGGCTAGGAGTCCGGGCTGAAAGATGGTGGCTCCTTGTTTGACTGATTCTTCCACATCTACCGAGCCTAAAAGCCGGTCTTCGGTGATACCGAGGGGAATTTGTACGAAGGGGGCGGGGATAATTTCGGTTTCTGGTGCGTCTGCTTCTGGATGTTCGGTATCGTGGGGGATTTGGTTCCAGAAGGAGTCTTTGACGATTTCAATGGGAGGAAGTAGGTCATGGATGGCTCTAGCCATGACTGATTTGGCTGTACCGCGACGACCGGCGATCGCCACTCCTCCTAAAGCTGGATCGACACAAGCCAGCAGGAGAGCCAGTTTTATGGCTTCTTGTCCGATAACGGCGGTTAAGGGAAAGTTTTGTGGGGAGGGGTTTGGGGCGATCGCGGATGGAGGCTCGGTAACAGGCATAGTATATCGATAGAAGATTGTCGGCTAAAGTTAACCATTCTCTAGGATACCGAAAAAGGGGATAGGGAAGATAGGGGGATGGGGAATGGGTAATGGGGAATGGGTAATGGGGAATGGGTAATAGGGAATGGGCACAAGTCTTGTTTGACAACGGTTTTGAGGATTTACCACTGTCGTATTTCTAGGAGAGTTTAGTCAGAAAGCGCAGGAAGCTCTTGGTTTTAGGCGTTAGCAGGGTTTTTTTGTAGGCATCGGCGGCTTTTTTGATCGCTTCGGCTTGGGTGGGATAGGGATGAATGGTGCTAGAAAGTTCGCTTAAACCCATTTTAGCGGCGATCGCCGTGGTAAGCTCGCTAATCATATCCCCGGCATGACGAGCCACAATGGTTGCACCGAGAATCTTATCCGAGCCTTGGCGATAGTGGATTTTCACAAAGCCTTCCGTTTCTCCATCGGCGATCGCCCGGTCTACACTACTCATTAATACCTTAATTGTTTCAATCTCAATTCCCCTCTCTTGTGCCTCCCGTTCATAGAGTCCCACATGGGCAACTTCTGGATCGGTATAAGTCGCCCAAGGCATAATGAGATCGCTTAATTTAGATTTTCCCAATCCAAAGGGAGAAAACAGGGTATTCTTAATCACAATTCTCGCCGCCGCATCCGCCGCATGGGTAAATTTCCAATTCATACAAATATCCCCAGCCGCATAAATTTTTGGGTTTGTCGTTTGTAAATAATCATTTACCTTCACCCCTTTGCGGTCATAGTCTACCCCAACCCCTTGTAAATTCAAACCTTCCACATTGGGGGCACGACCTGCACCCGCTAAAATGCGATCGACGACTAAATTATAGGATTGACCGCTACCTTGAGTCGAAAAATAAATCATTTTTCCTTCTGGAGTCGCTTCTACTCGCTCAATCTCACTCTTTAAAACCAATTGAATTCCTTCTTGTTCAAACTGGTTTTGAATGATTTCGGCGGCATCTGGATCTTCTCGGTCTAACAAATGTCCCTTATTGTGAAATAAAACCACTTGAGCGCCCAAACGATGGAAGGATTGGGCCAATTCACAACCAATGGGCCCGCCCCCAATCACGGCTAATCGTTTGGGACATTCGGTGAGGTTAAACACGGTTTCATTAGTCAAGAAACCGACTTCTTCTAAGCCTTGAATTTGGGGACGCACTGCCCTTGCTCCGGTGGCAATGACCGCTTTTTTAAACGGTAGGGTTTTTCCCTCTACTTCAACACGGGAATTATCAGTAAATCGTCCTTCTCCTAAAAACACATCAATACCTAAACCTTGGAATCGTTGAACGGAATCGTGGTGACTAATTCCGGCGCGAATTTTCCGCATTCGTTCCATCACTTGGGCAAAATTAATCTTAATTTCTTCGGAAGGATGAATGCCAAAATTGGGCGCATTGCGGACATCTTGCACCACGCGAGAGGAGCGAATGACACATTTAGAGGGTACACAGCCCACGTTTAAGCAATCTCCTCCCATTAAATTCTTTTCGATTAAAGCCACTTTTAAGCCCACATCTAATCCCGCCGCTCCCGCAGCAACGACTAATCCGGCGGTTCCCGCACCAATGACGACTAAATCATAGCAGTCAGCCGGGGTGGGATTGACCCAATCTGGGGGATGAGTACAATCAACTAACTGTTGGTTATATTGATCGATTGGATATAAGTTTAGGGATGACATGGTTTTAAGAAATAAAGGGCAAATGAGAGTTTGCCCTCTCCCTAAATCCCTCTCCCGTGGGAGAGGGACTTTCTCCCCTTCTCCCACGGGAGAAGGGGCTGGGGGATGAGGGCAAACGGATAAAATTATTCATTTTTAATTGTTTTCAATTGCTCCATCTAGGGCTTTACGGGCAATCTTGGTGACATAGAGGGTAACGGCGACGGTGGCAATAAATCCCATAATCCGCAGCGTCCAGGTAATGGTTGGGTTAGAGGGTTGATCGCCTGTGCCGAGGGTGGCGAGATTGCCAGCGAGGGAGCCAATATAAACATACATGATTGTGCCGGGAATCATGCCGATGGAACCGATAACGTAATCTTTGAGGGTGACTTGGGTTAGTCCGTAGGCGTAGTTGAGTAGGTTGAAGGGGAAAACGGGAGAGAGTCGAGTGAGGAGGACGATTTTTAGGCCTTCTTCACCGACGGCTCGATCGATCGCGCTAAATTTGGCATTCCCTTGGATTCTTTGGGCAACCCAACCCCGCGCTAAGTAGCGTCCGACGAGAAATGCGGCAGTTGCGCCTAGGGTTGCACCGATAAAGACGTAGAGGGAACCGAAAACAACTCCAAAGACGACTCCTGCACCCAGGGTGATGATGGAGCCGGGGAGGAAGGCGACGGTGGCGATAATGTAGAGGAGGATAAAGGCTAATGCCCCTATGGGGCCGAGGTTATTAATGCTCTCTAGGGCAGAGCGGAGGAGTTCTTGGGGGTTGAATCCCGTAGTGTTCGGTAGATCTTGGGCAAATACAGGGGTAGCGGTAACCAGGAGCGCGATCGCCCCTATGGCCAACAGGGATAAGAATTTGCGGAGGGTCAGATGGTGATCGAGCATCAATCTCAGAGGTTCACGAAAAAAAGAGTGGGAGAACGGAAGCCGGGTTACTTTAGTACGCGGAGGAAGTTCGACTCAGGCGGTTTTAACCGCCGTGAATCTTAGAATAAACTTAGTTGCTCTCCTTCTGTTCCTTTAGATTTACGAGTACGTT
>NZ_JAQPOK010000041.1 GCF_030068445.1 Roseofilum halophilum BLCC-M91 | reverse complement strand
CGGTAATGGGTAATGGGTAATGGGTAATGGGAAAACCATTTTTTACGCTATGCGTGCCCATTCTTCAGGCTTTTCATGGGACAACACTCTCAAGGAACATTTCGATTACTGTACCTCATAACATCGAAAAACGCTGTAAGGGATTAAGCGAACAGGAAAAAGGACAAACTTTACAAGGGTTAGCCCACCCTCCATAAAAATAATCTTATCCCTATAGACAAATGCCGCCAGATACCCTATAGTGGTATATTGTCGCCAAAATTAAGGTAACTCATCTTTCGTGAGTTCCTGTAGCGGAGACCCTAGTCGCCATAAGGATACTGAGCCTTAGCCCGCTTAAGTCCAGGCGCTATAGATAAGGGTAGCCGGTGATTCAAAACCCGGTTGTCTAAAGTTTTAAGGCTAATCCCCTTAATGCGAATCTCAATAATTCAGCCAACTGCTCTAGTCCTGCTGTTGACGTAGGGCAGGTATTTGGCTGAGTAATAGTTAGGGAAAATTATAGATCGAGTCCGTCCCATTCAGATGGATCTAAAACGTTGTCTGTAAACAAAAAGGAGACTACCCAACCTGTGTCTGTAGGTATTCTCGGAACCAAACTCGGCATGACCCAAATCTTCGATATGGAAGAAGGAATTGCCATTCCGGTTACCGTTGTGCAAGCTGGGCCATGCACCGTAACCCAAATCAAAACCCCAGAAACCGATGGCTATAGCGCCATTCAACTGGGCTATGATAGTGTCCCCAAACGGCGGTTAAACCGACCAGAAATTGGACACTTAGAAAAATCAGGCGTAGTAGCAGGGGAAACTGGACTGCGGCATCTGCGAGAATATCGCAGCGATACCGTCAGCAGCTATGAACTTGGACAAGAACTCAAGGCCGATCTCTTTACAGAAGGTCAACTCGTCGATGTAGTTGGAAAAAGCATTGGTCGCGGGTTCGCCGGTTACCAAAAGCGCCATAACTTCCGTCGGGGGCCCATGTCCCACGGTTCAAAAAACCACCGCCTTCCTGGATCGACAGGAGCAGGAACCACCCCCGGAAGAATTTATCCGGGTAAAAAAATGGCAGGACGTAAAGGCAATGCCCAAATCACGATCCGCAAACTGCAAGTCGTGCGGGTAGATACCGATCGCAACCTACTGCTGATTAAAGGTTCAGTCCCTGGCAAACCCGGAACGCTCCTGAGTATCGCCCCAACCAATCAAGTGGGCGGCTGATCCAACAGAAAGAGAGCCACTCTATCGAAAGGATCAAAGCAAGTAGAAAAGGAAAGATCGAAACTATGGTTAGTTGCGTAAGGAAAGACTGGCAAGGGTCAGAGGTGGGCATGGCCAACCTTGAACTCAAAGTTGCCAAAGAAGAAACAGCCGCTCATATTGTCCACCGGTCTCTGGTGCGTCAACTCAATAATGCCCGCCAAGGAACAGCCTCTAGCAAAACCCGCGCCGAAGTTAGAGGGGGCGGACGCAAACCCTGGCGACAAAAAGGAACCGGTCGCGCTCGTGCGGGTTCCATTCGTTCTCCCTTATGGCGAGGGGGTGGGGTAATCTTCGGGCCCAAACCCAGAAGTTACGAAACCAAGATGAACCGCAAAGAGCGGCGCTTGGCCTTAACCACCGCCTTAATGGGGCGAACCGATGACCTGATCGTAGTTGAAGACATCGGCGATAACCTCGCTCGACCCAAAACCAAAGAACTATTAGGGGCGATCGCCCGTTGGGGAGCAGCAGAGACCGACAAAGTGCTGTTAATCATCCCCGAACGCCATGAAAACCTATATTTGTCTGCCCGCAATGTCCCCAGACTAAGGTTAATCCTTGCCAAGCAACTCAACGTCTACGACATTCTCAATGCAGACAAAATCATCGCCACCGGTTCCGCCCTCGAAAAAATCCAGGAGGTCTATGGTGAGTAAGAATCCGATTTCAACCAACCGCGCCCTACCTGACTTGATCCGCCGTCCGATCGTCACCGAAAAAGGAACCCGACTGCTAGAAGACAACAAATACGTCTTTGAAGTCCTTCCGAAAGCGACCAAACCGGAAATCAAAGCGGCGATCGAAAGCCTATTTGAGGTCAAAGTCACCAAAGTCAACACCTATCGCTCTCCCCGTAAAAAACGGCGTGTCGGTCGCTTCAGTGGGTACAAAGCTCAATACAAACGAGCGATCGTGACCCTATCCCCAGACGACCAGATCACCTTGTTCCCAGAAGTGTAATTAATCAACCGTTATGGGCATTCGATCCTACAAACCCTATACCTCAAGTACCCGGCAACAAAGTGTTTCCGACTTCGCGGAAATCACCAAAGACCGGCCAGAGAAATCTCTGATCAAGAAAAAACACCGGGTCAAAGGACGCAATAACCGAGGGGTGATCACTTGTCGCCATCGGGGAGGCGGCCACAAGCGGCGCTATCGTCTCGTGGACTTTCGGCGGAATAAACATAATATTCCCGCCAAAGTTGCAGCGATCGAGTATGACCCCAACCGCAACGCTCGCCTAGCTTTGCTGTTTTACAGCGATGGTGAAAAACGCTATATCCTCCATCCTAGAGGACTTGCCGTTGGCACAACCGTGATTTCCGGTGAAACCGTTCCCATCGAAATCGGCAACTGTATGCCCCTGGCCAACATGCCCTTGGGAACCAGCGTCCATAACGTGGAACTCGTTCCCGGAAAAGGAGGACAAATTGTGCGGGCCGCTGGAGCCACCGCCCAAGTCGTCGCCAAAGAAGGGGACTATGTAACCCTGCGCTTACCCTCCACCGAAGTGCGGATGGTGCGTAAAGAATGTTACGCTACCATTGGCCAAGTGGGCAATGTGGAAGCCCGTAACATCAGCCTCGGTAAAGCTGGGCGGACTCGGAGGAAAGGTCGTCGGCCCCAAGTGCGAGGTAGCGTTATGAACCCCGTCGATCACCCCCATGGAGGTGGAGAAGGACGGGCCCCCGTCGGTCGCAGTGGCCCCGTAACCCCTTGGGGTAAACCGACCTTGGGTGCAAAAACACGGAAGAAACATAAATCCAGCGATCGCCTAATCGTGCGCCGTCGTCGTCGGACTTCCAAACGCGGTCGCGGAGGTCGTCAAGCCTAATTCCACCCTGATTACATAACATTGAAAGTCTTATGGCTCGTTCACTGAAAAAAGGCCCGTTTGTGGCCGACCATCTGTTAACCAAAGTGGAAAAACTCAATGATAGAGGCGAAAAACAAGTCATCAAAACTTGGTCTCGCGCCTCCACCGTTGTCCCCCAGATGATTGGCCATACGATTGCTGTACATAATGGCCGCCAGCATGTTCCCGTGTTTATCACCGAACAAATGGTCGGACATAAATTAGGAGAATTTGCCCCCACTCGAACCTATCGAGGCCATGCAAAGAGCGACAAAAAAGCTCGCCGATAATGAACATTTCCCCTAGGAATCATCGGTTTCCCCCATATTGACTCAGGATGAAAGAAAAACGATGGCAATCGATACTTCTGTAGAAACTCGTGCGATCGCACGGTACATCCGCATGTCCCCCCATAAAGTCCGTCGAGTATTAGACCAAATTCGGGGAAAAACCTATCGGGATGCATTGATCATCCTTGAATTCATGCCCTACCGTGCCTGTCAACCCGTCTTAAAAGTATTGCGTTCAGCAGTCGCCAATGCAGAACACAATCAGGGACTCGACCCCAGAACCCTAGTGGTCAGCACAGCCTTTGCCGACGCTGGCCCAGCCCTAAAGCGCTTTCGCCCTCGGGCCCAAGGACGGGCTTATCAAATTCGTAAACCCACCTGTCATATTACAGTAGCTGTTGCCCCTGAACCGGCCAACAGTTAGCTCAACCATTGATCGATCGAGAGGATTAACTCTGTGGGACAAAAAATACACCCAACTGGGTTTCGGCTAGGAATCACCCAAGAACACCGTTCTCGGTGGTTCGCAGATGCCAAACACTACCCAGGAATCTTACAAGAAGACTTTAAGATTCGTAAATATGTAGAAAAACAACTCAATAACGCCGGGATTTCCACCGTCCGCATCGAGCGCAAAGCCGATCAGATTGACCTAGAAATCCATACCGCCCGGCCCGGCGTTGTCGTCGGTCGAGGGGGTCAAGGCATTGAGTCCCTACGCACCAGCCTGCAAAAAGAAATCGGCGATAGCAATCGCCAAATTCGGATAAACGTCATCGAAGTTACCCGTGTTGATGCCGATTCCGGTCTGCTCGCTGAATATATCGCCCAACAACTCGAACGTCGGGTATCCTTCCGCCGAGTCGTGCGCCAAGCCATCCAACGGGCCCAACGGGCAGGAATTCAAGGAATCAAAATCCAAGTGAGCGGCCGTCTGAACGGGGCAGAAATTGCCCGTACAGAATGGACAAGAGAAGGACGAGTTCCCTTGCATACCCTCCGGGCTGACATTGACTACGCTTACCGCACCGCTCAAACCATCTATGGAATCTTGGGCATTAAAGTTTGGGTCTTCAAAGGCGAAATCATCCCCGGACAAGAAGAAGCGCCCCCACCTGGGCCAACCCCCGGTCGTCGTCGAGGCAATCGCCGTCGGCCCCAATTTGAAGACCGATCCAACGAAAGCTAATCGTTGTAGGTGACCCCTTATTGAATTGAGTTCTGGCCATGTTAAGTCCAAGAAGAACAAAATTTCGCAAACAACACCGAGGTCGAATGAAAGGGTTGGCTTCCCGTGGGAACGTCATTAACTTTGGAGACTTTGGACTCCAAGCCCTCGAACCTCACTGGATTACCTCCCGCCAAATCGAATCCGGCCGTCGAGCCATGACCCGGTATATCCGGCGGGGTGGGAAAATTTGGATTCGGATTTTCCCCGATAAACCAGTAACCATGCGACCCGCCGAAACCCGGATGGGTTCCGGGAAAGGCAACCCAGAATATTGGGTAGCCGTGGTCAAACCCGGACGGATTATTTATGAAATTGCCGGTGTGCCCGAAGCCACCGCTCGTGAAGCCATGCGTCTGGCTTCCCATAAATTTCCGATCAAGACTAAATTTGTGGTGCGTGATTCCCAGGGTTAGATAAAGATGCCATTACCTAAAATTGACGAGGTAAGAAACCTGAGTGATGAGGAACTCGGCGAGCAAATTGTAGCCATCAAACGCGAACTGTTTCAGTTGCGGCTTCAACAAGCGACCGGCCAGGGAGAAATCAAACCTCATCAGTTCAAACACCTCAAACACCGCCAATCCCAACTCTTGATGGTTGAGAGACAGAGGCAGTTGACTCAATCTCAATCTCAAGAAAGTGCGACACCTGTAGAGGACAAAGAGGAGTCATAATCTATGGCCGTCAAAGAACGAGTGGGCAGAGTCATTAGTACGAAAATGCAGAAGACCGTGGTGGTCGCGATTGAAAATCGTAGCGCCCACCCCAAATACGGTAAAACCGTGGTCAAGACTAAGCATTATAAAGCCCACGACGAAGACCAGAACTGTAAAGAAGGCGATCGGGTCTTAATTAAAGAATCTCGTCCCTTGAGTCGAACCAAACGTTGGGTCGTTAGTGAGATCCTTGAGACTCGTTAGTAACCCTTTATTTAGAGCGTTGATTCCCTTTTTGATCCCAGGAATAAACCCATGATTCAACAAGAATCCTATCTCAATGTTGCCGATAACAGTGGCGCTCGTAAGCTCATGTGTATTCGGGTTCTCGGTGGCAACCGACGCTATGGTTCCATCGGTGATGAAATCATTGCCGTCGTTAAAGATGCCAACCCCAATATGGCGATCAAAAAATCCGATGTGGTTCGAGCTGTAATTGTGAGAACCAAAAAAGGATTGCGCCGCCAAAGTGGTATGAGCATTCGCTTTGATGATAATGCCGCCGTCATTATTAACAAAGATCGCAATCCCAGGGGAACCCGTGTATTTGGCCCCGTGGCTCGCGAGCTGCGAGATAAGAATTACACGAAAATTGTATCCCTAGCACCGGAGGTTCTGTAATGGCTAAAGCCGTCAAACAGACATCACTTGCGTCAAAAATGCACGTCAAAAAAGGCGATACCGTGCAAGTGATTGCGGGCAAGGATAAGGGAAAAGTCGGAGAAGTGCTTGAGGCGCTCCCCAAACTCAGTAAAGTCGTGGTTCAAAACGTGAACATTAGAACCAAGCACGTTAAACCCAGACAGGAAGGAGAATCGGGACAAATCAAGACCTTTGAAGCTCCCATCCATAGCTCAAATGTAATGCTCTATTCCACTAAGGAAAAAGTAGCTTCTCGTATCTCCTATACCTTCACCGAAGAAGGCAAGAAGGTACGGATGCTGAAAAAAACTGGGGAAATCATTGATTAAATTAGCAGGAAATCGCTATGGTACAACCCCTCAAAACCCGATATCAAGAAAAAATTGTTCCCAAATTGATGGAGCAATTTGGGTACACGAATATCCATCAAGTACCCAAAATTCAAAAAGTAACCATTAACCGAGGTCTCGGAGAAGCATCTCAAAATGCCAAATCGCTAGAGGCCTCCCTGAGCGAATTGGCCTTGATTACGGGACAAAAACCCGTAGTGACTCGGGCCAAAAAGGCGATCGCCGGATTCAAAATTCGGCAAGGAATGCCCATTGGCATCATGGTCACCTTACGCAGCGATCGGATGTATGCGTTTCTAGACCGATTAATCAACTTAGCCCTGCCCCGTATTCGTGACTTTCGAGGCATTAGTCCCAAAAGTTTCGATGGGCGCGGGAACTATAACCTCGGTCTGCGGGAACAACTTATTTTTCCCGAAATAGAATATGACAAAATTGACCAAATTCGAGGGATGGATGTTGCCATTACCACAACCGCTCAATCCGATGAAGAAGGACGCGCCCTACTGCGGGAAATGGGAATGCCTTTCCGGGAAAACTAAAGGAGTTTTATCGAGAGAGTAAACGATGGCCGTAAACGACACGATCGCGGATATGCTCACGCGCCTTCGCAATGCGAACTTAGCGCGGCATCAAACCACTCAAGTCCCATCCACGAAACTCACCCGGAGTATCGCCCAAGTCTTAAAAGATGAAGGCTTTATTTCCGACTTTGAGTCCGTGGGGGAAGGAGTCAAAACCAATCTCCGGATTGCCCTTAAATATAAAGGCAAAAACCGAAGCCCAATTATCAGCAAACTCGAACGGGTCAGTCGTCCCGGTCTGAGGGTTTATAAAAATCGCAAGGAACTCCCCCGTGTCTTGGGGGGCATTGGAATTGCTATTATTTCGACCTCCCATGGCATCATGACTGACCGTGAAGCCCGTCGCCAAGGCATTGGTGGTGAAGTGCTTTGCTATGTTTGGTAACTTTGAATTGACGATTGCCCCAGAGCAAAAATCAATGATTAGACCCATGAACAAGGACAACAAGTAAAAGATTATGTCTCGAATTGGTAAACGTCCTATTAATATTCCTGACAAAGTAACCGTTACCCTTAATGGTCAACAAGTCTCTGTCAAAGGGCCCAAAGGACAACTAGAGCGCATCTTGCCTTCAGAAGTCACAATTGAACAAGAGAACAATACCCTGATTGTGCAACGGCGCAATGATTCCCGTAGATGTCGGGCAGCTCATGGTCTCTGCCGTACCCTAGTGTTCAATATGGTGGAAGGGGTATCCAAGGGGTTTGAAAAGCGCCTAGAACTGCAAGGGGTAGGATACCGGGCCCAAGCCAAAGGCAAAGCCCTCACCTTAAATGTGGGCTATAGCAAACCGGTCGATTTTGAAGCCCCAGAGGGGATTGATTTTGTCATCGTTGATAATACGGGTAAAACCGTTAATCAAGGAACCTTGGTGGTGGTGAGCGGCATCGATAAAGAAATCGTGGGCAATACCGCCGCCAAAATTCGTGATGTTCGTCCTCCCGAAGTCTATAAGGGTAAAGGCATTCGCTATCAGGGCGAAATCGTCAGACGTAAAGCGGGTAAGGCAGGTAAGAAATAACCATGAAACGAACTAGACAAGAATTCAGGCAGCGTAGACACAATCGCATTCGTAAGTCAGTCAGTGGCACTCCTGAGCGTCCCCGGTTAGCGGTGTTTCGATCCAACAACCATATCTATGCTCAGGTCATTGATGATACCCACCATCATACTCTGGCTGCTGCCTCCACCTTAGAACCGGAAATGAAAGCCGCCTTGAATGCTGTGGGCCGAACTTGTGAAGCCTCTGCCCAAGTGGGTAAGGCGATCGCCGAGCGATCCATCAATAAAGGGATTTCCAGGGTGGTATTCGACCGAGGCGGCAACTTGTACCATGGTCGCGTTAAAGCATTAGCAGACGCGGCCCGTGAAGCTGGATTAGACTTTTAGGACAGACCCACAAAAACCATGGAAGACAAAGAAAAGAAAGGCAAATCCCGCAAAGGCAACCGCAATCGGGAAAAAGAAAGCGAATGGCAAGAGCGGGTGGTACAAATCCGCCGGGTGACTAAAGTCGTCAAAGGAGGTAAGAAATTAAGCTTCCGGGCGATCGTCGTCGTCGGCAATGAAAAGGGTCAAGTCGGCGTAGGCGTGGGTAAAGCCGGTGATGTGATCGGAGCGGTCAAAAAAGGAGTCGCCGATGCCAAAAAACACCTGATTACCGTTCCCCTGACTAAATCCAACTCCCTTCCCCATCCTTCAACAGGAGAAGCCACAGGCGCTAAAGTGCTGATGCGTCCAGCCGCTCCCGGTACTGGGGTAATTGCTGGGGGTTCAGTGCGTACCGTGCTAGAACTGGCAGGGGTTCAAAATGCCCTAGCCAAACAACTTGGCTCCAATAACCCGCTCAACAATGCTAGAGCAGCCGTTGATGCCCTCTCTAGCCTTCGCACCTTTGCTGAGGTTGCCCAAGAAAGAGGGATTGCCATCGAACAGCTTTATATCTAGCACCCACAAAGGGACTAACAAGAGAGTAAACCGGTAAGCGCAAGGATAAATACCATGAGATTACAAGATGTTGCCCCTAAAAAAGGTTCCCGTAAACGCCGCCGTCGAGTAGGTCGCGGAATCTCGGCAGGTCAGGGAGCCAGTTGTGGCTTTGGAATGCGGGGACAAAAATCCCGTTCAGGTCGGGGGACTCGTCCCGGTTTTGAAGGGGGACAAATGCCCCTATATCGGCGTGTGCCTAAACTCAAGCACTTTACAGTTATTAACAAACAACAGTACACTACGATTAACATTCGTCAACTGGCTACCCTGCCAGCAAATACCGAAGTGACTTTAGAATCATTGATGGAAACAGGAATTGTGACCACCAATGACGGCCCCTTGAAAATCTTGGGAGACGGAGACATTAGTGTGCCGCTGCAAGTCAAAGCAGCTCGCTTTACCGCTAATGCTCGGACTAAACTCGAAGGCGCTGGAGGGAGTTGCCAGGTTTTAGAATAAGGGCTTTGCGCTAGGCAAAAGGCAAGAAGCAAAAGCTTCATTAGGACAGCTTTACAGTACAATGGAACTGGTCAATGACCCACCCGTGACGATGGAGACAGAAAGCCTAACATCAAAGTTTGCCAAAAGTGGCAACGGCGCAGAAAAATCGGTAGACCGGGAAAAGAGGACGGGGCAATGGGCACTCCAACCCCTGAATCAACCAAGTACATCAAGATTTCTCCTATTTGAGATTTCAAAACATAAAAACCGCAGGACTTGCGGGGATAGTCTGTGGAGCGAACATAAGACCAAGACTCGCAAAAGGGTGGAGGCAGTTGCACTGAAGCAGAAACCTAAATTGTGAGGTTTAGGAATCACCATGGCTTCAGCCTGGTGAATATGTCAACGAGGTATCCCTTAATGACCGTTAGTCGAGACAAAACCCCAAGCGCTCAAGAAACCTTTATCCAGATGGCTCAAGCAGCCGGCCTCAGAGGTCGGTTGCTCATCACTCTGGGCTTATTGATTTTGGCTAGATTAGGGGTTTATATCCCCGTCATCGGTATCGACCGCGATCAATTTAGCCGCAATATTGAAGGCAGTCCAATTATCGGATTTTTAGACCTGTTTTCTGGTGGAGGGATTTCCCAACTGGGCGTTTTTGCCCTCGGTATCCTCCCCTTTATTAATGCATCCATCATTATCCAACTGCTGACTGCTGCTCTGCCCACCCTAGAAGATTTACAAAAGAATGAAGGAGAAGCCGGACGGCGCAAACTCTCCCAAATTACCCGCTATGTTGCCCTAGGATGGTGCATCCTTCAGAGCGTAGGGATTGGATTATGGTTAAATAATGCCCCCGGAGTTGCCTTAAACCCAGGGCCCATATTTATTCTGCAAACCATCTTAGCCCTCAGTGCGGGTTCCATGTTGGTGATGTGGTTTGGAGAAGTGATTACTGAACGGGGTATCGGCAACGGTGCGTCGTTATTGATTTTTGTCAATATTGTTTCTACCTTACCTCGCTCCATTGGCCAAACCATTGAGTTAGCCTCCAGTGGAGATAGTGGTATTGTCGGACGGACTCTGCTTTTGGTGCTGGTCTTCCTGGTGATGATTGTCGGCATTGTCTTTGTTCAAGAAGGAACTCGACGAATTCCGATCATCTCCGCCCGTCGCCAAGTGGGTAGAAAACTGTATTTGGAAAAAAGTAGCTACCTCCCCTTGCGATTAAACCAAGGTGGAGTAATGCCGATTATTTTTGCTTCCGCCGTCTTGATCTTACCGGTTACCGTGGCTGAATTAACCGGAAGTTCGGCTGTCCTCAGTGCAGTTCAATATCTGAGTCCAGGAGGAGCATTATATGTTCCTTTCTATTTGACGATGATTCTGTTTTTTAGCTATTTCTATGCTTCTTTGATTATGAATCCAGTGGATGTAGCCCAGAATTTGAAAAAAATGGGTTCGAGTATCCCTGGCATTCGTCCCGGAAAAGCAACGAGTGAGTATATTGAACGGGTTCTGAATCGGTTGACGTTCTTAGGGGCTGTGTTTTTAGGCATTGTGGCTATTGTGCCCACAGTGGTTGAAGGCTTGACCCGCGTCCCGACGTTTCAAGGATTAGGTGCTACCTCCTTATTGATTTTGGTTGGGGTGGCCATCGATACCGCGAAGCAAATTCAAACCTATGTGATTTCTCAACGTTATGAAGGGATGGTGAAACAGTAGTGTCATGTCAAGGTTGATTTTTATTGGCCCACCTGGTTCTGGCAAGGGAACTCAAGCCGCCGAACTATCTAAACGGGAAAAGATTCCCCATATTTCTACAGGAGAGATTCTCCGTAATAGTGTGGCCAACGAAACGGATTTGGGATTGAAGGCCAAGTTCTATATGGATCAAGGCTCTTTGGTTCCAGACGAGTTGGTGTTGGATTTGGTAGAGGAGCGGCTGAGTGAAACGGATGCCCAAAATGGGTGGATTTTGGATGGGTTCCCTCGTAACAGTTCCCAAGCCGAAACCTTTCAAAAAATGTTGTATTCCAAGAATAAGGATTGTGATTATGCCATTTTCTTGGAGGTTCCGGAAGCAATTTTAATTGAGCGGCTTTTGTCTAGAGGACGGGCTGATGATACGACCGATACGATTCGCCATCGCTTGGAGGTTTATCACGAGGAAACTCAACCCTTGATTGATTTCTATGGCGCTCGGGGTAAACTGAAGCGGATTCGCGGAAATCAGCCCGTGGAAAAGGTGACTCAGGATTTACAACATGCTTTGACCATGGGACATTAGCGGTGAACTCATAACCGGATCGAGTTTGACAAAAAAATTTGATAAGATATGTAAAGACCCCGGAAATTTTGTTTTCGGGTAAAAGTCATGGAAATTGAATTGCTGTGACCCAGACCTGTTGAATTGAGGATAGATTACATTGGCTAAACAAGATTTGATTGAAATGGAAGGGCAGGTGACAGAATCCTTGCCTAATGCCATGTTTCGGGTAGACCTGGATAATGGGTTTAATGTGTTAGCCCATATTTCCGGTAAAATCCGCCGCAACTATATCAAGATTCTACCGGGCGATCGCGTCAAAGTAGAATTGACTCCCTATGACTTAACGAAAGGGAGAATCACCTATCGATTGCGTAAGAAGTAAAAACAGCTCTCAAGTCTCTCTCGTCTGATTTGACAAAACCGACGTAAAACTGATAAGATGTTATATTTGTAGACATTCAAAAATACGGGATGAAAGTCAGAGCATCCGTCCGTAAAATGTGTGAAAAATGCCGAATTATCCGCCGTAAAGGTCGGGTAATGGTGATCTGTTCTAACCCAAAACATAAGCAACGTCAAGGTTAACTCTAACCCCAGACTGGAAGCCATTGGTATGAGTTAATAGAGCAGATGCGGCAGCTCCCCCCAGGGAGATGACCTAAGTTAAGTTGTTCAAGACGAGGGAGAAAAAAGCGTGGCCAGAATAGCTGGTGTAGACCTACCGCGAGATAAACGGATAGAAATAGGTCTAACCTACATCTATGGGATCGGCTTAAGCCGTTCCCAAAAGATCTTAGCGGAGACTGGTGTCAATCCAGATACAAGGGTAAAAGATTTAACAGATAACGATATCGTTGCCTTAAGAGGAACTGTAGAAACCCAATATCAAATAGAAGGGGATCTCAGACGGTGGGAGGCAATGAATATCAAGCGTCTGATGGATATTGGCACCTATCGTGGCAGACGGCATCGTATGGGATTACCGGTACGGGGACAGCGCACCCGCACCAATGCCCGTACCCGTCGTGGAGTCCGCCGCACAGTGGCTGGTAAGAAAAAAGCAGCCGCTAAGAAATAGGTAGAGCGGTTGACCCGATCGCTCCCTGGCGATCGCCAACTCCATCAAAGACCTCTGAGACCAAGATACATAAGATACATAGAGTGCAACATAAACTATGGCACGACCGAAAAAAACAGGCCCTAAGAAGCAAAAGCGAAATATTCCTAATGGTGTAGCCCACATTCAATCGACGTTCAATAACACGATTGTCTCGATTACCGCTCCCAATGGCGATGTAATCTCTTGGGCTTCAGCCGGATCGAGTGGATTTAAGGGAGCCAAAAAAGGAACCCCCTTTGCCGCTCAAACAGCCGCCGATAGCGCCGCTCGTCGGGCAATCGACCAAGGAATGCGGCAAATTGAAGTCATGGTTAGCGGCCCCGGATCGGGGCGAGAAACCGCTATCCGTGCCCTACAAGGTTCAGGCTTAGAAATCACCCTCATTCGAGATGTCACCCCCATCCCTCATAATGGATGTCGTCCTCCAAAACGGCGGCGAGTCTAGGGTCAGGGCGATCGCTCCGAGTCTGCTAAACCAGCAGATGAGGCGACCGAGATCCATTCAATGACAAAAAAACAGCTAGGAAGGTCATATACAGCCATCCTAGAAAGCAGGCGAAGGGAGGTGGCTCTGTGGGGCAGTTTCAGGTTGAATGTGTTGAAAGTTATACAGAAAAAGATCAAAGTCAGTACAGCCGATTTATTCTAGAACCCTTAGAACGAGGTCAAGGCACAACTGTAGGCAATGCTCTCAGACGAGTATTGCTCTCTAATCTATCTGGGGCAGCCGTGACCTCAGTGAGGATTGCTGGCGTAAACCATGAGTTTGCAACGATTCCAGGCGTTCGGGAAGATGTACTAGAAATCTTACTGAACATGAAGGAAATCATTGTCAAAAGCTACTCCAATCAACCCCAAATTGGCCGTTTAGTGGCCACGGGGCCAAAAACGGTGCAAGCCAGTGAGTTTGACCTACCATCGGATGTGGAATTAGTCAATGGCACTCAGAAAGTTGCCACCCTATCGGAGGGCGCAACCTTAGAAATGGAATTTCGGATAGAAACGGGTACAGGCTACCGATCCGTAGACCGCAGTCGCCAAGATCCGAGTGCCTTGGACTTTCTCCAGATTGATGCGATTTTTATGCCCGTATCTAAAGTCAATTATATGGTCGAAGATGCACGGGTAGGGGGTTCCTTGGAACAAGACCGGCTGATCCTTGATGTAACCACCAATGGGAGTATCACTCCCCAAGAAGCCCTATCTCAAGCATCGACGATATTGGTGGATTTATTTAGTCCACTCAAAGATATTACCTTTGAGCCGCTCAAGGATGAGCCAGAACTGACCGATGATCCCAATAGTCAGATCCCGATTGAGGAATTACAGTTATCGGTGAGAGCTTACAACTGTCTCAAACGAGCGCAGATTAATAATGTATCGGATCTACTCGATTACACCCAAGAAGACTTGCTAGAGATCAAAAACTTTGGGGCGAAATCGGCTGAAGAAGTGATTGAAGCCCTGCAACAGAGGTTAGGAATTACTTTGCCCCATGAAAAGGCCAAATCCTAACTGGTGTCAGGGGTTGAATCGTGTCTAAACTTTGAAACGTGGAAAAGTGTTATGCGTCATCGTTGTCGTGTCCCCAAGTTGGGAAAACCCGCAGATCAGCGTAAGGCTCTCCTGAGAACCTTAACGACTGAATTGATTCGTCATGGTCGGATTAAGACCACCAAAGCGAGGGCGAAAGCCGTTCGTAGTGAAGCGGAGAAAATGATTACTCTGGCGAAAAGTGGAACACTGGCGGCTCGTCGCCAGGTTTTGAGCTATCTATACCTGAGTGGGAGTCCAGACCGCAAAGAACATATGCTGAGGAAAAAGCAATTGGTTCATGCGCTCTTTGAACAAGCTCCGTCTCGGTACAGCGATCGCCAAGGGGGATATACCCGCATTCTGCCCACAGTTCCTCGTCGGGGGGACAATGCAGAAATGGCGATTATTGAACTAGTCTAAGTCAAACCGGGCGGGTTCACTAAGATCTGGGTAGGCCAAGAGAAAGATGGACAAACCCGCCCCTACTATAGGTGATGGGGAACACAGGGGAGAACCAATGAAATGCCATTGGCAACTGAAAGACTCAGAGGATTTAATGGATGAGCGTCAAAGAATTGCTCTAGTCATTCAGTACCTGGGAACCCATTTCCAAGGTTGGCAACGGCAAGGAAAAGGAGAACGAACCGTACAGGAGGAACTGGAAAAGGCGATCGCCTCCGTAATCGATCGGCGAGTGCCCGTGGTGGCTGCCGGTCGAACCGATACCGGAGTCCATGCAGCCGCTCAAGTGGCCCATTTCGATGTCTCTGGGCCCATTCCTCCCCAACGGTGGGCGACCATTCTCAATAGTCGCTTACCCGAAGACATTCTCATTCGCGGTTCGGCTCGGGTTGCCCCCACCTGGCACGCCCGCTTTTCTGCTCTGTGGCGACGGTATCGATATACTCTCTATACCCACGCCAACCCCAACCTATTTGTGCGGCATCTGACTTGGCATTATTATTATCAACCTCTGGATGCCAACCGCATTCAAGCCGCCCTCGACCCTTTAGTGGGTCGCCATCACCTATCCGCCTTTCATCGGGCCGGATCGAGTCGCAAGCACTCCTGGGTCGATATCCAAACGGCCCAATGCTCTTCCCAAGACCCATTTGTTGCGATCGAAGTCCAAGCCAATGGATTTCTCTATGGGATGATGCGGCTTCTGGTGGGACTATTGGTCAAAGTGGGCGCGGCTGAAATGACCCCCACAGAATTTACCCATCTGTGGCAAGAAGAGCGGCGGGATTTAGTCAAATACGCAGCCCCAGCCCAAGGGCTATGCTTACTGCGTGTGGGCTACCCAGACCCACCCTTTCCCCCAGAGGTTTGGTTTGACACCCAGCCCCAGCTTAAATTGGGTTCAACTGAATAGCCCTCTATCCAAACAAACGATTAATTATGACTAAAACTTACTTACCTCCCCAAGAGAGTCTAGACCGAAAATGGTTTGTGGTCGATGCCGATGGCCAGCGTCTCGGTCGTTTAGCTACAGAAGTGGCCAGTATCTTACGAGGGAAAAATAAACCCACCTTTACCCCCCATATGGACGTTGGGGATTTTGTGATCGTTGTCAACGCCGAAAAAATCCAGGTGACTGGTAAAAAACGGGAGCAAAAACTCTATCGCCGCCATTCCGGTCGTCCAGGGGGAATGAAAACTGAAACCTTCGCCAAATTGCAAGGGCGAATTCCAGAGCGGATTGTGGAAAAAGCCATCAAAGGAATGCTGCCTAAAAACTCTTTAGGACGCAAGCTGTTTACTAAACTAAAAGTCTATGCGGGGCCCAAACATCCCCATGAGGCACAAAACCCCGAAGTTTTGGAACTGAAAACTGTACCAGGAGAAGATAACTAATGCAAGCTACTGAGAGTCAAAAAGATCGGGCTGTTTATTGGGGAACTGGACGGAGAAAATCCTCCGTTGCTCGCGTGCGTTTGGTTCCCGGACAAGGGGAATTAAAAATTAATGGCAAACCGGGAGATTTGTATCTCCAATTTAATCCCCAATATCTGGGTGCAGCCAAAGCTCCCCTGGAAACCTTGGGTCTGGAAAATGACTATGATGTTCTGGTGAATGTGAAAGGTGGCGGATTAACGGGACAAGCGGATTCGATTCGCTTGGGTGTGGCTAGAGCTTTGTGCGAACTCGATCCCGATAATCGCCAACCCTTGAAAATTGAAGGGTATCTGACCCGCGATCCGAGGGCAAAAGAGCGGAAAAAATATGGCTTACGCAAAGCCAGAAAAGCTCCTCAATACTCGAAACGGTAAGGGTAGATGCGGGTTCATCAGTCTTTCCCTTTTCCTACCAAGATGTAGGGGCGGGTTCACCAATCTTTCCCTTTGCCCACCAAGATCTTACTGAACCCGCCCCTACCCCACACCCTTGGGGAGCGATCGCGATTGGATTATAATAGGGTTTAAACCCGTTTAGTTGTTAGTGTTTTTGTAAAGTGTAATCATCATGCCTAAATCTGATATTCACCCAAAATGGTATCCGGAAGCCAAAGTGTATTGTAATGGCGAGTTTGTGATGACGGTGGGTTCGACTCAACCGGAAATTCATGTGGATGTTTGGTCTGGAAATCATCCGTTTTATACGGGGACTCAGAAAATTATTGACACGGAAGGACGGGTTGAACGATTCCAGAAACGGTATAACTGGATGGGAAGTAAGAAGTAGCAGCCATTGCGATTGGTCTTTGTGGGTTGTAGGGGTTTAACCTACAGTCCATGTATTATTCCCTGCTGTACCTCGACTCCGCTCGGTAACCGTAAACAACCTCAATCTTGGACACCTGAACAATGGCTGAAGCATATCTTCTTGACAAACTAACTTCTGTTGAACAGACGTTTAATGAATTGACTCGTCGGTTAGCCGATCCAGATATTGCCACGAATCCAGAGGAGGTGCAAAAGGTGGCAAAAGCTCGTTCGTCTCTGGAGGAGGTGGTGAATACTTATGAAATCTGGAAGCAGGCTCAAGAGGAGTTGACGGGAGCGAGGGAGATTTATAAGGAGTCGGGTGGCGATCGCGAACTGCAAGAAATCGCTGCCTTGGAAGTGCAAGAGTTAGAAACGAAAATCGATCAGTTAGAGCATCGGTTAACCATTTTATTGCTGCCCCGCGATCCCAATGATGAAAAAAATATCATGTTGGAAATTCGTGCAGGAACGGGGGGTGATGAAGCCAGTATTTGGGCAGGCGATCTGGTGAGAATGTATTCTCGCTATTCGGAAGTGCAAGGCTGGAAGGTGTATCTGGTGAGCGAGTCCCCGGCGGAAATGGGTGGATTTAAGCAGGCAATCCTGGAGATTAAAGGCGAGCAGGTTTATAGTAAGCTCAAGTTTGAGGCAGGGGTTCATCGGGTGCAACGGGTTCCGGTGACGGAAACGGGGGGACGAGTGCATACTTCAACGGCGACGGTGGCTATTATGCCGGAGGTGG
Organism: Roseofilum halophilum BLCC-M91; assembly: GCF_030068445.1. Lineage (GTDB taxonomy): Bacteria > Cyanobacteriota > Cyanobacteriia > Cyanobacteriales > Desertifilaceae > Roseofilum > Roseofilum halophilum. The sequence goes on along the minus strand of NZ_JAQPOK010000041.1, from coordinate 54,726 downwards.
ATGAGGTAGAAGTAGAGATTGATGCTAAAGAGGTAGAAATTAGCACGGCTCGTTCCGGTGGTGCAGGTGGACAAAATGTGAACAAGGTGGAAACGGCGGTAGACTTGTTCCATAAGCCGACCGGGATTCGGGTATTTTGTACGGAGGAGCGATCGCAGTTGCAAAACCGAGAACGGGCGATGCAGATTTTGCGGGCGAAGTTGTATGACATGAAGCTGCAAGAACAGCAGGATGCGGTGACAGATATGCGGCGATCGCAGGTGGGGACGGGTTCGCGATCGGAAAAAATCCGCACTTACAACTACAAGGATAATCGCATTACCGATCACCGTCTGGGTCAAAACTTTTCCCTAGGAAGTGCCTTAGAAGGCAATATTGAAGCCTTAATTCAGGCTTGTATTACCCAAGATCAGCAACTGCGTTTAGAAGAACTCGCCAATCAAACCGTTCAAGCTTAGAAAATGTTGCCAAGGTTATGAATCCAGAGTTGCAGGAAAAAGCTGATTCTAATCTATCAGAACTTTACGATCGAGATTTCTATTTATGGGTACAGACAACAGCGCAGTTACTCAAAGAAAGAAAGCTCGATCGGATTGATTTTGAGAGTTTAATTGAAGAAGTTGAAAGCATGGGGAAACGAGAGAAAAAGGAGTTAAAAAGCAGGCTGACGACTTTAATCGAACATCTTTTAAAACTTGAATACTGGGAATCTGAAAAAGCCAACAATGCCAGAGGATGGCGACAAAGCGTTGTTGAGCAGCGACGACAAATTCAATATTTATTAGAAGAGAGTCCTAGCCTCAAGGTTCTTTTAGCAGAGGTGTGGACTCAATGTTATGGGGATGCGAGGAAGGATATCTTGAGGAAATACGAACTCAACCCAGAAGGGTTTCCCGTTGAACCCAAGTTGACTTTAGATAATCTCTTGGATGAAGATTATATTCCAGCGTAAATCCTGATAGCGGCTACTATTGATTCTCCGTTTTAACTGTTAACACTTGGGGAGGAGTCGCATCGGGAGGATAAATGAGATCGACTTGTACCTGTTGGCGATCGCCCGGAGGCATGGTTAGCTGTAATAAGGCCTCTCCCCGTTGTCCTCGCTGTTGTACCAAATGCATATAACGTTCCGTCTCTTGTCCCTGGGAATTTCGATGGACAATTCGCACTGTTCCCCGGAAAAAGATCCGGTCTTCTGGAGGCTCTAAAAACATTAGCATTCCCTGTGTGCCATCATCTTTTAAGGGGGTTTGCAAAGCGATGGTCACCTTTTGGGATTGCTGCGTATTGTTATAGAGCGGCAACGTCAAATTATATTCAACCCCATAATTGCCATGGCCAAAATAGGCCGTATCCGGATAGCGAGTTAACATGGGGGCGCTTTGAATTTGTCCTGTACCCAGCCGTCCCCGATGGAGTAAACTTAGGCCATAGGCGATCGCCCGTCCGGGTTCTGGAATCGTTAAATCCTCAGATTGGGGAGTATCTGTTAACGTCGTTGTCCATTGAGACCCCTCGGAAATGCCCGCCACGCGACCATAAATGAACCGAGCGGGAAAGTTCGTTGTTTTCTTATCAATGGGAGTCGGTCGTAAATCTCTTGGCCCCGATAAGGTGCCATTGACCAATAAATTCTGCCATTCTTGCAGGGTCGGAACCCGCTCCGTCCCATCCGGATTTTTTGGGGAAAGCATGGCCAAATTCGCCACATAAACCGGCCCATCGGTTTCCACCCGCAACAGGGTCGAGCGACCATTAGAAGTCGGCAGCACCGTTCCCGCAGGAATCGGCAGATTCATCAGTTGTTGAATTTCTTTGGGTTGAATCACCATCACATCGGGCCAAGTCCCTTGTTTGCGGCCGCGCAACACATCCCCAGCGGCCCGACTTCCCGGCCCGGAAAAGATGGTTCCTAAACGATTATCGACAATTGGGGGTAAGTCAATAAAAATCGCATCCGGGCGAGTTAAATAACTGGCTCCTTCCAAGACTCTTAGGGTAACAGGTTTATCCGTGGGATTATAGATTAAAATCCCTTGAAAAAAGGAGCGAATTTCCGCTCGTGTTCTCGCGCGAGAAATGTGATGGGCAAAAATATCAAATCGTCCCTCTAAGGGATAATCCAGGTGGGCTTGGGGATAGCGCATTCCCTGTTTGGGAAAGGTAGAGAGGAGAATGCCTTCCGTTTTCACCAGTTCGGGACTATTACTATTAAAGACCGGAACCCGATCGAGTTGGCCCGATAGGGGTCGAATTTCAGTCGGTTGTAAATATTCAAATGTTGGCAAGGGAGGAAGCTTGGGAATTTGTTCAAGGGGACTTAGGCGTTCTGGAGGGGGGAGAGGGGGAGGGGTGGGTTTAGGAGTCGGTTCAGGGGTGGGTTCAGCAGTGGGTTGAGGAGCGGGATCGATGGGTATGGGAGCGGGTTCAGAAAGCGGAATCGGAATTTGGGAAAAAATCAACAAAGAAACTAATGGCAGCATGGGGTTGCGGTAGGGTTAATTAACGATAACTCCAAAGGTGTACAAGGGTTTACTTGATTAGGCGATATTAGGAGATCGCTCCATCAAGTCCCGATTACCAGCACCTGGCGCTCTACATTACTCCCTTGGGTCTCGATTGAGATCGGGGAAGTTTTGATCGCTGCTGTCTGGAACTTTTTCCATTAACCGGATTAAGTCTAAACCTATATGATAGAGAAGTTTGAACATTAAGACCAGATCATGGGATATAGGGCAATGAAACGGATGATAGAACAACCCCAATTCGGATTGGCTCATGGGTTCGCGATACTCTTGCCCAGTCGCTTCGCGATCGCTCTAATTGCCAGCACAGTAGCGGCGATCGCCGGGTTTAGCCTTTCTGCACAAGCGAACCCGAATTCTCTCTGTCGAGGGAATTTTAGCGGCCCAACCTTAACCGGAGAAGGGACTTGTACGCTTCCGAGTGGTACTCAGTATCAAGGACAATTGGTGGAGGGCATTTTTCACGGTCAAGGAACTCTACGCTTCCGGAATGGGGTTCAATGTCAAGGAACCTTCCGCAATGGCCGTTTGCAAGGGGATGGGGTATGTTCGTTTCCGGGAAGATATCGCTATGAAGGACAGTTTCAGAATGGCCAGCGTTTGGGACAAGGGGCGATCGTTTTGAGTACGGGAACGCGCTGTGAAGGAACGATTCAGAATCAACAGTTGAATGGTATGGGGACTTGTGTCTATCGAAATGGCGATCGCTATCAAGGTGCTTTTCGTAACGGTCGCCCGGATGGTCGCGGGTCTCTCAATTTTGCCAATGGAACCCAATGCAGTGGCGCGTTTCAGAATGGTCAATTGAATGGCTTTGGCACTTGTATTTTTCCCAGTGGCAATCGTTATGAGGGTAATTTTCGCAATGGCATGAAACAGGGTTGGGGAGTATTTACTTATACCAATGGCACGAAGTTGGAGGGCAATTGGGAAGCGGGAGTGCTGAAAAAGTAGGGTTGAGTGAGTGTTAGGAATTAACCATCAGGGACAGATCGATGATTCAGAGTGTTTTACCCCATGTTCGCCAACAGATTCAATCCTGGTTTACCAAGGCTCAAAAGGTTACTGAACCCGATGAAGATTTAATCGGATTGCCGGACACTCTCTTGGCAGAGTTAAGCCAACGTCTGGAGACTTTATCAAGTCCTTTAACGTATCAAACCACGATTCAAGAGGCGATCGCTACCAGGGTGGCAACCTGGCAAAAAAATTTAGAGGCAGCCAATCATGTGGTCATTCTCGCTCATCCCGTAGAGGCGATCGCCAAAATCCTAGAAGATAGTTTCGCTCATTGGGAGAACCCCCCCGCTTTAGAGATTGTTACCCCTTTTCCTGCTCTCCATCGTCCCCGCAACCCCCTCACCCTAAGCCAACGTATTCAAAAAGCCCTACAACCCTATCCTCACATCCATCTCAACCCTAGCCAAGAGGCCGATCATTCCCTGGATGTAGACGCACTCGAAGAGCGGCAAACCCTGATTGTGATTCCCTGTTTAGAGCAATGTTTTCTGCGATCGATCGGGGGTTGGGAGAGTGTAGAATTACTCCGAGACTTGATGATCCAGAATCCACATTGCTTTTGGGCAATCGGTTGTAATCATTGGGCCTGGGATTTCCTAGATTTTGTCTGTCAGGTGAGCGCTTATTTTAGTGAGATTCAGACGTTACCTAAACTCGATGCTACCCTACTTGAAGAGTGGTTAAACCCCATCACTCAAACCCTTGTGGTTCCTAAGTTCCTTTCAGGAGAAGAGACTGAACCGACAAAAACCTATTGGGAAGCGTTAGCCTCTCAATCATCGGGAGTCAGTCAAATTGCTACTTACTTGTGGTTGCAAAGTTTGCGGATTAAACCTGATGCGGTGGCAGACGATCGAGTACCTTCCTTCAATGATCCGGAAATGGTTTTGTATGAAACCAAACCTTCTTTACCCAGCTTGCCTACGTTAGAGCCGAGCGATCGCTATTTACTCCATTCTGTCCTTATTCATGGTTCCATCACCCGTAGGCATCTTGCCCTCAGTTTAGGGGAATCGGAAAGTCAAATTCAGGCGAGAGTACAGTGGCTCTTACGCGCCGATCTTCTCGAAGCAAAACAGGGTGGATTATCTCTACAACCGAGTCACTATCAAAAAGTGGTTCGGGAACTCAGTAATAATAATTTTTTTGTGGGTAAAGTCTAAATGATCGCTAGATTATCCGGGGAGACTCTATCGTTATTGGCTCAAGTGGAGTCATCCCCTAACCTCTCGGAGGAACTGCTGACGGATTTTACAATGCCGAAAATTCTGCGATCGCTGCTTGCTGTGGCGATCGCCTATGGCAGTACCTATTTAGTAGAAAAACTAACCACCTGGAGTTCCGAGCGAGTGGCTCGAAGATTTCGGCTGTTAATTAAACAATCTGTCCCGTTTTGGAAAGGGTTGATTTTAATCCTAGTCATTGCCTATCTTCTACGCCTATTTTTCAACCTATCTGAAGCCAATCTGATCGCCTTAACGGGAACCATTGCCGTTGCTCTCGGTTTTGCCTTTAAGGATTATGTCAGTTCCATTATTGCCGGAATTATTGCCTTGTTTGAAGCTCCCTATCGCGTCGGCGATCGCATTCAAATCCAAGAGCATTATGGAGAAGTGGTCAGTTATGGACTGCGGGGAATTCAAATCCAAACCCCCGATGATAATACAGTCACCATTCCCCACAATAAAACCTGGACAGAAGCGGTTTCTAATTCTAACGGCGGCCAGTTAGAAGCTCAAGTGGCCACCGATTTTTATTTCGATCATGATGTGGATGATGAACGGGTGATTCAGATTCTCTATCAAGCTGCTTACAGCAGCAAATACACCCAACTAAAACTTCCGATTGTTGTTATCATGGAAGAAGAACGTTGGGGAACTAAATTTAAGCTGCGCTCTTATCCCATGGATGCTCGCGATGAATTTATGTATAAAACCGAGTTAATTCGCCGAGCCAAACGAGCCTTCGCCCGTTATAATCTGCCTTATCTCAAGCGATCGATACATACTCCACGAGCAAACACTGAATTTGGGGAGTCTGATTAGGCGATTAGGCGATCGCCCCCCAATCGAGTTAAGCTAGAGATCGGGTTGGGTTTAGTGGAGAAATCGATGGCAACACTCATACGTCGTCCTCTGTTAGTTGGTGGCTTAGGATTAGGAGCTATCCTGTGGTTGTGGGCAAATATCCAAAGTTCCGTGAGTGAATGGGGAGAATGGGTTACCCTGGGGGCGATCGCCTGGGGTGGCATTTGGTGGTGGCGGCAAAATTCTGCCTCTATCCCGGTGGAAACAGTTACTTCACCGGTAAATAGGGAAACACTAGAGCGGACGTTTACCCAGGTTGAAGGGGCGATCTCCGAGTTAGCCACAGAAGATATTGATGTTTCCAGTTGGCAAAACCGCTTGCATGAACTGAGAGCAGAAATCAATCGCCAAACCCTCAAAATTGCGATTACGGGCGGTAAAAATGTGGGCAAAACCAGCCTGTTTAATCTCCTCTCCCCAGATTGGCAGCTCGTAGAAACACCTGCCCTATTTACGCCCAATCCGAGCGAAGAAATTCAAAGCCAGATTGAAGAGCAACACCGCAACAGTGACGTGATTTTATTGGTCATTGCTGGAGACTTAACCGACTCGGAATATCAAACCCTACAACAGCTCAAAAAAAATCATCATCACGTTATTTTAGCTCTGAATAAACAAGACCAATACTTACCCCAAGAACTGCCCAGCATTCTGCAACAAATTAACAGCCGGATTACTGGTAAACTAGAGAAAGAGGATGTGGTGGCGATCGCCGCTATCCCCCAACCCATCAAAGTCCGCAAACACGAACCCGATGGCACTGTAGACGAATGGATGGAACATCGAGCGCCCCAAATTGAAGCCCTGAAAACCCGTCTCGCGCAAGTGGCTAAGGCTTCCAATGTGCCGATTTTAGGGACGATCCAGCGCCAAGCAGAAGCCTTACAGCGCGAGATTCAAGCCGTCTGGAACCAAAAACGCCGCGATCGCGCTTTGCCGGCGATCGAGCAATATCAATGGATCGCCGCCACTACCGCCTTCGCTAACCCCATTCCCAGCCTCGATTTATTGACAACCGGCGCAATTACCGGTCAACTGATTTTAGACCTAGCCAAAATCTATCAACCCAACCAATCCTTTACTCTCCAGCAAGGTCAAAACATCGCCGGAATCGTGGGAGAACTAATCGTCAAACTCGGCTTAGTCGAACTCTCCACCCAAACCATTACTCATATTCTCAAAACCAACGCCATCACCTATACGGCGGGCGGACTCGTACAAGGCATCAGCGCGGCCTATTTAACTCGCATTGCCGGATTAAGTTTAATTGAATATTTCCAAACCCAAGACTTTAACCCAGAACAGGGACTAAATCTAGAGAAATTGACCTCAATTATCAAACAAGTCTTTCAACAAAACCAGCGCACTGCTTTTGTGCAATCTTTTGTTACTTCAGCAGTCCAGAAGTTGAAAACCGTTCAAGTTTAAGCCTTAAGTGGGTAGTAGATTGTTTCATCTATAGCGCTTCGCGCTAGGGAATAGGGAATAGGAAATAAGGATCGATTGAGGGCAAGCTTCAAAAAAAATAGGATAAGATAGGCAAACTCAAGATAGGAGAAGCAGATCATGACAGTTTCTGATTCCGATCGCACTCAACACACCCACAAACCCTTACCTCCCCCTCCTCATCCATCCAAAAGCCCTCAACCCTTTCAACTGGGAAACTTAATCAAAAAAATTGTACAGCACGCCCACACCAATAAAGCCTCGGATATTCATATTCGCGTAGGACAGGTAACCCGATTTCGAGTGCGGGGCAAGATGATGAAGTTAAAAGATCAAAATCCCGTCACCCCCGAACAATTCGATCAGTACCTGGCAGATATTCTGCCCCCAGAACAACGTCAAAAATTTGCCCAAGATAAAGAATTAGATACAGCCATCTTTTATGAAGGATTAGTACGCTGTCGGGTTAATTGCTTTGACTCCCTAACTGGGGGAGCCATGGTATTACGGTTGATTAGTTTGGAGATTCCCACCATCGAGCAATTGGGCTTACCCGAAGTGCTACAGGATCTCATTTGTAGTCAACAAGGTCTAATTTTAGTCACGGGGCCAACCGGCTCAGGAAAATCAACCACATTGGCAGCGATGATTGATTTTCTTAATAAAAGCGAACATAAACATATTGTCACCATTGAAGACCCCATTGAGTATGTCCATCCCTCCCATAAATGTTTACTCAGTCAACGGGAAGTGGGATTGCATACCCATGATTTTTACCAGGCTCTGCGGGCCGTTTTGCGGGAAGATCCAGATGTCATTTTAATTGGAGAAATGCGCGATCGCATTACGGTAAATACGGCTCTGCAAGCTGCCCAAACCGGTCACTTAGTGCTGGGAACCCTCCATACTCGTAATGCCATTAATGCCATTAATCGTCTATTAAATCTCTATAGTGCAGAGGAACAGCAAGCGGTTCGCATTCAAGTGGCCGACTCTCTTGTGGGTGTGGTCGCCCAATTATTGCTACCAACCACTGATGGACGACGGACAGCGGCCCATGAAATCTTGGTCAATACGCCAGCGATGCAAGATTATTTATTAAAAGGGTCTGAAGATGAAGCGTTTCAATTAATGGAAACGGGCGCAATGGATGGGATGTGTGTGATGAATCAATCCCTGTATAAATTGATTTTAGAGGGACGAATTACGATTGAGGAAGCACAAAAGGTTTCTTCCGATCCGGGTGAGTTAGATCGGTTAATGAGAACTGGAGGTTATGATGCTCACCAGTCTCCACGGGATTGGCAGTAAGTCATTGGTTAAGATTGAAAAAAATCAGTTCCGGAGCCGATCGATCCAGTAAAATGAGCAGTAACATGATAATAGCTTAAGCTTCTCAAATGTTGCTATCCTGGTATAAAAGCAGGAGGAGAGGATTGTTATGTCGAAAGAAGAAGTGATGCGCTTTTTAAGGGATGTCAATAAAGATCATGATTTACGGGAATCCTTGGAACAAGCGGCCGATCCAGAGGCGTTTATTCAGATGGTAAACCAGTTGGGATACCAGTTTGAAACGGGAGAACTCGAAGAGGTTGCCCATGAAGAAAGCAAGGGAATTTCCACCCGTAGACCGACGGGAGTATGGCATTGGTTACGCACGGTAAATTGGATCGATCGCAGCCAAACGACCTATCATTTTTAAGTGCGTGTAAGTGCGAACGATCTCTATATTCACTCTTAACCCAATGCTTGAGTGAACATCATAACTTTATCCAGGGTGTCATCAAATTCTGGAAAGCCTGGAGTGACTCTTTCCCAAGGCTCAATTAACAGTAAATTCACCCCATTATTGGTTAACGATGATAGCAACCCTGAAGTCCAAAAGCCCTAAATTAGACGACCTAAAAGCGCGGGTCACCGAGATCGTAGATCTTCATGCGGCTGTTTCTGTACTCTATTGGGATCAAGCCACCTATATGCCCTCTGGAGGGGCCGGGGCGAGGGGACGACAGATGGCCCTGTTGCGCCAAATGGCCCATCAAAAGTTGACAGACCCTAGATTAGGAGAGTTGTTAGCAGATTTAGAGGATCAAGCTCAAAGCTGGGACTATACTTCCCCAGAAGCGAGTTTAATTCGCATCACTCGCCGGAATTATCAGAGAGCGGTACAAGTGCCTGGGGATTTTGTGGCCCAGTTTTCGGCCCATCGCAGTCAGTGTTATGAAGCTTGGGCTAAAGCGAAGGAAGGGGATAATTTTGCTCTGGTGCAACCGGATCTGGAAAAAACTCTGGATTATACGCGCGAGTATGCCAGTTTTTTTGCTGGCTACGATCATGTTGCCGATCCCTTGATTGAAGAGGCTGATTATGGGATGACGACGGCGACGCTGAGACCGTTGTTTGCCCAGTTGCGTCAGAAGTTAGTGCCTCTGGTGGAGGCTATATCCTCTTGTCCCCAACCGGATGTTTCCTGCGTGCAGCAAGGGTTCGATCGCCAAAAACAATTGCAGTTTACTCTGAATCTGTTGCGGCAAGTGGGGTATGATTTTAATCGCGGTCGTCAGGATGAGAGCTTGCATCCGTTTACCACCAGTTTTTCTATTGGCGATGTGCGAATTACCACCCGTGTCCGGGAAAACGATCTGACGGAGGCTCTGTTTAGTACAATTCATGAAATGGGCCATGGGTTCTACGAGCAGGGATTAGATCGCAGCTTGGAAGGTACGCCGTTAGCAGAAGGCACATCGGCAGGAGTCCATGAAAGTCAGTCGCGGCTGTGGGAAAATTTGGTGGGGCGATCGCCAGAATTTTGGCAGTATTTTTATCCTCAGTTGCAGGAAATGTTTCCCGAACAGCTCAAGGATGTTGGTTTAGATCGATTTTACCGAGCCATTAACCGGGTGGAGCGATCGCTCATTCGCACGGATGCCGATGAAGTTACTTATAATCTCCATGTGATGATTCGCTTTGACCTAGAGTTAGAATTACTCGAAGGTTCTCTAGAAGTGCGAGATCTTCCGGATGCCTGGAATGCTCGCTATCAGTCCGATCTCGGAGTCTGTCCACCGAGCGATCGCCTGGGCGTGCTTCAGGATGTTCATTGGTATACCTCCACCCTGGGAGCCATGTTCCAATGCTACACCCTAGGCAACATCATGAGCGCCCAAATTTATCAAGCAGCTCTCCAGGATCTACCCCACCTGAAAGACGACATTTCCCAAGGTCATTTTGCCCCCTTACACCAGTGGTTAATCGACCATATCTATCAATTTGGCAGTGTCTACACCCCACTGGAGTTAATGCAAAACGTCACCGGTAGCGATTTGAAAATTGCCCCATTTGTGGATTATATTCAGCATAAATATCGGCAATTGTATGATTTCTAAAGGGAAAAAAGTCCCTCTCCCAAGGGAGAGGGATATAGGGAGAGGGACTTTCCCCTTCTCCTGCGGCAACGGCTTCTTTGGAAATTGGTCGGGAAATTGCGGCACAAGTGCCTGAACTGCGGGGACTGGTGAGGAAATACTGATCCCGAATCCTGGCGATAAGACACATTTCTTAACCTTAGAGGAGATACCTACACTCTAAAAGTGATACAAATTGTAGAGTTTAAATCTGTTGACCCTCTATTGTATCTAAAATTTAAATGAAGACAATCCGTAAACGTCTTTTGCCGGAAAGACCAATCTGCGATCGGGCAAAAGGCTTTTTTATCGCATGAGACACTCTTAGGGAGAAACTGCATGGGCATTGCCACTGTTAACCCAGCAACCGGAGAAACTTGTAAAACGTTTTCGGCACTCACAGATGCTGAATTAGAGAAGAAATTAGCTTTAGCCCAACAAGCCTTTTTAGATTATCGGCAAACATCCTTTGCCCAAAGAGCCACCTGGTTAAAGCAAACGGCGGACATTGTGGAAAAAGATGCCCAAAAGTTTGGCAAAATCATTACCACAGAAATGGGAAAACCGATTAAACAGGCGATCGCCGAAGTGAAAAAATGTGCCCTCGTTTGTCGCTACTATGCCGATAACGCTGAAAGCTTCCTCAGTCCGACTTATACGGAAACCGATGCCAGTCAAAGCTTTGTGGCTTACCATCCCTTGGGGGCGATTCTGGCGGTGATGCCTTGGAATTTCCCCTTCTGGCAAGTTTTCCGCTTCGCGGCTCCGGCACTGATGGCGGGTAATGTGGGACTGCTCAAACATGCCTCTAATGTGCCCCAATGTGCGATCGCCTTGGAAGAGATTTTTACCCAAGGGGGTTTCCCTCCTGGCGCTTTTCAAACTCTCCTCGTGGGTGCGGATAAGGTAGCCCAAATTGTGGCCGATGACCGGGTAAAAGCCGCGACTTTAACCGGATCGGAACCGGCTGGAGCCAGTTTAGCCTCTATTGCCGGAAAACACATTAAGAAAACGGTCTTGGAACTCGGTGGAACCGATCCCTTTATTGTGTTAGAGAGCGCCGATCTCGATGCTGCGGTGGCTACTGCGGTGACTGCAAGAGTGCAAAATAATGGCCAGTCCTGTATTGCCGCTAAACGGTTTATTGTGGTGGAGGCGATCGCCGATCGCTTCCAAAATGCCCTGGTAGAAAAATACCGTCAGCTCAGTATGGGTGACCCCATGGACGAGGCTAATGATATTGGCCCCCTAGCGACCCCCAGTATCCTGAAAGAAGTGGATGAACTGGTGCAAGCCTGTGTGAGTCAAGGGGCAGAAGTTCTGATTGGTGGCCAAGCTCTGAGCGATCGCCCCGGAAACTACTACCCGCCCACCATTTTAGCCAACATTCCCCCCGGCACTCCCGCCGACACCGAAGAATTTTTCGGCCCCGTCGCCCTCCTGTTCCGGGTTAAAGACATCGACGAAGCCATTATCCTGGCTAACTCCACCTCTTTAGGACTAGGAGCCAGTGCTTGGACAACGGATCGAGAAGAGTGCGATCGCCTCATTCGCGACCTCGAAGCTGGAGCCGTCTTCATCAATGGCATGGTTAAATCTGACCCCCGTCTTCCCTTCGGTGGCATCAAGCGATCGGGCTATGGCCGAGAACTCAGTGTCGAAGGCATCCGCGAATTTGTCAACCTCAAAACCGTTTGGATTAAATAATGAGTAATGAGTAGGGGCAGGTTCACCAACCCTAATTAAGGAGCTAGGGAGCGAGACGCTCCCACTACAAAATATCCAATTTCTCAAGGAGTGCGGGCATCTTGCCCGCTTCTTAACCCCCAACTTCTTAACCTATTAACCGGACTTAATAGAATAGGCGATCCCCCGATCCCCCATTTCCCGATCCCCCCATCCCTCTATCCCATCCCATCCCCATGAATACCGCAGAATTACTCATCCGTTGCTTAGAAAACGAAGGCGTTAAATACATCTTTGGCCTTCCTGGAGAAGAAAACATGGCGGTGCTAAAAGCACTCACCAACTCTCCCATTCAATTTATTACCACCCGCCACGAACAAGGGGCCGCTTTCATGGCCGACGTTTATGGTCGTCTCACCGGTAAAGCAGGTGTCTGTCTATCCACCCTCGGCCCAGGAGCCACCAACCTCATGACCGGGGTTGCCGATGCTAACCTCGATGGCGCTCCCCTAGTGGCCATTACCGGCCAAGTGGGTACAGACCGAATGCACATTGAATCCCATCAATACCTCGATTTGGTCTCCATGTTTACGGCGGTGACCAAGTGGAATACCCAAATTGTCCGCCCCAGCAATACGCGGGAAATTGTGCGCCGCGCCTTCAAAATTGCCCAAACGGAAAAACCCGGTGCAGTCCATATTGATTTACCGGAAAATATTGCCGATATGCCCGCAGAAGGTGACCCCTTAAAACGAGACAAAAAAGATAAGTTCTATGCCGCTTATCATAGCCTGAATGAAGCGGCTTTAGTGATTTCTAAAGCCAAGTTTCCCATGATTTTAGTGGGCAATGGAGCGATTCGCGCCAATGCCAGCGAAGCCTTAACGGAGTTTGCTACCCATTTGAATATTCCAGTGGCTAATACGTTTATGGGTAAGGGGGCAATTCCCTATAGTCATCCCTTATCCTTGTGGACAACGGGATTAAAACAACGGGATTTTATCAGTTGTGCGTTTGATCGCACGGATTTAGTGATTGCCATTGGTTATGACCTGATTGAATATTCCCCGAAAAAATGGAATCCTAATAAAAACATTCCCATCGTTCATATTGGGGCAAAACCGGCTGAAATTGATAGCAGCTATATTCCCGAAGTGGAAGTGGTGGGAGATATTTCGGATGCGCTGTTGGAAATTTTGCGGCGCTGCGAGCGATCGGAAAAACCCGATCCTTATATTCATCAATTGCGTGGAGAAATTCGTGAAGATTACGAACAATATGCTAACGATCCGGGGTTCCCGGTGAAACCGCAAAAAATTGTGTATGATTTGCGGCAAGTGATGGGGCCCGAAGATGTGGTAATTTCTGATGTGGGCGCTCATAAAATGTGGATGGCTCGCCATTATCACTGCGATCGCCCTAATACTTGTATTATTTCTAATGGATTTGCCGCCATGGGGATTGCCATTCCAGGGGCGATCGCCGCCAAATTGGTTTATCCGGATCGCAAAGTCGTTGCCGTGACTGGTGATGGCGGATTCATGATGAACTGTCAGGAGCTAGAAACTGCTCTGCGAGTGGGAACAGCCTTTGTGACGATCATCTTTAATGATGGGGGGTATGGTTTAATTGAGTGGAAACAAGAAGACCAATATGGCGAATCTGCCTTCATTAAATTTACCAACCCTGACTTCGTTAAATTAGCGGAAAGTATGGGATTAAAAGGATACCGAATTGACACCTCGGAAAACTTGCTTCCCATCCTTAAAGAAGCTCTAGCGCAAGACGTTCCTGCGGTGATTGACTGCCCTGTGGACTATCGAGAAAATGCCCGTTTCAGTAAAAAAGCGGGTGGCTTAAGTTGCAGCATTTAGCCCTGTTTGATCCCTGTTCTATCAAAAGGGTAAAACCCTTGTCTTAACTGAAATTCTAGAACTCTTGCAGGATCGGCGATCGCCGAATTTTGTCAGCTTCGTTTAATAGTATTCTTGGACTAAACTGGAATTGAGTTTAGCTAACTTCGATACCAGATGACCGGGAATCAGATTAGGGGGGGGTGGGAGCGTTAAACCACACCACTGAGCTACATCTACAGATAGGGTAACGCAATCGGGGCCTTTACCAATGCAATAGATTAATCCTCGGTATTTACTGAACATTTGCTTAATCGTTTGCTCTAAGTCGGAGTCAGGAATTGCAAATTTGACCCAGTGTTTGATGTAGGGAGTTCTATCGGAGCGATCGATATAGCCAGGACAGAGGGGGAATTTGGGGATTTTCGGTTTGAAGGCATACCATTCTGATTTATGGTTGTATTCAAAGCAACACACAGAATGAGGAAAACCGGTTTCGCTAATGACAGTGAGATATCCCATAGCCCTCTCTGGATAGAAATATTTCCTCATTTTAGAGGACGCTTACCCTAATTTTCTCAGTATCTCACAGTCTGGGGGGCGATCGCCAATGGGATACGGAGTCCGATCGCCCCTCTCACGTCTGGGAGTTATAATATCTCTGATTTCTGGCTGTTATCAAAGGTATAGTTAGCCTCAAAAAATTATGATAAATCGAGTTCCTGCTACGGATACCCTTACCTTCCGTCTCTCCAATATCGTTCAAAAATTAATGGATGAGAACCCTTGTTTTCGGGAGCAACTCGATCGACAGAAAATAATGGAGATGTTGTTGAATGTCTTTGAAAGTGTCGATCGCGATAGCATTTTATTGCTAGAAGAAGAGGAGTTACTCCGCCGAGTCGATCTCTTAATGGCAACGGAATTAGTTTATGGCATGTTAGATACACTGACACCAGAAGAAATGGCACAATTTGATGCGGCAGTTGCCGGGAGATAATCGGATTGGGTTATTTGCTCGATACGAATATTATTACTGCACTGGTGAAGAGAAATTCAAGGGTAGTGACTCGATTACAGTATATCGAAGGTCAAGGTGCAGAGATTTATCTGAGTGCCGTAAGTTACTATGAAGTTAAAAGAGGACTTTTGTATATTAATGCCACTCGGCAGTTGGCGAATTTAGAGATTTGGTGCGCTCGCATTCCTCTGTTGTATTTGGATAACCTCAATATTTTCCAGAAAGCTGTGGAAATTCATGCCAATTTAAGACGCAAGGGAGAGCCAATGGAAGATGCAGATATTTTAATTGCAGCAACGGCGATCGCCCATAATCTGATTCTGGTTTCCCATGATTCGGATATGCGGAGGGTTGAAGATGTGAAGTTGGAAGATTGGCTTTAGCTGGAGGAGGACAGGGAGCGATCGCGCCTCTGACTTCTGGAAGTTATACTATCTATAGTCTGTCCATATTGTAGGGGAGAAGATTATGACCCAAGTTTTTCCAGCGCAAGATGTCGTCATCAGTCGAATTTCTGAAATTGTCGATCGCTTATTCCAAGAAAACGAGAAGTTCAGAGAGCGATTAGAAAAAGATGAGGTGATGAGCATCTTTTCTAACCTATTGGCACAAGTGGATACCCAGGAGCTTTGTGCTGTGGATGAGTCGGAATTGACCGATCGAGTTGAGCGGGTAATGGTGAGAGAGGCTGTTGCGGGAACGTTGAACGAGCTAACGCCAGAACAGATGGCTATTTTTGATGCCGCAGTGGAAGGTAAATGGTAAGTCACCATGGGTTATCTACTGGATACGAATATTGTCACAGCAATTTTGAAGAATAATAGAAAAGTCCAGGAAAAAATGGGAAACCTAGATGTTTTAGGTGAAAGCGTTTTCCTCGCCGGAATGACTTACTATGAAATCAAACGAGGATTGATTGCGAATGGGGCAACTCGTCAGCTTAAGGATTTTCAGGACTTATGTCAGAAATATCAAGTAATCGTGGGCGATCTGGCAATTTTCGAGAGAGCGGCACAAATTCATGCCAATCTAAAACGGAAAGGAGAGCCAATGGAAGATGCGGATATTTTAATTGCAGCAACGGCGATCGCCCATAATCTGCTTCTAGTTTCCCATGATTCCGATATGCACAGGGTTGAAGATTTGATGTTGGAAGATTGGCTTTAGCGTAGGCTGGAGGTAGAAGGATGTGGCAGTCTAATCTTGAGGTGTCGTTAGAGGCGATCGCCGTTCTAGGTGTTATACTATTGAGACCCATCCAATGGAGAGAGCGATGCAAATTACCCTTGAAATACCGGATCGAATCGCGCAAAGATTAGGTGGAGAGTCTAAACCTATCGAGCGCAGAGTTTTAGAAATACTTGTGGCTGATGCCTACAGTTCTGGAGCATTGAGTACCGCAGAAGTTGGCCGCACTCTTGGGATTTCTTCGCGTCTAGAGACTCATGCTTTTTTGAAGAGCATGGGAGTTTATTTAAACTATGATGAAGCGGAACTAGAACGAGATCTTCAAAGCATTGCAGAGTTAAAACAACGCCGCCAACCTTCACCTTTGATTGCGGGTAAAGCTAAAATTACAGGAGATTTGGTCAGTCCTATTGTGGATGAAAACGATTGGGAATGCCTGAAATAAGTCTCAGAAAATGAAGCGACAAATCAACTTACCAGAACCAGAAATAGCCCAGTTTTGCCAGCGCTGGAAAATTGTTGAATTATCGGTGTTTGGCTCTATTCTGCGCGATGATTTCAACCCGAACAGCGATATTGATTTCTTGTTTACCTTCTCTCCGGATGCTCGTTGGGGATTATTTAAGGTGATGGAGATGCAGCAAGAACTGGAAAATTTGGTGAGCAGGCCGATTGATTTTGTCAGTAAAAGGGCGATAGAGCGTAGTGAAAATTGGCTGCGACGCGAAGAAATTTTAGGAAATGCAGAGATTATCTATGTTTGCCTGAACTGAGGGAGGGAAGAAAAAGATCGCATCCTGATGGGTTCGGAATGCGATCGCGTGTCTCCAGTTCAAATTTAAGGGGCTTGTTGTGGCGATCGCCCCCTCGACACCCAGAAAGGCGATCGCTTGACATGGTTTAGTCGATCGGTGACCTTTAGTAGTCAGCAGTCGCAGCAGCAATGAGTTGATTCATGCGATCGAGAGCAGCATTGAGTGTGGCAACTAGCTCTGCTCGTGTTACTGGCTTATTTCCTCTAAATAGCCCATCTGAATCTCCAGGAACAGTTACACCATACCGTTCTACTAAACTTTGTAAACCTTGAAAATACCAATCAGTAGGTCTTACATCCCTATATTGACTCACGCTCGTTATTTGGGATATCTCAGGTGCATTTTCGATATCGAGTGACTCAACTGGGTAATGAGTATTTTCCAGTTGCGATGAGTTAGCAGGAATCAAACTAAAAGTATGAGCTTGAATGCTTTGTGGAAGCAGGATCGCTCCACATATGGCCAGAGTAATGACCATAATTTTCAATGTATTTTGCAATAATTTGTGCAAAACATTTAGGTTTTTCATGAGTTGATAATGTGGCTGATTGTGTACAAAAAATTATTTGGGTTGTGGCGATCGCCCCCTCGACACCCAGAAAGGCGATCGCGTTGTGTTTTTAGCGGCTAGAGATGATATCGAGAGCCTGATTTAGCACAGAAGCAAATTCTGCTCGTGTTACTGGTTGGTTTGGTCTAAATCGCTCAAGTGAGTCGTCAGGATCTGGAGTTGGAATGACTCCATAGCGGTCTACTAAACTTTGTAAAGCTTGAAAATACCAATCGGTAGGTACTACATCCCTATAATAACGTTGGGCTATTAGTTGAGAGATATCTGGGGTATTTTCAAGTTGCGATGAGTTAGCAGGAACCAAACTAGAAGTATGAGCTTGAATGCTTTGTGGGAGAAGGATCGCTCCGCATATAGCCAGAGCAATGACCATAATTTTCAATGTGTTTTGCAATGATTTGCGAAGAAATTTTGATATCATTTGACTACTTACCGTCCTTGTAAGACTTGCTGAATCTGCTGGTAGGCTTCGGTATTGCCTTGTTTTTGGAACAAACTGGCGGCAGTTTGTAAATCAGAAACAGCGCCGGATTGATCGCCCAATTGAGCGCGGGCTGCCCCTCTCCCAACATAAGCTTCGGCATATTCTGAGTAACGTTCAATTGCCTCATTAAAGTGGTTCATTGCTTGTTGAAAATCTTGTTCCTCTAGAGCAGTTTCGCCCTGAGCGTAAGACGTTTCTGCCAACGTCTTGAGCATTTTTTCCATGACCTGCTGAAGCGCTTCCACTCCCTCAATCGCACCAAGTCCCTCAAGTCCCTCAATTGAGCTTTGTGCAATTCGGTAGTTTCCTGTCGCTAAAGAGCTATCAGCGCGAACGACTTCAGGAACGATTCCAGTTACAGAAAATAGGGCGATCGCTCCAGCGAGCATGGGCAGAATTTTTGGAAAACGAAGAAAATTAAACATTGTCAGTTTGGATAGTTGTGCAAAAGATGAATGGTAGAGGGTAGATTGGGTTATGTATTCCAGCCCAATCTACGGAATGAACTGAATTAATTGCGGATGGGAGCCTCCGATCCGGGGTCGTTAACCAAACCGATAAATTGCTCTTGAATCTCCCAGTTACTGGGTCTAGAGGCTCGCGTCAGAGTAAAGATTGCATTTTCGCTGTTGCATCGACCGCGATCGGGTACGCAAACCACCGTAACTTTCTTCTGATCGACCTCGATCTCATCCACCTTAAATGTTTGAGCTACATCTTGAACAACATGAGATTCCAGATTGTTTAAACGTGCTGAAACAGCGTTACAGCGAGCTTCAGTTGAGTATCCTCCTAGATCGCCCCAAAGAATCAGAGGGTGACTTTGAGAATTCTTGTTGACAACTGTTTGCCACTGACCATTATTTTGGCGACAGTCGAAATGTTTCCCAACTTTAGAAACTTGGCCAATACTTTGATAAGCTAATTGGTTCTCACCTTGTTGGAAGAATCCAGTTGCTTCTTGTTGCAAATCTGATTTTTCAGCCTCCTGATAGCTCACCAGATTTTCATCTAAACCTGGATACGAACCTCCAGTGCCTTCAGTGTAATAGCCACTTTGGATACCACGAGTTAGTGATTGAATTCGATTGGCCTGCTCCGTAAAGCTACCTGCCTTTTCAAACTGCCTCTGTGCTTGTTGTGGATTGTTTTGCTCTTGCAAGGCTTCTCCCATACTATAGAAGAGTCCGGCGGTTACCTGAAGTTGGTTACTCAAAACCGCACATTTTTGCCCATTTTCTTGTTGACAAAACTGTTGAGGATTGGCGTTCATTTCTGCCTGAGTTTTTTCGATCTCCTTGACCAGTTCCTCAATTTGCTTGCGCCGATGTTCTGCCAGTTCTTGGGCAGAAAGTCGCGGATAAACAGCCAAGGTATCCTGACTTTCAGCACCGTTTGCATTGACGACTTCAGGAACCATAACGCCCAAAGTTGCGAGAATTGCGGTTCCCATCAACACGCGAGAGAACCAGTTGGAGCGATTGAATTTAAATTTCATAATTTTGATTGGGTTAACTTCAGAAATCTTGGTAGATCAGGAATCTCAAGTCTGTTCCTTTCCCCGATTTATTTAGAGACACAATACCCCTCACACCCGAATGGACTAGATAAAAATCTACTGTTGGAACTCAAGCAATATCATTCCGTCCCAAGGGATTAAGTCGTTCCGAAGCGAGGACTTTAGAATTTCTTAAGAATTTGAGCATAAAAATAATATTTTGCTTGTTTTCTTGGCATTTCTTAGATTAAAGCAGGTCGTTCCCAGGCTGTCTATGGACATCTGAATGTTATTTTGAGGGGTTGGCGATAATGGGACTCATCGCTTCGCGATCGCCTATTCAGGAACTTGAGTCATTTGGGCGATCGCCCTCCTGGGCATCAGCACCCCCTAGAGATTAGTCTTCGCTGCATGGGATCTGTTAGGATTTTGATAGGTTCAGCGAGATAAAAACATGACAGCATTGATTTTGAACAATCCAGAAACCGCCTCGATTACGGATGAACAATTTTATCAACTGTGTGCTGCCAACCGTAACTTAAGATTAGAACGAACCGCTAAAGGGGACTTGATCGTTATGCCACCCACAGGAGGGGAAACCAGTAAGCGTAATTCTGACCTTAACCTAGAGTTAGCCCTATGGAATAGACAAACTCAATTAGGAATTGTCTTTGATTCATCGGGTGGGTTTACTCTTCCGAATGGGGCAGATTATTCCCCCGATGCGTCTTGGATACCCTTAGCGAAATGGGAGGCTTTAACCGCAGAACAAAAGACTAAATTTTTACCCTTATCTCCAGATTTTGTGATTGAACTGCGATCGCCGAGCGATTCCTTAAAGCTACTACAAGCAAAAATGCAGGAATATATGGACAATGGCACTCGGTTAGGTTGGCTCATTAACCCGAAGAACCGTCAAGTCGAAATTTATCGTCAGGGACAAGCCAAACAAGTTCTAGACAATCCTCTCACCTTATCAGGAGGGGATATTTTACCGGGATTTGTTTTGAATCTTCACTTGATTTGGTAAAAGTGGGAGCAAAAGGCGATCGCCTATTCAGGAACTTGAGTCATTTGGGCGATCGCCGCTCGATTGATTAAAATTAATGTGAGCCAAAGAACCCGTTTCAATTAAATTTTGCAGGATTGGCAGCAATTCAGAAATACCCATGGCTGTTTTTCCAAGCTATAGCAAGTCCATTTGAGTTGTGAAATAGAAAAAGCCCTCTCCCTAAATCCCTCTCCCACTCCGAGAGGGACTTTTCCCCTTCTCCTGTGGGAGAAGGGGGTAGGGGGATGAGGGGCAATGATTTATAACTCATTTAGAATTGCTATACTTCTTTAGGTTATAGCGTTTCTCAAATAGATAAGATACAGACTTAGCCCCCTCTCCCGTGGGAGAGGGGGTTGGGGGTGAGGGCTATACCTCATGCAAGAGAGAAATGCTATATCTCATCTCATATCAAGTCCGGTTTCCGCAAGCGGACATGAAAATTTGTTAAAGCGGACATGAAAATTTGTTAAGAAGCGGGCAAGATGCCCGCACTCCTCGAATTCTTTGATATGACTGGAGTGGGAGCATCTTGCTCCCTGGATTTTTAATTAGGGTATTTCCGCTTCGCGGACATGAATAAGCGAACTTGATATAACCAACCCAACGGCGATCGCCTCCCAAAAAGTAAACATCCGAATGTTCTTTTGGGCAAGAGATGGGCAAAATGCTGGGAGAGGGGCGGGCGATCGCCACAAAACATTAAATAAAAAAAACAACATTGACTCCCTATCTATTTTTGTCGTCAACTGGGGAAAAAATGACTAATGATCTTGCCCTCTCCCTAAATCCCTCTCCCACGGGAGAGGGACTTGTACCCCCTTCTCCTGTGGGAGAAGGGGGGAGGGGGATGAGGGAAAAAATTAAGTATAAAATAAGTAAACTATCAACCCACTTTCCCTTACAGAGGTAAAAAACCGGAATGATACCCAATCTCTGAGAGTAAACATCCGGATGTTCCATAAGCTGAGGGACTGTAAAGAAGGAGAAAGACTGTGTAATATATGGTTGTGTGCCTCAGACAAAAAAACTCAGACTTCAACAGCACAGAACAGGCGAATGTTGACCTCTGAGCCAGTCATTCCTATAGCATCGGTATAGAGCCATGAATCAACAGCAGTTCGATCGCATACTCGCAGGACTCAACCCTACAGAGCGGCAAGTTTTGCACGAATTGCTTAATAATCGGGAAATCGCTACGACGGTAGCCAGTAATAAATCAGATGTGCAGAAAATTCGGCGCGGTATTTATCACTCTTTTGGCATCAAGAAAGATGATGGGCGTAGGAGAGGGCGCTTTTTTCTGGTTGCTCTATTTTTCAAATATAAACCGGAGTTGGTGAATATTCCCTACTTGAAGAACTTCCAGAGCATGAGTGCAGAAGACTTTGAGGAAATTTGCGATCGCCTCTCTACCCAAGAAAAACCGGTTTTACAGCTCTTCCTCCAGAACCAAACCGACGAAGAAATTGCCACCTCCCTGAACAAAAACCCCGGAACGATCCGCAAACAGATCCGTAACATCTATCACAAATTTGGCATTCGCGGGAATAGCACGACTCAACGAAATTATCTGATCCCGATCTTCTTTAAATACAAGCCGGAATTGCTTAATATTCCGCCCTTAACCAACCTTGTAGGGGCGGGTTTCGGTTCCCATTCCCAGGTAGGGGCGGGTTTCGGTTCCCATTCCGACGTAGGGGCGGGTTTCGGTTCCCATTCCGACGTAGGGGCGGGTTTCGGTTCCCATTCCGACGTAGGGGCGGGTTTCGGTTCCCATTCCGACGTAGGGGCGGGTTTCAAACCCGCCCCTACAGAACCCGCCCCTAGGTCACCCAAAACGAACAAACAACACTGGGGAGAAGCGCCCGATGTCTCCATTTTCCATGGACGCAACGACGAACTAGACACCCTGCAAACCTGGATTACCCAAGATCGCTGTCGGGTGCTGGTGCTGTTAGGTATTGGGGGAATTGGCAAAACCGCCCTGTCGGTGAAACTCGCCCAGGAAGTCGCTGGGGACTTTGAAGCCATTATTTGGCGCTCCTTGCGAGAAGCTCCTCCTTTGAGCGAGATGCTCGACGAAATCAACCAGTTGTTCAACTATGAACCGGACAACCCAGAAGATGTCCCCATCCACCGCAGAATTACCCAACTGATTGACCATCTGAAGGAACATCGCTGTTTGATGGTCTTTGATAATGTGGAAGCCATTCTGCAACCGCAAACGACTGCCGGACGCTATCGCCCAGGATATGAGGATTATGGCGATTTCCTGACGCGGTTGGGGGAAACGGAGCATCAAGGCTGCTTAATGCTCACCAGTCGGGAAAAACCGAAGGCGATTAACGCGCTGCAAGGGCCAAAATTACCGGTGAGGGTGTGGAAAGTACAGGGGTTAGATGAGGGGGCAATTGCGGAGATTCTGAAAGCTAAGGGTTTGGATGCAAGTGCCACAGTGAACCAGCAACTCACGGACTCTTGCAATGGGAATCCCCTGGTGCTGAAACTGATTGCCACTCGCATTCAGGAGCTGTATGGGGGGAGTGCGGCAAACTACTTAAACCGTGGGGAGGCGATCGCCATTCAGGATGTCTGCGAAGTCCTCGATCAACAATGGCAGCGCCTCTCCCTCCCAGAACAACATATCCTCTATTGGTTAGCCATCAACCGGGAACCCGTCACCCCAGAAACCCTGCAAGAAGACATGATGGGGCAACCCCTACAGCCCGATCGCCGCCAACTAATCGAAATTCTATACTCTTTAGTGGGGCGATCGCTGGTTGAATCCATTTCCAGCAGTCTTACCCCCATCACCACCACCCTGCAAAACGTGGTGATGGAATACCTCACCAACCGCTTCATCCAAGAAATCTGCACCGAACTGCAAACCGGAAATCTCAACCTCTTCAACAGCCATGCTCTGATCAAAGCCACCGCCAAAGACTACGTGCGCGAAAGTCAAATCCGCCTGATTCTCCAACCCATTGCCGACTACCTGACGAACCTCATCGACCTGCAAAATCCCCGCCCCTGGATCGAACAATTTTTACACAAATTGCGCGTAGGGGCGGGTTTCAAACCCGCCCCTACCAACCCCAAATTTCTCGGATACGCTGCTGGCAACCTGATCAACCTCCTCTGTCAACTGAAAATCAACCTCTCCCATACCAACTTTTCCCAACTCCCCATCCGCCAAGCCTACCTCAAAGGACACAACCTCAACCACACCGACTTTAGCCAATGTCACTTTGTTGGCTCCGTATTTACCGATGTCTTCGGCCCCGTTTTTTGCCTCGCCGTTAGCCCTAAAGAACGATTAGTGGCGATCGGTGATGGCTATGGAGCCATTCGCCTTTGGGGATTCGACGACAGTCAACCCTTCTTAACCATTCAAGGTCATCAAGGTTGGGTGCGCTCCATCGCTTTTAGTCCCGATGGTAATCTTTTAGCCAGTGGCAGCGCCGATAAAACCGTAAAACTCTGGGATCTCTCCAATGGGGACTGTATTGCCACCTTAACAGAGCATCAAGAAACCGTGCGCTCCGTGGTTTTTAGTGCCGATAGTCAAAATTTAGCCACCGGAGCAGCCGATCGCTTAGTGAAACTTTGGAGTCTTTCCCACCCCGAACAGCCCCAATGTCTGCATACCTTCACCGGTCATACGGAAGGGGTGTGTTGTGTCGCCTTGAGCCAAGAAAGTGACCTGATCGCCAGTAGTAGTAATGACATGACCATCCGCCTGTGGGATCGAGAAACCGGCGAGGTGAAGGTGTTAGAAGGTCATGAGAATTGGGTGTGGTCGGTAGCATTTAGTCCCCACGGTCATCTGCTGGCCAGCAGCAGTGACGATCGCACCGTCAAGCTCTGGGATGTGGACACGGGGGACTGCTTGCAAACCCTGCACCGACACCAGAATGGGGTGCATTCCGTAGCCTTTAGTCCCGATGGCAATCTTTTAGCCAGTGGAAGCGATGATAAAACCATTGTTATCTGGGATGTGGGTACGGGGGAACTCCTGCATGTTTTATACGGCCATACCAACTGGATCTGGCAAGTAGCTTTTAATCCCCATGATGGGGGCAAAACCCTGGCTAGTAGCAGCGTCAATAATTTTGTTAAACTGTGGGATGTACGGACGGGAAAGTGCCAAAAATCTTGGCAGGGATACACCAATTGGATTTGGGGGGTAGCCTTGAGTCCGGATGGTCAACTGTTGGCTAGTGGTAGTTTAGACCGTATGGTGCGGCTCTGGTGCGTGAAAACCGGGGAATGCTTGAAGACGTTGGCAGGTCACTTGGCTACGGTGCAATCGGTGGATTTTAGTCCGGATGGTCAGCTTTTGGCCAGTTCGAGCGGCGATCGCATGGTGAAGTTATGGGAAGTGAGTACGGGGCGCTTACTTCGCACATTCACCGGTCATGAAGATGCCATTTGGTGCGTGCGCTTCAGCCCCGATGGGAAACTTCTAGCCACGGGAAGCGGGGATGAAACGGCTAGGGTTTGGAATACCCATACGGGGGAGTGTTTGTATACATTCGAGGAACATACTCGCCCCACGCGCACGGTAGCCTTCAGTGGCAATGGGGAAGTGCTGGCAACCGGCAGCGACGATCTGACCGTTCGCCTCTGGAATCTGCAAACGGGGGAATGCCTGAGCATTTTAACCGGACATCAGGATTGGGTGGGGTCTTTGGCTGCGAGTTCGCAAGGATCAATTGTAGCCAGTGGTAGTGATGATACTACGGTGCGGCTCTGGAATTGGGAAACGGGGGACTGCTTGCAGACGTTGCCCGCTCATCATCATTGGGTTCATGCGTTAGCGATGAGTCAAGATGGAGCAATTTTAGCCAGTGGGAGCAGCGATCGCACCATCAAAATCTGGAATCCAAACACCGGGAACTGCCTGCATACCTTAACTGGACATAACGAAGGGGTGCGATCGCTCTCCTTGAGTGCCAACGCTACCACCTTAGCCAGTGGCAGCGAAGACGAGACGATTAAACTCTGGGATGTGAACCAGGGAGCATTGATGAACACCCTGCGGGTAGCACGTCCCTATGCAGAGATGAAGATTGCCGAAATTGAAGGCTTAACTCCAGCCGCGATCTCTACCCTTCAAGCCAATGGAGCCATGGAGTGAGGTACATTTTGATCCCCCTTTCATGTCCGCTTGCGGAAACCGGACTTGATATCACCAGTAGGGTGCGTTGATAACGCACCCCATTTAACTAGGAATGGGTCGTTTCTAATATCAGTTTCGATCGCTTCAGGGGTTCGGGGATGTCAATGGGATAATTGCCCGTGAAACAAGCCGAACAGAAGTTTTCTTGATGATCGCCAGTGGCATGGTGCATGGCTTCCCAACTGAGGTAGGCTAAGGAGTCTACACCAATTTGTTGGCAAATATCATCTACAGATTTAGTCGCCGCAATCAATTGGTCTTGATTGTCCGTATCAATACCGTAGAAACAGGGATGAGTGACGGGAGGCGACGAAATTCGCATGTGAACTTCCGTTGCTCCCGCATCGCGGATAGCCTTGACCAGTTTCTTACTGGTGGTTCCGCGCACAATGGAGTCATCGACTAGGATAATCCGTTTCCCGGATAGCACATCCTTGAGGGGATTGAGTTTCATGCGAATTCCCGATTCGCGCATGGCTTGAGTCGGTTGGATAAACGTGCGACCCACATAGCGGTTTTTAATGAGACCTTCGGCATAAGGAATACCAGAAGCTTCTGAAAATCCGATCGCCGCCGGAATCCCCGAATCGGGTACACCAATAATCAGATCCACATCCACATAGGATTCTTTAGCCAAATAATGACCCAACCGTTTGCGATAACTATAGATGGTCTCTTCCTCCACCACGCTATCGGGACGGGAGAAATAAATCATCTCGAAGATACAAAGTTTGGGTTGGGGTTTTTGGGCCCAATGGAAGGAGGCTAACCCCTCTTCGGTGATCCAAACCAGTTCACCCGGTTCCACATCCCGCAAATAGTCGGCCCCAATAATATCTAGGGCGCAGGTTTCCGAGGCCAGCACATAGCGACAAGGATTTTGCCCCAATGTGCCAATCACCAGGGGACGGATGCCATGGGGGTCGCGGACTCCCATAATACCGTCCGGTGTGCCAATGACTAAACTATAGGCTCCTTTGCAATATTTAAAGGCCGAGATTGCGCCTTCTAACCAATCTTTACCGCGATCGACTTCTGTGGCGATCGCCAAAGCAATCATTTCTGAGTCTGTCGTTGTCAGGAAACAATGATTTTCCTGGATCAATTTATCCCGCAGTTCTATCACATTGACAATGTTGCCATTATGTGTTAAAGCAAGAGACCCTAGCCGGGTGTCTACCACGGCCGGTTGGGCATTCGACACCTGTGAGGAACCGGTTGTGGAATAGCGGACATGACCCACCGCACTTTCCCCCACCAAACGATTGAGGGTAGGTTGATTAAAAACTTGGGACACTAAGCCCATATCCTTATGCCAATGCACTTGTCTATTGTTAAAAGTAGCAATGCCTGCGGATTCTTGTCCCCGATGTTGGAGGGCATAGAGACCAAAATAGGTGAGTTTGGCCACCTCTTCTGAGGGGGCGTATAGGCCAAACACACCACAGGCTTCTTCGGGTTTATCGGCACGGTTGGGATTCAAAACATCAAGCTCCATAGGTTCGATGGGGATAGGTAAGCGGTATCACGTTGTCGGTGTTGTTTTCTCAATTTAGGGTAGCTCAGATTAAAAAACCTGTTGCTCAAAATGTAAGCGTGGATACCTAATTTTATTTTAATGTTTTCTTAACACAATGACATAACGAATTGATGGGGATGGAGAGATAGAGAGATGGGGGGCTTGAAGCGTACAACACGGTCAACCCCATACATATATTTGACGATTAGAGGGATGTGATACGCTGAGTGTGCCAGGGATTAGATACCCTATTGATCCTGGTCAAGTTCTATTAGGTAACTCATTATCCAATTGAAAGGGAGTCTACGATTATGGAATCAAACCTGCAAAGTTCTCTGCAACAGTCTCTACTTGGGGTTCCAGAATACCTGAGTATAGGCTGGTCAGAGTTTAGAAAGAATATTCAAATCTTTTGTATTTTTACTCTAATCACGAATATACCTCTTTTAATTCTGGAAGAATTCGAGCAGATTCCAGATGGTTTAGAGGTACTGCTCTCTATTATCTCTAGTGTTCTGGTTATAATCGTTGGACTAGCTCTACCCAATGTCGTTGAGCGCTCCATTCGAGGTCAGAGTGTAGAGACGATGACAGTATTACAAAATGCTGCACCCAAGTTTTTTATCGCCTTCGGTGTCAGTCTCCTGGTATCGATTGCTGTTGCACTGGGCTTGGTTGTATTTATTATTCCTGGCATCTGGCTGGCCATTCGGTACAGCTTTGCCTACTATGCTGTTGCATTACGCGATTGTGGTTTCAATGCCATGAGCTATAGTCAAACTCTAGTTAAAGGTCGTTGGTGGGGTGTATTTGGACGACTCCTACTTTTAGCGATCTTACTGATTATCCCTATTCTACTTTTGGCTTCTATAATCGGTATCGTTAGCGGTCTACTCAGCGTCATTGGGTTAGAAATTGCTGCCGCAGCTTTCCTTCACCTGGCTACCGGAATTATTACTTATTACTTTACAACGGTGTCTGTGATTATGTTCCTCAATTTTGACTACACAGCTAACCAGCCTGCTGACTCAGTTGGAGTATAGTGCCATAGAGGGATAAATTATTTATAAAATTATAGCGCTGCGCTCTATAGTGTTTACAAATACTGGAAAATGGCATCTTGCCCGCTTGTTCGATATCAAAGCTATAGCTTGGCACTGTTAGCCGTTGGGGGTCTCGGTTCCCTGTTGAAACGGCGTTAACATTCATACCGTAGGGGCGGGTTAACCCAAATTTAGGAAACCCACCAACCAATGGAGTAAACCCGCCCTATTCTCGGCGATAAAGGATGATCGATTCTGCGTGTATGGGTGGGGTGGGGGCGGGTTCAGGTAAGTTATCGGTGGGTGTTATAGATTTGGGTAAAACCCGCCCCTACGGGGGATAATTGCAGGACGGAATGGGCTAAATGTGCAGACGGCGGGGAATAGCTTGTTGATGGCGATCGCCCATTTCCGAGACTGTAGCGGTTAAAATGCCCTTAATCTCCAGGGCTGCTCCACCTTCCACTGTGCCCATAACCTGCCATTGATGGGGCAATTGTTCCTGAAGATAGGCTTCCCAAGCTTCTCCAAACTCTGGCGCAACCGACACCACAATTCGGGCTAACCCTTCCCCAAACCAACTCAGATCTGGGCGTTGCTCTCCAGGGGTAGTGTCAATTTGCGCTCCGAAGCCTCCAGCAATACAACATTCTGCCAGCGCCACCGCTAACCCCCCTTCGGCGCAATCATGGGCTGACTGTATCCATCCCTGACGAATGCCATGGCGACAAGCCCCTTGCACCCCACGTTCTAGGTCAAAATCCACTTTCGGCGGCTGTCCGGCGACGGTTTTATGGAGACTAGCGAGATATTCCGAAGCGCCCAATGTTAAAGGAGAACCGGAACCCAACAGGTAGATGCGATCGCCCTCTTTCCGCCATCCTTGACCGCAAATGCGCCCTAAATCCGGCACTAACCCCACCATTCCCACCACCGGAGTCGGATAAATCGGTTGGGGATTACCCTGACTATCGAGCGTCTCATTATACAGAGAAACATTCCCCCCAGTCACCGGAGTCGAGAATTCCCCGCAAGCTTCCGAGAGTCCCCGACAGGCTTGTGCCAGTTGCCAATAGCCAATGGGCTTTTCTGGAGAGCCAAAATTGAGATTATCAGTCACAGCAATGGGTTCTGCCCCCACACAACTTAGATTCCGCGCCGCTTCTGCAACCGTAGCCTTTGCCCCTTCGTAGGGATTGAGATAGACATAGCGGGAGTTACAATCTACAGTAGCAGCAACTCCCGACTGCACAGCAGGCAAGGGTTGAGGTTCAGCACCATCATTCACCGGTCGCAAACGGATAATCGCCGCATCCGCGCCACCAGGGAAAACCACCGTATTATTCTGTACCTGATGGTCATATTGGCGATAGACCCACTGCTTCGAGGCGATCGTGGGTGTATCCAAAAGATCCAGCAGGCAATCTTTCCAAGATTTGAACGCTCCCCCAATTTCAATCCCTTCAGCAGTACAGGGGGGGAGTTGAGCCTCCGTCCATTTCCAGGCAGCTTGGGCATATTCCGGCGGCTCGCTCATCAATTCATGGCGGTAAATGGGCGTATTATCCGACAAAGCCGTAGCCATCATTTCCGCAGCCGTTTCCCCTTGAAACAGAATCCGCACAATGGGGTCATCAATCACTTCCCCAGCAACCACCGCTTGCAGTCCCCAACGGTGGAAAATATCGATCAGTTCCTGCTCCCTGCCCTTGTGAGCCACAAATAACATCCGCTCTTGGGATTCCGACAGGAGATACTCGTAGGGAACCATACCGGTTTCGCGCACGGGAATCTTATCGAGATCCAGCTCAATTCCCACACCCCCTTTAGCCGCCATTTCCGAGGTCGAGCAGGTAATTCCAGCCGCTCCCATGTCCTGAGCGGCGACGACTGCACCAGTTTTGAAGGCTTCGAGACAGGCTTCAATCAGGGATTTTTCCAGGAAGGGATCGCCCACTTGCACTGCGGGGCGATCGTCCATGGAGCTGTCGCTGAGTTCGGCACTGGCAAAACTCGCGCCTCCCATGCCATCGCGCCCGGTAGTCGAACCGACATAGAGAACCGGGTTACCCCTGCCAGAGGCTCCCGATTTCACAATTTCCGGGGTTTCCATCAATCCCAGAGCCATAACATTTACCAGGGGATTGCCGGTATAAGCAGGGTCAAAATAGACTTCACCGCCCACGGTGGGCACGCCCACACTGTTGCCATAATGGGCAATCCCATCCACCACACCAGTAAAAATGCGACGGGTGCGGCTATCTTCCAGGGAACCGAAGCGCAGGGAGTTGAGGACGGCAATGGGGCGAGCGCCCATGGTGAAGATGTCGCGGAGAATACCGCCGACTCCAGTGGCAGCCCCTTGGAAAGGTTCGATCGCCGACGGATGATTATGGGACTCAATCTTAAACGCTAACCGCAGTCCTTCACCAAGATCCACCACTCCCGCATTCTCTCCCGGCCCCACCAGGATGCGATCGCCTTTGGTGGGAAACTGACTCAGCAGCGGCCGAGAATTTTTGTAGCAACAATGCTCCGACCACATCACCCCAAACATCCCCAATTCCGCCTTGTTAGGGTGTCTGCCCAGGCGTTGGACAATATCCTCATATTCCGAGGGTTTCAGCCCCTCAGAGGCAATATCTTGGGGGGAAAACGGACAGTCAGAAGGTGCAGCCATGATCGATTCGCAACAGAGAGCGCCTCTCTGATTTTAAGGCAAAAAGGCAAGGGTGAAGATCGGGGGACGAATAGGGACAGGGGGACACACAGACGCGCAGACGCGGAGAATGGCAGGATTCGATAGAATAGACATCTATTGAAGAAGGGACAATCGGTTCTAAAATTTGTAAATTATAGATCAACCCAAACGGTAATGAATATTAAACGTCGTCAAATTCTCCAGTGGGGAGCCGGGATGACTCTGGGATGGGTCATCAGTCAACAGATTACCTTGAATCGCTCTCAACCGCCCTTAGAAAAGGCGATCGCCCAAAATCCTCTCACCCCTGATTCCCCCCTGCTGCGATTTATCTCCGTAGCAGATACCGGAACCGGGGCCCAGGGTCAATATGCAGTGGCTTCCGCCATGGCCCAGTATGCTCAACGCTTTCCCTGTGAATTAGTTATTCTAGCCGGAGATAATATTTACAACGAGGGTGAAATAGAAAAAATTCAAGCCGTTTTTGAAGACCCCTATCGCCCCCTACTACAACAAGGCATTCCCTTTTACGCCTGTTTGGGAAACCACGATATTCGCACGGATAATGGTGTCCCTCAAACCCAATATCCTCTCTTCAACATGGGAGGCAAACGTTACTATAGCTTCCGTCAGAAAGCGGTGCAATTTTGGGCCTTAGATACCAATTCTAATGCAGACTGGGCCAACCAACTAGCCTGGTTAGAGCAAGGCTTAAAACAATCTGACGCGCCCTGGAAAATTGTGTTTGGCCATCACCAAATCTATTCTTCCGCCCACTATGGCTTAAACAATAAATTGATTCCCATCCTTACCCCCTTATTTCAGAAATACGGAGTGCAACTGTATATTAATGGCCACGATCATGTCTACGAACGCACCCGCGCCATTAATGGTACAACCTACCTCATTTGTGGCGCAGGGGCAGGGGTACGAGATGTCGGTCGTTCAGAATGGACAGCCCATTCTGCCTCTCGTCTGAGTTTTGCTGCCTATGAAGTTTATGGCGATCGCCTAATTATCCAAGGAATCGGCACAAATCACCAGGTTTTCGATCGAGGAGTTGTCCCCATCTCCTGAAATTAATTGGGTTAAAAAGCGGGCAAGATGCCCGCACTACCCATCACCAAGGCGTACCAATCATCGTAAACGCTCCCCAATAATAGGGATGGGAAAAAGACACACTCCCCTGAGCCAACTCCTTCGGCAAAGTAATCCCCCCCTGTCCCCTCGTTCCCCGCAACTGTCCCCCATCCAAACTCACCTCACCCTCCAACATCGCCAACTGCGCCCGACGCAGAGCCTCCCCACGAGTCGGCGCAGACTCCAACTGGTCATAAAACTTACTCATCAGCGCCAACGTGCCCACATCGCTACTGTACCAAAGACTCGCCAAAGCCGACCTAGCCCCAGACATCACCGCCAACCCTGCAAACCCCAACTCCGCCTCCTCATTCCCTATCGCCGTTCGACAAGCACTCAACGTCAACAAATCCACAGGAGGATTCCCCCAGTCCAACCCCCTCATCTCCGGCAGTTGAATCTGCGACTCCCACAACTGAATAAACGAATTCTCTGGAGCGCCCTCTTGGAAATCCGCATGAGTCGCCAAATGAACAATCGGAAACCGCCCCGTCTGATGCCCTGCCCGCAAATTCTCTATCGTAAACCCCTCATTCAGAAACGCATCCTCCCCCCCAATTTCTCGCAACTCCACCGGCACAGCAGGTAAAGGCGGCATGTCCTCAAACTCCGAAGCCCCCATAGCCAAAACCTCCACCCCCTGCAAACTCCGATACTCTGGCAACGTCAGGCTAAAACTGGGAACCAACCCCAAACTATACTTCTCCATCAAAAACTGCTCCCCATCATGCAAAACCGCCATTGGCAAAGACCTCAGTCCCCTATCCGGAATCATCACCAGCGTCTCAATCCCCTGCTCCTCTAACGTCGATTCCAATGGCTCAATCAGCAATTCATGCAACCTCTGCGCTGGTGGCAAATAACTCGTCGTTCGCAACTTAAACTGATTCGTCACCTCCTGACGCAACTCATTCACCAGCGCCATCACCTCCTCCCGCTTCACCTCTGGAAAATCCACTTGCATCGGCTCCTCATTCGCCGTAACCAAAATCAAATGCAACGTATCCTCTGGATGGGGCAGACAAGCGGGGGGTTGCCGGGCCCCTTCTACCTCTACAGCAGTGGGAACCGGACATACCAGCGCCGCATTCTCTTCCAACTGCCGACGACCAAACACCACATAAATCAACCCAGTGTTTACAGGCGCTTGACTCGCTTCCTCTAACCAACTCTGAATTTCCCGCAACTGCAAAATCCGCGTATTATTCTCCAAACCCAAATACACCTCATATTCACGGGTAAATTGAGCTTCCAAAGCGGCGATGGTTTGATCTAAACTTACCTCATCTGTAGAAATCACCATGGGTTGCGCCCCATTCTCCCGTCCCAGTAACACCGCATTCACCGCACTCCCCACACCATCATCTGAACCTTCCTCCTCAGAAACAGCAACCCCGACTACTGGCAACGCCGACGGAGGAACAGCAACAGCAGCACCACCCCCATTACCGCTACCATTCCCACCATTACCCCCACCATCACCACCAGAACTAGAGGGAGTTGGCGGGGGAAACTCGGAAATAGAAGGACTTTCTGTAGGAATCAAAGGAATAGAAACCCTTGGCGTGGGTACAGGCGTAATGGGCACACTTGGCTCAATCGTTGGCTCCACTACAACTGATGAAGGAACCGTAGTCCGTGTTGGCGGAGTAGTTACAGCAGTCGGTATTACCCCATCATCCGTCACAATTCGTATGGTTCCCAACGTAAACGAATCGGCAAACTCTTGATTGGATAGGGTAAACGCTCCCGTTGTCATCACCCCTTGAGTGCCATTCACTCCCCCATTGCCCACCCCAAAGGGTTGTATCGGTGCATTCAACGTCCCCCCCTGATGACGAATTTCAATCGTTCCCCCACCAAGTCCCCCGGCGGTTGATATGCTGGCGTTTTGCCCATTTTGGTCTACAAATGTTCCCGTAGATTGGAAAAATCCCCCCGTAGACTCGGCAAATACATTGCCCCCCGTGCCTGCGGTTCCTCCCTGAGCATTAATAAAACCAACTTGCACATTACCAATGGGGTCAAGAAATACGGAACCTCCATCTCCTGTAGTGGCGCTGGAGTCAATATCACCGGTCGTAATTGAAACTTGCGCTTGTACATTAATATCGCCTCCGGCTGTATCTCCCGCAGAAGTCAGATTTCCTGTGGTGATGCTACCAGTGGGACTGCTTAGGGTAAGACTGCCACCGCTTCCTATGGCTGCTGTATCCAAATCTCCGGTTTGAATATTGCCTTGGTTGCTGGTTAAACTCAGGGCTTGGCCACTGGTACTGATCTCTCCTGTCGTTATATCATTAACAGTAGTAATAGATGAACCATTCGCCCCTGTCGTCACATTACCTTGAATATTTAAACGATTTAACGGGTTAATTTCACCGATATTACCATTGAGGCTAATCTCTCCCGTACCCGATTCTAAAGTGAGTCCCGCATTACCATCAATTGACCCCGCAATATTGAGATTGCCCTCTCCAGTGCCCGTACTCAGGGTTGCATCTGCACCCAGATTAATTGCACCATTGAGATTAATATCGTTATTCGCTGTGGTAATATCGGCATTCAACCTGATTTCAGAACCCTCTAAACCAATGGAAGCATCATCTGCTCCTGTCAGTGTGCCATTTACCGTTATACTCGATCCCGTTTGCAGTGCGATCGGGTCTTGAAATGTTAAATTCCCCTCAGTAACGATTGCTCCAGATAAAGTATTGCGTCCCACAGTAATCGACTGAAATCCATTTTGCCACCCTTGAATATCCGTAGCACTTAACTCTAAAGTATTCGGGTCATTATTATCCGTTCCTCCCAGTCGAATATTTTGCGTATTGCTGAACGGTTCCAGGGTTAGAGTCCCCGTACCAGCCAGGGAACTGTCAAAACTCATGTCATCAGCAATTAAAGTAATGTCACCGAGGGGAACCGAATTCCCCACTGCACCAAACCCTCTCAGGCTACCTGTACCCGTTTCTACCGTTAAGTTTTGCGCTCCTGCGGTTGTGCCATCAACCGTATTGTCAAAGGTAAGATTACTATTATCGGTTCTGAAGGTAATGCTATTGCCTAAAATAACGGGATTATTATAAACCTGCTCTCCTGTCGTAGTGATATCTCCATTAACTTCAGTCGTTCCCCCTGCATTTGTCCTGATTTGACTGGCATTCACCGTATCGTTAATTTGGGTTAATCCCGTACTCTCCAGGGTGAAATCAGCTAAGGGATTTGTACTGCCGACTTGTCCATTAAAAGTAATATTTCCTGTCCCCGCATCTAACTTAAAATTTTGGGTTCCATCAACCGTCCCTTCAAAGGTAATATCCCCATTGCCACTCTGTAAGATCGAGTTATTATTCAATTGAACTGAACCGTTATAGGTTTGCGCTCCGGTTGTGGTGATATTGCCATTAAGGGTCGTATTTCCATTCAGGGTTAAACTGGTTAAAGGGTTAGGACTTCCCACCGGATTAGAAAAGTTGATTTCGCCCCCATTAACGTTTAAATCCTGAGCGCCAGACACTGCATCAGAAAAAGTAATATTAGCGCCACTACTGTCTAAAATAACCGAGTTATTTAATTCCACTAAGCCGTTATAGGCTTGCGCTCCAGTTGTGGTAATATTGCCATTGAGGGTCGTGTTTCCATTCAGGGTTAACTGATTTAAGGGGTCGATACTGCCCACCTCATCCCCAAAGGTAATATTGTCACTATTAAGGGTTAAATCTTCAGCCCCATCAACTGTATTGGCAAAGCTGATATTCCCATTACCACTATCCAAAATTACCGAGTGATCCAATTGCACTAAACCATTATAGATTTGGGCTGTGGTGGTGGTAATAGTGTTATTGAGTCTGGTATTGCCATTAACGGTTAAACGATTTAAGGGGTCGATACTTCCCACCGCATCTGCAAAGGTAATACTATCACTATTTAGGGTTAAATCTTGAGCGCCATCAAGGGTTTGCCCAAAGGTGATAGTATGGGTGCTACTGAGGGTGAGATTATCGTTTAATTGGACGGAATTATTATAGGTTTGGGTGTCTGTGGTGGTAATCTCTGCATTGAGTTGAGTTGCTCCAGTAACGGTTAAGTTATTTAAGGGTGCTGTGTTGCCGACAGGACTAGCAAAGGTTACGCTTCCTGAGTTAAGGATTAAGTCTTGATTGCCATTAATGGTATTCTCTAAATTAATTAATCCGCCGTTACTTTCTAAGGTGATATCATTGACTAAATTCAAGGGTGGAGCAATGGTCATGGCTCCATTAGAGGTCAAATTTGCATCTAAATTAAGGTTTTGGCTGCCTTGAATGTTGAGTTGACCAGCGCTTTGGATACCGCTAATTCCGGAAACGGTGCTGACGGTATTTTGAGGGGGATTAATGGAGATATCACCGGTGTCGAGAAA
The DNA here is from genome assembly GCF_030068445.1 of Roseofilum halophilum BLCC-M91. Lineage (GTDB taxonomy): Bacteria > Cyanobacteriota > Cyanobacteriia > Cyanobacteriales > Desertifilaceae > Roseofilum > Roseofilum halophilum. The sequence continues at coordinate 18,084 of NZ_JAQPOK010000041.1, read as the reverse complement.
GAGATCGCCAGAACGAGTAATGGCAGCTAGTTGACTGCCTTTAATGTAGAGGGGAGCGGCTTCTGTGCCGATGGTATTGGCATCTAAAAGAACCCTGCCATTAAATATTGCCGAATTAACTGGGGAGCTATCTAAAATACTTCCAGTGGCAATGAATTGTCCGTTTTGATTGGGACTTAAGATTAGAGTGTTGTTAAAATTTAGGGTTTGTCCTTGGAGGATTAAGGTATATTGTCGTGCAGGAGCAGGGTTGCTGCTATTGTTGAGATCTAAGGCTGAAATATTAATCGTGCTGTTATTTTCAATGGTGACAGTTCCTGAAATATCAATCCGTTGGGCAAGTTCTCCTTGGCTCAAACTAAAGAATGGTGCGGATAAATTTGGGCCGAGAAAAATGGTGGCATTTGGATTTTGAGGTCGGATCAGTAAATCACCCATGCCGGAAATTTTATTGTTAATAGAGGGTAAATCAGAAATAAGGCTGATGTTACCCGTGCCAGCACTAATGGGAGCTTGAACATTTAAGGCAGTGCCACCTGTAGCTGTGGCTGCCTCAATGTTAATGTCTCCTCCTCCAGAGTCAATACTCGCACTCCCTTCAATATATACTCCATCTCCCGATCCTACGCTGGTTCCTGTGAGATGAATGGCTCCACCACTAGAGTTGAGAGGTACAGTTAGATGAATACCATTACCGCTACTTTCTGCTGTCATGTTAATATTACCGCCTTGCGTGGAAATAGGCGCATTGACGGTTACAGATCGACTCTGACCTTGGAAGTTTAAATTAAGGGAGTCTGGAGTAGTGAGATTACTGTCAAAAATTGGCCGATTGATAAATATTCCACCTTCTGCATTTAAGGTTAAGGAACTATTGCCAATGCCATTAAAATCTAAGTCAGTGGATAAGGTGATATCACCGAGTTGAGTGCCTCCAGTTCCTGTGATGATTTCAACGTTTGAGCTGTTTTTTAAGGCATCTATAAGTAAGCCAACTTCTAATTTTGCGGAATCTCCCGTGGGGGAAAAGGGATTGGTGCTGTTAATATTACTACTTCCAAACCCTGCTGGAACAATCTCCACATTATAGGGATCGATTAACCATGTGCCCCCCTCGCCAAAGGGGGCGGAAGTATCAGGGGTTTGGCTGAGGTCTAAGGACTGTAAGCCACTGGTTTCGATGAAGCCGCCGTTGCCGGAAATTTGCCCGGCTCTGGCGCTCAGGGTTCCGTATATCCTGGCGGTTTCTTCGGCAAAAATGATGATTTGTCCGCCATTGCCTTCTGCTAGGGCATCGGCAGAAATAACGGAATCTGGGCTGATAAAGGTGCGGGAGGCGTTGGGTAAAATGCCTTGTCCTTGGATATCTCCACCAATAAAAATTTCACCACCGCTATTGATGCCAGATGCATTAATGTTGCCATCAATGACTCCTATTTGTTCGCCTAAAATCTGAATTTCTCCCCCTTCATTTCCCGAAACCCCTAGGCTGCCTGATGTAATATTGAGTCCGCTTGGTGGGGGTAAGGTGATGCCACTGCCGGTTAATTCAACTTGTCCGTGTTGATTAACCTGGAGTTGGCTGGCATGACTGACAAAACCGCCGGTAATTAATTCCGGTAGTGAAGCGGGTTGAATGGGGTTTTCTTCGGTTGTGGGTGTTGCGGATAAGGGTAAATCTAGGGTGAGTAAATGGCCTTCTTGGGAAATACGGACAACTTGCTCGCCGGGAATGGCGGCAATGGTGATTTTTCCGCCAGGTGCTTCTAGGGTTCCGAGGTTAATGGTGGTTCCGCCGAGGAGGGTGAGCTGTTGTTGGGGATTAACGGTTAAGTTGCCTTCGTTGATGATTGTGCCGGGATTATGGTAGGGAAATTGGAATTCACGGGGCGTACCGATTAAGTTGGCGTAAGTGTTGTCTCCTTGGGCATTAAACCAGGTATCATGACCAAATCCGATCGCCGTTGCGGTGGTGGCAGTGAAGTCTGCGGGGACGTTGAGCTGGGCGTTGGGCCCGAAAATGATGCCCGCAGGGTTCATCAGATAGAGGTTGGCATTAGCTCCAACGACTTGAATGAGGCCGTTTATCAGGGACGCTTCACCCCCCACAACCCGACCGAGAATGTTCTGAATCTGGGGCCTAGCAATGAAGTTGGCTACTTCTCCAGGGTTTAAACCGAGCTGTTGAAAGCTGTGGAAAAGATTAGAACCCGCTTGGGTTCCGCCGGTGATGTGATATTGAGGGCCACTAGGAGTAACTTGGGTTCCGGTTGCGTCTTGGGCTGGGGTAATTGAGGGTTGAGCGTAGGCAGGTACTGCACAGGATAGGAAGACACAGAGGGAAGTAATGGATTTCCACATGATCGGGTTGGGTGGGGAGGCGAACTTTTCCCATCATAGCTTTGGGATTTTTGGAATTGCCCAAAAATGGGTAGATGTTTTTCCTGCGGACAGGCTACGCTACCGATTACCGATTACCGATTACCGATTACCGATTACCGATTACCGATTACCGCACGCAGCGCTATAACTTGACTCAAGTATTCGGTGAGATGAAAGGCATCTACGCCTAAAGGGGTGCGGTGTTGGGCGGCTAAGATTCCTGCTTGGGCGTGCCACCAGGTGGCGGTTTGGATGGCGATTTCTGGGGCTTTGGGGAGTTGGGCCAGCAGGCCCCCCAAAAGGCCGGTGAGAACATCGCCACTGCCTCCTCTGGCGAGGGCTGGGGTGCTTTCGGGGTTGAGGTAAACGGTTCCGGTGGGACTACCAATGGCGGTTCTTGCGCCTTTAAGAAGAACGATCGCCCCGGTTTGTTGACTCGCTGCGCGAACGGCTTGGATGCGGTCTACATTGGGGTTAATTTGCGGAAAGAGGCGCTTGAATTCTCCGGCATGGGGGGTGAGGAGGGTGGGAGCCGATCGCCCCTTGAGCTGGGAAATACCGAGACTGGCGAGGTTATTTAGACCGTCGGCATCGAGGATCAGGGGTGTGGGAACTTGGAGGAGAGTGGAAATAATGGGTTCAGCCGATCGCCCAATTCCCGGGCCGCAGGCGATCGCCTGATACTTGTCCCAGTCTAGAGGATCGGGAAATTCGGCGATCGCCCCCCTGTCGGTTTCTGGACAAGGAATAATCAGTGCTTCCGGGAGCTGGGGAACGAGCAGGGGTTTTAAGCTCCCAGGAACCGCAATTGAAAGCATCCCCACCCCAGAAGCGCGGGCCCCTAAACCGGTTAAAATGGCACTACCGGCATATTCCTCAGAACCGCACACCAGCAAGAGATGACCCGCTTTGTATTTATGGGATAGGAGAGGACGGGGAAGGGGCAAACCGGCGATCGCCCGTTCTCTGGTGATACGATAACATCGGCAAGACTCCCCTAAAACCGCCTCAATATCCCCTAACGGAATCCCAAAATCAACCAACTCCACCTTCCCCAAATACTCAACCGCCCCATCTTGCAAACAAGCCGCTTTCCACAGTCCCAAACAAAACGTATAATCAGCACGAATGGCATGGCCGAGAACTTCCCCCGTATCCGTATGGATGCCAGAGGGTAAATCAACACTAAAAACCCGCTTTTGGGATTGATTAATCTGCTCCACTTGCTCGGCCAGATCTCCAGAAATGGGGCGCTCTAGACCAAATCCAAACAAGCCATCAATCAGAATATCGCAACTTGGCAGCAATTCCCCTAAACTCACCCAAGGAATCCCCAAACTTTTGCCATACTGGGCATGGCTTTGGGTCAATGCCTTTAACTTGGCCAACGGTTGTGTAATGGCGACTTGATACCCTTGGCAATGCAATTCCCTCGCAATCACCAAAGCATCCCCACCATTATGACCTGGCCCCACAATCACGCCAATTTTAGCCGAAGTTAACCCTAATGTTTCCCATTCGGCCATCATCCGCCGAGCCACCAACCCCGCCACCTTTTCCATCAACGCTGCTACGGGCATACCTGCCGCAAAGATGCGGTTTTCAATGGCTCGCATTTCCTCCGCAGTGACGACCACTTCAGAGATTTGATTTCGGCGATCTATCATAATTAACAATATCTCCTCACTAATGCATCAACACCTTGCGATCGTAAGGAGCTTCAAAATCCAAAATCGGCCCTTTAGGCACAATTTGGGTTGGGTTAATATCCGTATGACTGCGATAATAATGGCGCTTAATATGGTCAAAATCACAAGTTTCAGATACTCCTGGCACTTGATACAGTTCTTTCAAATAGCTCCATAAATTAGGATAATCGCTAATATGATGGAGATTACACTTAAAATGAGTATAATATACAAGATCAAAGCGAATCAGGGTTGTAAACAAACACCAATCCGCCTGAGTGATGCAATCGCCACATAAATAAGGTTGTTGTTCTAACACCCGATCCCAATGCTCTAGGGCATCAAACAGATCCATCAACCCTCGTTCATAGGCTGCTTGAGTTGTAGCAAAGCCAGCCCGATACACTCCATTATTAATCGGTTGATAAATGGTATCAATCGTACCATCAATAATATCTCTTAATTCTTCCGGGTAAAATGTAACTTGACGTTGTGCCAGTCGCTCAAACTCCGTATCCAACATGCGGATAATTTCCCGCGATTCATTATTAACTATAGTTTCCGTTTTCTTATCCCACAAAACCGGAACCGTCACCCGACCGCTATAATTAGCATCGGCCTTGAGATATATTTGCCAGAGATAGTCAGCCTGATTAATCATATCCGGAATACAACCCACAGCTTCAGAAAACTCCCAACCATTTTGATCGATTTCTGGATCGACCACGGATAAACCAATAGCCGATTCTAATCCCTTTAATTTTCTCATAATCGCCGTGCGATGGGCCCAAGGACAAGCCCAAGAAATATAGAGATGATACCGCCCCGATTCTGCCTTAAAGCCACTCGAACCATCGGCTGTAATCTCATTTCTAAAAGTGGTTTGAGGGCGAACAAAGTTTCCTTCTCGATCGGATTGTTCCCGTCGAGAAACCCATTGACCATCGACTAATAATCCTAAGCCCATAAGAATATTCCTTATAATTTGAATGACACCCTGACCAAAACATGAAATTTAATCCTCAGTCATTTTGAGGATAAATGCAAGAGAAACAAACATCATTAATCCCAACCAAACCAGTAATACCGTATTAAAGGTGGTATGGAAATAACCGCAAGCAAACAAGACCAAGAAAAAGAGAACTACGGCAACCACAAGATAAGTTACCACTTGTCCCAAGCAACCTTGAACAGATCCAGAAAAATCATCATCTGGGGGTCTCATAGACAGAAGAAGAAAAGGTTTTAACGACCAAAGTAAACGCGAGCATTATTCAATCCAGAATTATGTAAAAATAACATCATTTCTGCGGCTTCGCTGCGGTTAGCATAGGGGCCAACAGCAACATGCATTCCCCGACGAGAGCGTTTAGCCATCACACTGACCGTATTGGGAACGATTTGCCGCACTCGATTAGCAATTACAGTAACATTATCTTGAGAGCTAGGAATCACCACATAATAACCTTTATCCCAAACTCCAGCAGGATTAGGATTGATGGGATTGGCAGGGGGAGTTGGGGTAGGATAGGTTGGAGCGGGATAAGTTGAACCACCGGCTAGAGTTTCCCCTTGTCGAGTCACTACTTCAGCTAAAATACCGCGCGATCGCAACTCGGACAAACGCTCCTGGGCCGAACCATTGAATTGAAACGCACCCGCTTGAATCACGGTGCGGCCACCCATTTGCCTCACAAAAGCATCCGGGACAATCCGTTGCACTTGCTCTAATAACAGGGGAGAATTGCCATTAACCACAACCACATAGGGATAGAAACTGGGATTTACATAGGGTGGATTAGGATTACCCGGAATCCTGGGTAGAGCATTACTCGGAGGAGGAGGGGGAAAATTCATCGGTTGTTGTTGAATTTCTGGTGGAGGTAAAAGGAAGGGTTGGGCCCGAGCGCTAGGGCTGACCATTAATCCTAAGCCCAAACTCCCCAGAAGGATCGCCAGATTGAGTCTTGAATGGTGTTTTTGGTCGTTCATGGTCGGCTAAAAATGTAGATCTCCGGATTAAGGAGGGAGGTGTTACCTTAGAAGGGTACACAAAAATAATGCTTTTGTTCACCGTTAGCTAAGTGACCACCATGAAAAAGGTTGTCGTCGGACTCTCTGGAGGAGTAGATAGTTCTACTGCCGCAGCCGTTCTTCATCATCAAGGATACGATATCGTGGGCTTAACCCTTTGGTTGATGAAGGGGAAGGGACAGTGCTGCTCGGAAGGTATGGTGGATGCGGCGAAAATTTGCGAACAGCTTGGAGTCCCCCACCATATTGTGGATAGTCGGGACTTGTTTGAGCAGAATATTATTGACTATTTGGTGTCGGGATATCGGGAGGGAATTACACCCCTACCCTGTTCCCAGTGTAATCGGGCGGTGAAGTTTGGCCCGATGATTCATTATGCGAAATCGGAGCTGGGGATTGATTATATTGCTACGGGCCATTATGCGCGAATTGCGTTTGATGAGCAGTCGGGGCGCTATCAGCTTTTGAAGGCCATTGACCCGCGAAAAGACCAGTCTTATTTTTTGTATGATTTGTCCCAAGAAATTTTGGCTTCTACGTTGTTTCCCTTGGGAGAAACGCCAAAAACGGAAACTCGTCGCCTAGCGGCTGAGTTTAATTTGACGACGGCAGAAAAACCGGAAAGTCAAGATTTATGCTTGGTGGAGGCCCATGGCTCGATGCAGTCGTTTTTGGATCAGTATATTAACCAGAAGACTGGGGATATTGTTGACCAAGGGGGCAAGGTTTTAGGACAACACCAAGGGATTCATCATTATACGATTGGTCAACGGCGCGGCTTAGGCGTGGCCTATTCGGAACCGTTGTATGTGGTGGATCTTGACCCGGTGATGAATCGGGTGATTGTGGGAACCCGCGATAGTGCGGCCGATCCGGAGTGTACGGTTTGTCGGGTCAATTGGGTGTCTATTGCGCCACCGGATAGTCCGATTCGGGCTGAGGTTCGCATTCGCTACCGCTCCCAACCGGTTCCGGTGACGGTGGTTCCTCTACCGGAGAATCGGGTGCATTTGCGCTTTGATGAGCCGCAGTTTGGGGTAACTCCCGGACAAGGGGCGGTTTGGTATGAGGGCGATCGCCTCCTGGGAGGTGGTATTATTGAACGCAAGTCCAAAGGTTAGAGGCTTTCTATAGCATTTTGATGACATGCCCTCTCCCTAAATCCCTCTCCCCGTGGGAGAGGGACTTTTTCCCCCTTCTCCTGTGGGAGAAGGGGGTAGGGGGATGAGGGCAACCGTTGACATGAGGGACTAATTGTATGCAAACTCAACCTGCGATCGCCGGTTATCTGGATGAAGAGGCTTTATCCTTTAGCGATTGTCAACCTAAGCTAGACTAGCGTTTGGGTATGAAGGCGATCGCCTCCTGGGAGGTGGTATTATTGAACGCAAGTCCAAACTTTAGACGTTTGAGATCATGATTAACTTTTTTCTCACTTGGGCTTTAGCGGCGATCGCCCTGGCGATCACTGCCTATCTTGTCCCCGGTTTAATGATTGCCAGTTGGCAAGCAGCGGCCGTGGGGGCGATCGTTATGGGGTTAGTCAATGCTATCGTCAAGCCCATTTTAACCCTTCTTACCTTACCGTTAACCATTCTCACTTTAGGCTTGTTCCTATTGGTGGTTAACGCCATTTCCCTAGCTCTGGTTGGCTATTTTACCCCTGGATTTACTGTATCTGGGTTCTTTCCAGCCGTGCTTGGCTCAATTGTTTTATCCCTGGTTTCCTGGTTAATTGAGCAGTTTACGGGGAAGCAAGTCAGTAATGATTAAGGTTTAAGTTGAGTTAAGGTTTGCCCTCTCCCTAATATCCCTCTCCCACAGGAGAAGGGGGCAGGGGGATGAGGGCAAATCTTTGGGGAATTTATTTAGGACTAGAAGAGGGGGAGTAGTCGGCGATCGCAAAAATAAAAATACCATGGATCGCCAGCAGAGCCAACCAGCCTAGACTAAACCAAGTGAGCCATAGGAGAGTATCGGGCTTAATTTGATGCACAAACCAGAGTCCGGAGTTGATTGCCAAATAGATTGCTACATGGAGAGCAAAGTTCATCCGGTCATCTAAGCGGCGATAGTCTGGATCTCTACGGTCGGGTTTTCGAGGCCAACGGGGAGGCATAGGCGATAAAAATAGAGCAGTTAGATCGGCGCGTAGCGCTATAAATAAATGTATAATAAACCGAATCATTAATCAATAAGTTCCCCATCCCCCCATCTCCCCATCTCCTATGGTTCAACTGATTAATATTGGATTTGGTAATATTATTAATGCCAATCGAGTGGTTGCGATCGTCACTCCAGAGTCAGCACCGATTAAACGAACGATCGCCGAATGTCGCGATCGCCAAGAATTGATTGATGCCACCTATGGTAGACGTACCCGTGCTGTGATAATTATGGATTCAGGCCATGTTGTCCTCTCTGCCATTCAACCAGAAACGGTGTCCCAACGGTTTATGAGCCAAAAGGGGAACCGGGAATCTTAAGGGAGCAGAGGATAACGTTCAGAATAGATTGGGAATGATACAAGCGCTTGAGACAGGAAAATTAGTGGTGATTACGGGCCCGAGTGGGGTGGGTAAGGGAACCTTGGTGCGATCGCTCCTTAAGCGCCATCCAGATATCTATCTGTCAGTTTCCATGACCACTCGTTCCCCTCGGCCGGGAGAAGTGGACGGTACAGATTATTTTTTTGTCACTCCAGAGAAGTTTCAAAACCTGATTGCTGCCGAGCAACTGTTGGAGTGGGCCCAATTTGCCGGTAATTATTATGGCACACCTCGCGCAAGCGTAGAAGAGAAAGTCAAGCAAGGAACCCTAGTCTTATTAGAAATTGAATTAGAAGGCGCTCGGCAGATTCGCGCCTCCTTTCCCCAAGCCATGAGACTCTTTATTTTACCGCCATCGATGTCCGAATTAGAGCGCAGATTACGCGATCGCCAAAGTGAATCCCCAGAAGCCATTACCCGTCGCCTCAACCGTGCCACCATTGAAATTGAGGCGGCTGACGAGTTTGACGTAAAAATTGTCAATGATGACTTCGATCGAGCCTTAGCCGAAATCGAATCCGTCTTATTTCCCGGTCTACCTGAACTGAGCCTGCAACCTTAACCAATTAACTCCCCACTCAATATGTCAATTTTACGGTGCGTTACGCTGCCGCTAACGCACCCTACAGTAAAGCTATTATAGCGCTGCGCTCTATAGCATTAGCGTAGGGTGGGTTAGGCGGCTAAAACCTAGACTGTAATAGCAATCTCTCAATCCGCCGTAACCCACCATTTTAGGGTTGTCACGGCACTACAGTAAAGCTATTATAGCGCTGCGCTCTATAGTGTTTACAAATACTGGAAAATGGTATCAGGCCGATCCTTCAATTTCTCTAGGGTATATTCCCGCCCAATCTCAATTAGCTCATCAATTTTACTCACCTCGAAGACAGGATAATCCTGCAAATTCGGTGTGAGAACCAAGTCAGCAGCAGCAAAGGTTTTTTGCATATTAGCAAGACTATTTGTTCCTATAGACAAACCCAAAAAATCCATAAGTGTCGGGCATTCTATCGGTTTCATCCAAGGATTGATGCGACTCCAGAGAATTTTCCAAGGGGACGGAAACTCTTCATAAGAAAAAGTGATTTTGTTCATCGACCATGGGGCAACACTCGATAGGATAATCGGCCCAGAATGCAATTCTTTCATCGTTAAACTCGGATCGTTATCGAGTCCTCCCCCATCAATAAACAGCTCCCCATCTGCAATAAAGGGAATAAAAGCGCCGGGTAAGGAAGCAGACGCGCGAATGGCTTGCCAAACATATCCCTGACGATGGACTGTTTTCTGTCCTGTAGTGATATTGGTGGAACAAGCAAAAAAATTAAGCCAGAGATCTTCAATGCGAGTGTCTCCATATAACCATTTGAGTCCCCGATCGAATTTTTTGTGACTGAGAAATGAAGTGATGGGAAGGGTAACATCGCTAAAAGCATCATTTCTAGCCGTATTTTCCTTCCCTTTGGCAATTATGGTCGGAATATCCCAATTCATGGCATATGCTGCGGCCAATAACGATCCCATGCTGGTTCCACCAATAAAATCGATGGGAATACCGGTCATTTCTAGGGCTTGTAAAACCCCAATATGGGCCATTCCTCGTCCCCCTCCTCCACCGAGGGCTACACCGATCGCACAACCAGCTAAAAACCGACCCACCCGTTCTATATCTCCTTGATGGTGCGATCGCACATGATGATGCAGAGACAGGGTTCTCGTCTCTAGCCAAAATCGCGTTCGTGTGGGTAAGCTTTCCCCCTCTTCATGGATTAAAATCAAGCTTTGTTCAATGGTGGTGGCTGGATTTTGCTCTGCTTGCACCCGTTGTTCTAGGGGGGTTAACCCTGGATCTGCCCAAGAGTGAGCCACCCAAACCAGATGATCTGCTTGTCGAATACAGCGCTCTGTCCAGGGAGAGTGAGCAGAATCGGCTTCAAAAATAATAAACTGATGGTCTTCCTCCTGTTCCTCTAGCCACAGTTGCAACCTCACACCACGGGGTTCTTCGGGATCGACATCGGCAATATCGGGGAATTCTAACGATTCTGCCAGGCGATCGCGGTTCAGATGCAAAACCTTGCCATGGGCAGATAAGGCCGTAACCAAAGATTCCGTAAAATCCCTGAGAGGCGTTTGTTCCTCGATCGGTAACAGAGCAATCGTTTGATAATCGGTTTTTTGGCTCACGGTACTCGATTCTCGCTCCCGTTGCTTAAACCGCTCAATTAAGCGCTCTGTGGTCTTGAGCAGCAGCACAGGATACTGTTGAATTAAAGCTTGAAAATCTGCTTGACGATACCGAATCAACCAGCTATCTCGCAGAGCATAAACGCTGGCACTTCTGGGTTCATGGGTAATGACCGAGAGTTCGCCAATAATTTCCCCAGAACCAATTGTGCCTAAAACTTTGATCTGACCTTGCTCATCTTCTAACAAGGTATTAAACCGTCCATGCAAGACCCAATATACACTATCCCCCTCCTCTCCTTGCTTGCACAAACACTCACCCCGACGCAGTTGTATCCACTCCCCTCTAGTTTTTAATTCCTGCATACAACCCTCTTCTAAGCTGCCAAAGGTTTGGGAGAAGAAAGCAGTCATTTGCTGTTCTCTTAAGCGGTTCTGAACCAGATTGAGGAAATATTGACCCAGTTCTGGACATTGGGCGATCGCCTCGAGCATATTGCTTTTGGGAAACCGAATCACTTGACTCGCACTCAGCGATCGAATTGAGGCCGTGCGTTTTCCCCCTAACAATACTTGCAGTTCTCCCACCCACTCCCCTGGTTGAATACGACCCAAAACCAGGGGGGAGTTCGATTCATCCCCTTTGTAAACTTCTAATTCACCCTCTGCAACTAAGTAGAGTGCATCCCCTGTTTCAGCCTCTCGGAATAAGACTTCTAAGGGTTCTAAAGTCATTACCTCTAAGGACGCAATTAAAGGATCTCTGGCACGATCGTTTAAGCATTTTGATACCCCAATCTTCTCTAGTAAATCAGTAATATTTGGGATTTCGAGATTTTGATTCATTCTACTTAGGAACCTTCAGCATCCAAATCAATCCAACTTATTTGATATTACCTTTGAGCCAAGATTTTCAGGGCAAAAGTGACCCCAATTGGGGCCTCCTTTTCACTCTGCTAATCTGTCCAAGCGGGATGGGAGAGCAGGGAGTTCATCACCCGTACCCCTCGCAGTTGGTTGGTGAGGGGTAAATGGCCTTTGGGAGCGGTTAAATCCCAAATAAATTCGCTCGGATAGCGCGTCCAAGCTTTACCGGTGCGCCATTGAATTTTCGGCCAGAGTTTATCCCAGTTTTTGCCCAAGGATAACCAGATTTCCCGTTGTACGGAGAAGCCAAATTTACCTTCGGAATAGACGAGCCATAGGGTATTGATGGTGCGTAAATCGGTGCGGGGAAATTGATTGACTTCGGAGAAATACAGCCATTTGCGAGTCATGGCACTTTCTCCGGCTAGTTCACACATTTTTAATAGGGTTAGCCGATCGCCCTCTAGAAATTTCTGCTCGATTAACAGCGCTTGTAGGGGACTGTAATCAATATCGCGATCGCTCTTTAGGGGAACCACCCCTTGGGGAAACTCACGATTGAGAAACTCTTGCACAGCAGCCGATTCAGACGTTCTGAGCTTGAGGAAGACCGTTCCTTGTACCCAAGTGGGATGATGGCGATCGCCCTTCGCCAAAAAATCCATCAACACCTGTTCCCCCGAACTCCCCAAAGTGCTGAGAGTCTCAATGGTTTTCAGTTGGGTTTTCCCATTCGATGATGAGAGGGCAGTAGAGAGTTGTTCGAGATCGGTAAGTTCAGGCACAGAAACAGCAATTAAATCCTTGAATCCCTTAATCGGAATCATTGTACCGCAAAACGAAGCCACTACTGGAGGGAGATGGGGGAGTTTTCGATCCAAGTTGAAACAATTATGATATAAAGATGAAAGATGAAATAATTATGAAAATAACCAGACGGATGTCTTCATGTGTTGCTCCTATCCAAGAACTCTAATGGCGATCGCCTCCCTCGTCCTCTCCCTAGGGCTAACAAGCTGTACAAACCCAGACCCCCCTACCCCCTCAACCCTCAGCTCAACCCCTGAAAACTCAGCCTCCCTCCCCGGAGAAACCGAAAACAAAAAGAAAGTCCTCACCACCTTTACCGTTCTGGCCGACATTGCCCAAAACATTGCCGGAGACAAACTAACCGTCGAGTCCATAACCCGCATCGGTGCAGAAATCCACGGTTACGAACCCACCCCCAGCGACCTCACCCAAGCACAAGAAGCCGATCTCATTCTCTATAACGGCATGAATCTAGAGCGCTGGTTTGAACAATTCTTAGGCAACCTCGACAACGTGCCCTCTGTCCTCTTAACCAAAGGCATTAAACCCATCCCCATTGCCGAAGGCCCCTACACCGACAAACCCAATCCCCACGCTTGGATGTCTCCCCAAAACGCCCTGATTTATGTGGAAAATATCCGCCAAGCCTTTGTTACCCTCGATCCAGAAAATGCCAAAACCTATAACGCCAATGCAGCAGCCTATAGCGAAAAACTCAAGGCCATTGACCAAAAATTGCGCGAAGCCATAGAAAAAGTGCCCCCAAATCAACGCTACTTAGTCACCTGTGAAGGCGCTTTTTCTTATCTGGCTCGCGATTATGGAATGAAAGAAATTTATATTTGGCCGATTAATTCCGAGCAACAGTTTACGCCCAAACAAGTGGCAGGGGTAATCGATCGCGTCAAAAGTCAGAACATTCCCGCCATTTTTTGTGAAACAACGGTGAATGATAAAGGACAAAAGCAAGTCGCCCAAACCACGGGCGCAACCTTTGGCGGCAATCTTTATGTTGATTCTTTGTCTACGGCAGATGGCCCCGTGCCGACATTTTTAGAGCTACTCGAATATGATGTGCAACTGATTACGGAGGGATTGTTGATAAGTAATAAGTAATCTGTAGGGGCAGGTTTACCAATATCCCCAATTCCTATCCATAACCTTTGTGAACCTGCCCCAAACCAGATCAATTATTTAATTGTTCATTGTTCATTGTTAATTGTTCATTGATATTTGCCTGAACTTAACCCATTGGAGAACACCATGCCATCTTTGACTGAATCGCTCAATATAACTGTCGATCAACTCAGTGTGACTTACAGTAATGCTCGACTGGCAATTTATAATGCCACCTGTACCGTGGAACCGGGAACGATTACCGCCCTAGTCGGGCCCAATGGGGGCGGAAAATCAACATTATTTAAATCAATTATGGGCTTTTTACCGCCGAAGCAAGGACAAATTCGGGTGGGTGGTATGCGGGTGCAAATAGCTCAAAAGCGGCAGATAATGGCCTATGTACCCCAGTCGGATGAAGTGGATTGGAATTTTCCGGTGAGCGTGTTTGATGTGGTGATGATGGGGCGCTATGGCTATATGAATTTGTTACGCATTCCCAGCGCTAAAGATCGGCGGTTGGTGATGGAAAGTTTAGAGCGGGTGGGAATGGTGGAATTTCGCCATCGGCAAATAGGGGAGCTGTCGGGAGGACAAAAGAAACGGGCATTTTTGGCCCGATCGCTCGCTCAAGAGGGTAAAGTCATCTTATTAGACGAACCGTTTACCGGCGTAGACGTGAAAACCGAGAAGCGGATCGTTGATTTGCTGATGCAGTTGCGCGATGAGGGACACACCATTCTGGTGTCTACCCACGATTTAGCCTCGATTTCCACATTCTGCGATCGCACCATTTTAATCAATCAAACCATTCTCGCCTCCGGAACCACAGAAGAAACCTTTACCCCAGAAAATCTCGCCATGACATTTGGCGGCTTACCCGTGCAAAGTTTGCGCTCTTTTTCCCCAAATTTCGAGGTTGATTCTTGACTATTCCCTATTCCCCAGCAGTTTTAGGTTCTGTAGGTTGGGTTGAACGAAGTGAAACCCAACACAAACCCAAGGTATTTGTTGGGTTTCGTTCCTCAACCCAACCTACTAAATCTCTCTCCCAAGCTGAAGGATTTATTTCTTACTTATTACTCATTACTTATTACTTAATATCTATGAATTCTTTAATCACCACTATACCCATTTTAGATTGGCTCATCGAACCCCTAGAATATGGGTTTTTAGTCCGAGCCTTATGGGTGAGTGCCTTTGTCGGCTTAGTCTGTGCCGTACTCTCCTGTTATATTACCCTCAAAGGTTGGTCGCTGATGGGGGATGCAGTTTCCCATGCGGTGGTTCCTGGGGTAGTCGTTGCCTATGCTTTGAATATTCCCTTTGCGGTGGGAGCATTCCTATTTGGATTTGGCGCAACCGTTGCCATCGGTTATGTGCAATCAAAAACGCGGTTAAAAGAGGATGCAGTAATTGGGGTTGTCTTTACCGGTTTTTTTGCCTTTGGGATTGTGTTGATTACTAAAATCCCCAGTAATGTAGATTTGTTTCATATCCTGTTTGGCAATGTGTTGGGAATTTCCAACAGTGATATTATCCAAACCTTAATCGCGGGGACAATTACCCTATTGGTGATTGGGTTGCGGCGCAAGGATTTGTTATTATTCTGTTTCGATCCCAATCATGCCAAGGCGATCGGGTTAAATATTCAATTGATGTACTATACGTTGTTGTCGGTGTTGGCGTTAACCATTGTCACCGCTCTGCAAACGGCGGGGATTATTCTGGTTATTGCCATGTTAGTGACTCCGGGAGCGATCGCCTATTTACTCACCGATCGCTTCGATCGCATGATGGGACTCTCCATTACCAGTAGCGTCCTATCGTGCATCCTGGGAACCTATTTCAGCTATCATCTCGATATCTCCACAGGAGGGGCGATCGTCGTACTCTTGACCCTCTTCTTCATTCTCGCCATGGTCTTGGCTCCCAAGTACGGGATTTTAGCCCAAAATTCCCAATTGACATCCTCACCGGATAGTTGAGGAAAGAATACAACAGCCCTGCTATCTCCCCATCACTCATTCCCGTATCATAGATCAATAGTGAAGACATCACCTTTGAGATATTAGAAACATGGGAAGCGAAACAATTGTATTGCTATCACGTCGCGAAATCGACAAAATGCGAAAAGCGGGCCTCTTAGCCAGTCAGTTACTCGATCACCTAGCGCCCATGGTACAACCTGGAGTCAGTACCTTAGAGTTAAATGATGAAGCCGAGCGTTGGACTCGCGAACATGGGGCCATTAGTGCGCCATTAGGATATCATGGCTTCCCCAAATCCATTTGTACCAGTGTCAATGAAGTGATTTGTCACGGTATCCCCAATAGCAAACAAAAACTCAAGGACGGTGACATTATTAATATCGATGTAACTCCGATCCTTGATGGCTATTATGGAGATACATCGCGGACGTTTTTTGTCGGCACTCCTTCACCCGTCGCCAAAAAGCTGGTAGAAGTCACCTATGAATGTATGATGCGCGGGATTGCGGCCGTGAAACCAGGGGGTAGAATTGGCGATATTGGTGCAGCCATTCAAGAGTATGCTGAAGCCCATGGGTTTTCCGTAGTGCGAGATTTTGTCGGCCATGGAATTAACCGTGAATTTCATACCGCTCCCCAGGTTCCCCATTATGGAGTCAGAGGAAAAGGGAAACGCCTGCGTAAAGGGATGGTGTTTACCATTGAACCGATGATTAATGAGGGAACCTATGAGGCTCAGGTTTTAGAGGATAATTGGACAGCGATAACCAAAGATGGCAAGCTATCGGCCCAGTTTGAACATACGATCGCCGTTACCGATAATGGAGCTGAAATCCTTACCTTACCGGAATCCAAAAACGAGTATAAAAGTGCTTAAAAAGCTCAAAGAATCCCCGTCTCTTCAGTTCGGGGATTCTTTGAGTCCAGCCATTGAGTATTTTAGCTGAAACAGCCCAGTAGAGGACGTTGCAAGATATTCTCAATAATGTTGCTTTTTTGCAAATCAGTAATTGGGGCTTTATAATTTTAAGAACACCACTGTTATTGAGAATTTCTCATGTCTTTATGTACTCCCACCTCTCTCAAGGCTGAACTCAATGCCAAAGGTTGGCGCTTAACTCCCCAACGAGAAACGATTCTGCATGTTTTCCAGAATCTACCCAGGGGTAACCATCTGAGCGCTGAAGAACTCCACGATCTGCTCAAACAAAGGGGGGAGAAGATTAGCTTATCAACCATTTACCGCACGGTGAAATTGATGGCTAGAATGGGGATTATTCGGGAACTGGAACTGGCAGAGGGTCATAAACACTACGAATTGAATCATCCCTATCCCCATCACCATCATCATATTGTCTGCATTCAGTGTAACCAAACCCTAGAATTCAAGAATGATACAATTCTCAAGCAAAGCTTAAAACAAGCTTGTAAAACCGGCGTACAAATGATTGATTGTCAATTAACCATTCATGCCATCTGTCCAGAAGCGATCCGCAAAGGATGGCCAGCTATGTTACCAAGTAGTTGGACTTGTTCGAGGGCGATCGCCTCTGGTCATCAGAGCTTAGAAGAGATCCAAGAACACTTAGAGCAAGACGATCCAGAGTCAGAATAAAATCCCATCCTATGTCTAATCAACTGCCCCCTGAATTTTGGCACGGTATTCAACAATTTAACCAACAAGAATTTTATGCCTGTCACGATACCCTAGAAGCCCTTTGGCTCGAAGCCTCGGAACCCGAACGCACCCTCTATCAAGGTATCTTACAAATTGCTGTCGCTATTTATCATCTGGGCAATCAAAATTTACGGGGGGCCATGATTCTACTCGGTGAAGGGATCAGCCGCTTAAGTCGCTATCAACCGGAATATGCAGGGTTAGATATTCGCCAACTACTCCTGAAGAGCAAAACTTTACTGACTCAACTGCAAACAGACAGTCTTAATCCTCCAGATCGGCTCGATATTGACCAGTATTCTCAACTATTCCCCAAAATAATAAGCAAGAAGTAATCAAAAAAACTATCCACGATTCATGCAGTTTACTGGGCAATTTGAAACTCATCAGAAAAATTGGGTCTGAAACCCCGCCCTTCCAGGGCGGCTTTACTAACCATAGACTACCACAATTACATCTTAGGTGCTACAATGTGAGAACTCCTTTGAATCCCACATGGAAAGAGCATTTAACTACCGATTTTACCCAACCTTAGAGCAAGACTCGCTATTGCGGCGCACTTTGGGTTGTGTAAGATTAGTTTACAACAAAGCGCTCCATGAAAGAACTCAGGCTTGGTACTCACTACAAGAAAGAATCGATTACGCTCAAACCTCTTCAATGTTGACTGCCTGGAAAAAACAAGAAGAGTTAGATTTCTTAAACGAAGTCAGTTGTGTCCCCTTGCAACAGGGGTTAAGACACCTACAAACCGCATTTAGCAACTTTTTTGCCGCGCG